>CAZQMD010000243.1:0-7693 GCA_964594185.1 uncultured Afipia sp. | reverse complement strand
GAATTGTGCAGCACCAGCGAGGTCCGCACGTTGCGCACATGCGGCGCGGCGGTGAGGTGCGAGACGAAATTCTGAAACGTGCCCATGTCGGGGGCGACGCATTTGAGAATGAAGTCGATCTCGCCCGACAGCATCCAGCATTCGCGCACCAGCGGCTCCTTGCGCACGAATTCCTCGAAGGCGCGTAGATCGGCATCGGCCTGGCTAGACAGATGCACCGAGGCAAACACCGTCACATCGAAACCGAGCGAGGCGGGGTTGAGCAGCCCGCGATAGCCGAGGATGTAGCCCTCTTCTTCCAGGGTCCGGACCCGGCGCAGACAGGGCGGCGGCGAAATGCCGACCCGCTTGGCCAGTTCCACATTGGTGATCCGGCCATCGGCCTGAATCTCATTCAAAATTTTCAGGTCGATATCGTCGAGATCTTTTGACACGCGCGTCCAATCCATCCAGCCGGCCGGTTTCGGGACTGTTCTAGCCATCGAACAGGCTTCGCGCAATTTTATTTCGTCTGCTACCTATCTTCTGGCTAGCTGGGGAAAATTTCGCGAGAGGGGTTGCATATCTTGCATAGCTCGCTGGATGGCCTACATTCGGAACATGCACTTTTAACACCCCAGCGATGCCTTTGCGGGCATTTCCCGCCTCTTCGCTGATCACTCCATGCAACAAAGTCACCGAAGGTCGCGTCATGGCCGCTCCCATTCATGCCAAGGTTGTCATTATCGGTTCAGGGCCTGCGGGCTACACGGCAGCGATCTACGCCGCCCGCGCCATGCTTGAGCCGGTGCTGATCCAGGGCATCCAGCCCGGCGGCCAGCTCACCATCACCACCGACGTCGAAAACTATCCGGGATTTGCCGACGTCATCCAGGGTCCCTGGCTGATGGAGCAGATGGAGAAGCAGGCGGCGCATGTCGGCACCAAGATCGTCACCGATCATGTCAACAAGCTCGAACTCGGCCAACGCCCGTTCAAGATTTCGACCGACAGCGGCGACGTCTATCTCGCCGACGCCGTGATCCTCGCGACCGGCGCGCAGGCACGCTGGCTCGGCCTGCCGTCCGAAGAAAAATTCAAGGGCTTCGGCGTCTCGGCCTGCGCCACCTGCGACGGCTTCTTCTATCGCAACAAGGAAGTCTTCGTGATCGGCGGCGGCAACACCGCCGTGGAGGAAGCGCTGTTCCTGACCAACTTCGCCTCCAAGGTGACGCTGGTTCATCGTCGCGACAGCCTGCGTGCGGAGCGCATCCTGCAGGACCGTCTGTTCAAGCATCCCAAGATCGATGTGATCTGGGACAGTGCGATCGGCGAAATCCGCGGCGACGACAATCCGTCCAAGGTCACACATATCCGCCTGAAGAACATCAAGACCGGCGCCACGACCGAATATCCTACCGACGGCGTATTCATCGCCATCGGCCATGCGCCGGCAACCGAACTGATCGCCGGACAGCTGAAACTCAAACCGTCCGGCTATGTAGAAATCGCACCGCATTCCACCGCGACCTCGGTCCCCGGCGTTTTCGCCGCGGGCGACGTTGCGGATGAAACTTATCGCCAGGCCGTCACGGCTGCGGGCCTCGGCTGTATGGCGGCGCTGGAAGCGGAACGCTTCCTGGCGCACAGCGCCACCGAACGCGCAGCGGCGGAGTGACCATGCCTCGAACACGCGATGGATTAAGCGATATGGATTGGGACAAGCTGAAGGTCTTTCACGCGGCTGCGGAAGCGGGAAGCTTCACCCATGCTGGCGAACAGCTCGGGCTGTCGCAGTCCGCGGTGTCCCGCCAGGTCAGCGCGCTGGAACAGGAACTGGCGGTCTCGCTGTTTCACCGCCACGCCCGCGGCCTGATCCTCACCGAACAGGGCGACCTCCTGTTCCGCACCGCGCATGACGTGTTCATGCAGCTGCAGGCGGCGCGCGCCAAGCTGACCGACAGCCGCGAGCGGCCGAGCGGCGACCTCAAGGTCACCACCACACCGGGCGTCGGCATCAACTGGCTGATCCCGCGGCTCGGCGAATTCACCGCGCTCTATCCGGATATCCGGATTTCGCTGATCGTCACCGACGAGGAACTCGACCTGTCGATGCGCGAAGCCGATGTGGCGATCCGCACCCGCAAGCCGACCCAGCCGGATCTCATTCAGCGCAAACTGTTCTCGATGGGCTTCCACGCCTATTGCTCGCCGGAATACGTCAAGCGCCATGGCACGCCGCGCACGCTCGATGAACTTGATGCGCACCGGATCATCGTGCTTAGCGACCAGAACGTGCCGCAGCACCTGCAGAACCGGAACTGGCTGGTGGACGCCAACCGCAACGGGTCAGGCCCGCGCGACGCCGTGTTCAAGGTCAATAATATCCTGGGCCTTGTGCGCGCCTGCCAGCAGGGCCTCGGAATTGCTGCGCTGCCAGATTATCTGGTGGAAGATAACAACCGGCTCGTCCAGCTTTTCAGCGAGGCCGACTCGATTCAATTGGATACGTATTTTGTTTATCCCGAAGAATTGAAGTCCGTCGCGCGCGTGCAGGTTTTCCGTGATTTTATCGTGAGTAAGGCGCAACGCTGGCCGTCTTGAGGGTCAAAAGACCGGGTTCAAACGCGTGTTTGAGCCCGCATCCTGAGCATGACTGACATACCGGGATCGGAGTTGTCCGCACGGGAAATCGCGGACCATACTCTCCCCACACTGATTGAGCGTTCTGCGCACTGTCCCCCTCCTCCAGCGGAACGCGCGCTCAGTTATCCCTCTTGGAAGGTGATTGTGTCGGCCTCACGTGGCCAAAAACTAAACAGGCCGGGCTCTTTAGCCCGGCCTTTTTTCATGCGCGCCGCAGATCGCCCGATCGAAGCTAGGAATGAAGCTTCGCCCGCGACAGCCGCAGCGCATTGCCGATCACGCTGACCGACGACAGCGCCATCGCCGCTGCGCCCAGCATCGGCGAGAGCAGGATGCCGAACACCGGATAGAGCACGCCCGCCGCCACCGGAATGCCCGCAGCGTTGTAGAGGAACGCGAACACCAGATTCTGGCGAATGTTGCGCATGGTGGCGCGCGACAGCTGCCGCGCCTCGACAAGGCCCATCAGATCGCCGCGCAGCAGGGTGATGCCCGCGCTCTCGATGGCGACGTCGGTGCCGCTGCCCATGGCGATGCCGACGTCTGCCGCCGCCAGTGCCGGCGCGTCGTTGATGCCGTCGCCGGCCATGGCCACCACGCGGCCTTCTCCGCGCAGCTTGGTGACCACATCGCCCTTGCGTTCCGGCAGCACATCGGCTTCGACCTCGGTGATGCCGAGCGTCTTCGCCACCGCCTGCGCCGTGGTCACATTATCGCCGGTCAGCATCACGATGCGCAGACCGTCCGCGCGCAACTGCTTCAGCGCTTCCGGCGCACTCGCCTTCACCGGATCGGCAATGGCAATCACGCCCGACGCACGGCCATCGACCGCAACATAGATTGCGGTGGCGCCGCGCTCGCGCTGGCCGCGTGCATCCTTCTCCAGCGCTGACGTGTCGATGTTGGCCTGCTGCATGATGACGGCATTGCCGATCACGATACGGCGGCCATCGACTGTGCCGACCGCGCCCTTGCCCACCGGCGAGTCGAAGTCCTGCACATCGGAAAGGGCGAGACCTTCTTCCTTCGCCGCGTTGAGAATTGCAAAGGCCAGCGGATGTTCGCTTGCGCGCTCGACACTGGCGGCAAGCCGCAGCAATTCGCCGCGCTCGATGCCATCGGCCGCGACCACCGCCACCACCTTCGGCTTGCCTTCGGTCAGCGTGCCCGTCTTGTCGATCACCAGTGTATCGACCTTCTCCATCCGCTCCAGCGCCTCGGCATCGCGGATCAGAATGCCGGAGCGCGCGCCGCGCCCGACCCCGACCATGATCGACATCGGTGTCGCAAGACCAAGCGCACACGGGCACGCGATAATCAGCACCGTAACCGCAGCCACCAGCGCGTAGGTGAAGCGCGGTTCAGGACCGAACACCGCCCAGGCCGTGAACGCCGCCAGCGCCGCCACGATCACCACCGGCACGAACCAGCCCGCGACCTGATCGGCCAGACGCTGCACCGGCGCGCGCGAGCGCTGCGCCCGCGCCACCAGATCGACAATGCGCGCCAGCATGGTGTCGCGGCCGATCTTCTCGGCGCGGATCACAAGACCGCCGCTCTGGTTGACGGTGCCGCCAATCACCTGCGCGCCGACCGCCTTCTTCACCGGCATCGACTCGCCGGTGACGAGGGACTCATCCACCAGCGAAGAGCCTTCGGTGACGGCGCCGTCGATCGGCACCTTCTCGCCGGGACGCACGCGGAGCAGATCGCCGACCGCAATTGACTCGATCTCGATGTCTTCGTCGCCGTTGGCGCCAATGCGCCGCGCGGTCTTCGGCGCGAGACCGAGCAGCGCGCGGATCGCACCTGATGTCTGCGCGCGGGCGCGCAGTTCAAGCACCTGACCCAGCAGCACAAGCACGGTGATAACGGCGGCCGCCTCGAAATAAACCGCGACGGCGCCGTGATGATCGCGGAACGCATCGGGAAACATTTGCGGCGCGAGCGTCGCGACCACGCTGTAGATATAAGCCACGCCGGTGCCCATCGCGATCAGCGTGAACATGTTGAGGTTGCGCGTTTTCACGGACTGCCAGCCGCGCACGAAGAAGGGCCATCCGGCCCACAGCACAACAGGCGTCGCCAGCGCGAAGCCGAGCCAGTTCGCGGCCTGCGTCTCGAGGAGATGGACACCGCCGAGATGTGCGGTCATGTCCAGCACGAACACCGGTAAGGTGAGCGCAAGCGCGATCCAGAACCGCCGCGTCATATCGATCAGTTCGGGATCGGGTCCATCATCCAGCGACACGGTTTCGGGTTCGAGCGCCATGCCGCAGATCGGACAGCTTCCCGGACCGACCTGACGCACCTCCGGATGCATCGGACAGGTGTAGATCGTGCCTTCTGGCATCTTCTCGTCCGGCTGCGACGATTTCGGCGCGAGATACTTTTCCGGGTTGCCTTCGAACTTGGTGCGGCAGCCCGCCGAGCAGAAGAAGTGCTCCTTCCCCTTATACGCAAAGCGGTGCTTGGCCGTCGCGATGGTGACGGTCATGCCGCACACCGGATCGATCGCCTTGCCGGTCATGCTGGCCGCTTGATCACCATCAACGTGCGCATGGCTTGCGGCATGAGAATGAGGGTGCTCGTGACCGTGCTTGTCGCCATGGCTGCCGCCGCAGCAGCTGCCCTTGTTCTGAGTTTCGTCCGATCCCACTGCCCATTTCCCTGCTTGCATCATATACCCTATGGGGGTATATAGACCTCCATGAGAGAGGAAATCAAGTCGTCGTGCCTGAAAAGGCTGAAACGGATCGAAGGTCAGGTTCGCGGTCTCGCGGGCATGGTCGAGGATGATCGCTACTGCATCGACATCGTCACGCAGATCGCGGCAGCGCGCACGGCGCTGCGCCGTGTCGAGGAAGAAATCCTGCGCGATCACGTCGCGCATTGCGTGGAGCATGCGATCAATTCGGGCGACAAGGCCGACCAGCGTCGCAAGATCGCCGAACTGATGGATGTGGTCAGCCGCGCGGACCGCTAGAAAAACGACAGGCATCATGACCTGTTCGCAACATGGTTGATTGCGCGTTAGCCCTTCGCGGCGGCAATTGACGATTTGTTCATGACAGTAGCGCCTGTGCCGCAGCGCTTTTGCGATTTGTTCGCCGTGCGCACATGCGCTCGCGCGATCTACGTTCGGCGCGCGCAGCCGCATCGATCAAACACATACCGCAGAATTTACGCGTTCTTACGCAATTGGACGTACCTGCCGACGCAATCGTTTCGTTCTCGCGTGCAGGCTGTTCGATGTTCAAGATCTACAATTGTATCGCCACCGCCCATGACTTGTGGCTCGTGGGTCTCGCGGCTGTCATTTGTACCCTGGCTTCGCTCGCCGCCATCAGCCTGCTGCGCCACGCGCGCCATGCGACGCGCCAGATGCGTCCGGTCTGGCTCGCGATCTCCGCAATCTCGACGGGCTTCGGCATCTGGTCGACCCATTTCATCGCGATGCTCGCCTACTCGCCCGGCATTCGGAGCGGCTACAACATCGCGCTCACGGCCCTGTCGCTTGCGGCAGCAATCCTGCTCACTGCGGCGGGCCTCGCCATGGCGATGCTGCCGGGATGGCGTCTCGGTCCGTGGCTCGGCGGCGCGGTGGTCGGCGGCGGCATTGCCACGATGCATTATCTCGGCATGGCGGCCTTCCAGATCGGCGGCGTCATCCTGTGGGATTCGACGCTTGTCGCGGCGTCCATCCTGCTCGGCACATTGATCGGCGCGACAGCGCTGCCGGCGGGCCTGCATGATAACTCGCCGCGCTGGCGCATCGCCGGCGCGCTGCTTCTGACGCTTGCGATCTGCAGCCATCATTTCACGGCCATGGGCGCGGTCGCGATCATTCCCGATCCAACCATTTCGATTCCTCAGGCCGCGATCCCCACCGGCTGGCTTGCCGTCGGCGTCGCGGTGTCCAGCTTCACGATTATCCTGCTGGCGCTCGGCGCCGCAGCCCTCGACATCCACGACCAGCGCCGCTCCGCGCGCGAAGCAGACCGCATGCGCGGTCTTGCCAATGCCGCAGTCGAAGGCCTGCTGGTCTGCGACGGCGATATTGCCGTGACCGCCAATACCAGCTTTGCCAAGCTGGTCGGCTCATCGTCCGACAAGCTGATCGGCGCCAGACTCGAAACTTTTATTCCAGATTCGGACATCCGCGCGAAGCTGCAGAATTCTCCGAACCAGCCGGTGGAAGCCGACCTGCGCCACACCGACGGATCGATGATCCCGGTGGAATTGATCCTGCGCCCGATCGATTACGCCGGACAGGCGCATCACGTCATCGCCGTGCGCAACCTGCAGGCCCGCAAGCAGGCCGAACAGCACATCCGCTATCTCGCGCATCACGACGCGCTGACCTCGCTGCCCAACCGCAGCACGTTCCATGCGCGGCTCGATCATGAAATCGCTGCCGCCGTAAACAGCGGACAGAAATGCGCGGTGCTGTGCTTCGATCTCGACCGGTTCAAGGAGGTCAACGACCTGTTCGGCCACGCCGCCGGCGACAAGGTGCTGCAATCCGTCGCGTCACGCGTGACCGCGGTGCTCGACAAAAGCTGCATGGTGGCGCGCCTCGGCGGCGACGAGTTCGCCATCCTGGTTCCGGGACTGGCGAATCCCGCAGCGGCCGGAAAGCTCGCCGACACGCTTCTTGAAGCGCTCCGGCCCGACGGCGACAAATCCGACAGCGACAACATGACCTCGTGCAGCATCGGCATCGCGATCTGCCCGGACGACGCGGATAACCGCGAGACGCTGCTGAACCATGCTGACACGGCGCTCTATCGCGCCAAGATGGAAGGCCGCGCCACCTATCGGTTTTTCGAGGCCAAGATGGCCGCTGAAGTCCACGACCGGCGCGTGCTGGAGCACGATCTGCGCCAGGCCGTGGCGCGCAGCGAATTCAGTCTGGTCTATCAGCCGCAGGGCGACATTCAGACCGACACGGTTGTCGGCTTCGAGGCGCTGCTGCGCTGGAGTCACAAGACCCGCGGTTCGATCTCACCGGCCGTGTTCATTCCGATTGCGGAAGAAACCGGCGCCATTCTCGGCATCGGCGAGT
>CAZQMD010000242.1:0-7702 GCA_964594185.1 uncultured Afipia sp. | reverse complement strand
TTAGGCGTTTTGCTTCGTCCGCCGTTTGGCTCCCGTGCCGATCGAGGCCACCAGTGTCCGCAAAGCCAGGACCGGCGGCGAGATTTCACCCTTGCGCCAGATCAGCGGAGTGACGATGTCGCTTTGGGCGCGGGGAATGCGGTTACGGCGCACGCGGGCTTGCGGCATGGAATCGAGGACCGCTTCCGGCATCAGGGCAATGCCGGCGCCTGCGGCCACGCACGCGACGATCGCGTGATATGAACTCAGTTCCAGCACGCGAGAGGTGGTCAGGCTGTCCCGCCTGAGCCAGCGTTGCAGCGAACGGCGATAGGCGCATCCTTCGGGGAAGGCGATCAGGCTCTGCCCGTCCGCATCGCGCGCGTTCTTGATAGGCGCATGATCGAGACTTGAGATCACCATCAATCGCTCCGGAAACACCGGCAGATGCGCGAGGGCGCGCGACGATGGACGTTCGGCAATAAAGGCGGCATCGAGCCGCCGCTCGGTCACCGCATTGACCAGCGCGTCGTTGGTGCCGGTGGTCAGTTCGAGGCGCACGTCGGGATATTGCCGGTGAAATTCGGCAAGCATGGCGGGCAGGCGGCTGGCGGTCGTGCTTTCCAGCGCACCCAGCTTCAGCACGCCTTGCGGGGCGGTGCCCGATACGACATGGCGCGCTTCTTCAGAGAGATCAATCAGTCGCGACGCATAACCCAGCAGCAACTCGCCGCTCGGCGACAGATGCAGGCGCTGCCGATCGCGGTGAAACAGCGGAATGCCCACCGCGGTCTCAAGCTGCTTGATGCGCGTGGTGATGTTGGATGGTACGCGGTGCAGTTTCTGCGCGGCCTTGACGATGCCGCCTTCTTCCACAACGGTTTTGAAGATCTGCAAGTCGGCGAAATTCATCGTGGCCTCCATGGAGGGGACTTATCGTGTTTCTGAATAGAGAATAACATGTTCTCAATTATTCATTATTCAGGAATTTGAAAGCAGCGTACTATTCTGCGAAACGGATTCAAGACGGGACATGCGGAAACATCAGTTCCGCTTTCCGCTCTCCCAGACGCCGCACCGTCAGGTCTGTCATGTCGTCCACGACCGCACACACTACTGTTTCCACACCCACGGCTGTCGCTGCGGTATGGACGGGACTGATCGGTCTGGCCGTCGCGATGGGCATTGGCCGCTTCGCGTTCACGCCTTTATTGCCGTTGATGCAACAGGATGTAGGCCTGACTCTCGTGCAGGGAAGCTGGCTCGCGACGGCAAATTATGTGGGCTATCTGGCGGGAGCGGTCATCTGCATCTCGGCGCCGCCGCATCCCGCGCGGGCAATCCTGTGGGGCCTGATATCGATTGCGGTCGTTACGCTCGGTATGGCGCTGACGAATAATTTCTGGCTGTGGCTCATGCTGCGTTTCCTGGCGGGTGCGGCGAGCGCCTTGGTTCTGGTCGGTGTGTCGGCCTGGGCGATGCCTATTCTATCGCATCTGGGAAAAGCGGTTTGGTCGGGGCGGATATTCTCGGGCGTGGGAATCGGCATCTGTTTTGCCGGTTTGGTAAGCCTCATTGCCGGTGTGACAGCATGGGGATCGCGGGCGACATGGGTCCTGCTCGGCGCGATCGCCTTTGCTTTCACGTTCGCGTTGTGGCGCCGGCTTGCGGCTGATGCGGCGCAGCCTCCTGTAGCTGCTAAAGGAGGACACACGCCACTGTCGCGTCAGGCGTGGATCGCGGCACTTTGCTATGGCGCGTTCGGCTACGGCTACATCATTCCCGCGACGTTTCTTCCGGCGTTGGCGCGGGAGGTCATCACCAATCCCGCGATATTCGGCTGGGTGTGGCCGGTGTTCGGAGCTGCGGCTGCGGTATCGACAGCGCTTGCGGTGCGGTTTTTTCCGGGGCATTCGCCACGGCGGCTTTGGGCCTATGGGCAATGGGTCCTTGCGATCGGGGTGATTGCGCCGGTGCTCGCGACCAATCTCTATGTTTTGCTGTTTTCTGCAATATGCGTCGGCGGGACGTTCATGGTCATCACCATGGCCGGTGTTCAGGAAGCGCGGCGCATGGGCGGGACACAGGGGCCACGGCTGATCGCTGCATTCACGGCAGCCTTTGCGCTGGGGCAAATCATCGGACCTCTCACCGTGAATCTGTTCCACGGTAATTTGACCTGGCCCAGCCTGCTCGCTGCGTTTGCGCTGGCAGCGAGCAATCTTACGCTTGGGTTGAGCGCACGCGCCTCAGGCGATACAGCCTGATGCCGAATGCCGGATCGCGCGATGTGATAGCTAAAGTTACCTGCAAAAGAGTATCCGCCACTCCAACATGAATGAGAAAGACCATGTGGCCTAACCGCAGACTTCTCGATCTTTTCAAAATCGATGTGCCGATCGTTCAGGCACCGATGGCCGGTGTTCAGGACGTCGATGTCATGATCGGTGCGGCGGAGGGCGGGGCACTTGGTTCGTTGCCTTGCGCGATGATCTCGGCCGAGAAGGCGCGCGAACAGGTTCAGATTTTTCGTCAGCGTGTCAGCGTGCCGCTCAATATGAACTTCTTCTGCCATACACCGGTCGAGGCCGATGCCGTCCGCGAATCTGGATGGCGCAAGCGGCTTACGCCTTACTATCAGGAACTCGGACTCGATCCGAGCATGAGTGTGAACGCCGCCAATCGCGCGCCGTTCGATGCGCAGATGTGTGAACTGGTCGAGGAGTTGAAGCCCGAGGTCGTGAGCTTTCATTTCGGTTTGCCGGACAAGGCGCTGCTGGAGCGCGTCAAGGCGGCCGGGGCCATTGTCATTGGGTCCGCGACCATCGTGAAGGAAGCGGTCTGGCTTGAGCGGAATGGCGCCGATGCCGTGATCGCGCAGGGCGCCGAGGCGGGCGGTCATCGCGGAATGTTTTTGACGGAGAACATCGCGGCTCAGCCGGGCACAATGTCGCTGGTGCCGCAGGTGGTGGATGCGGTGCGGGTGCCTGTGATTGCCGCGGGCGGAATCGCCGACGGGCGAGGGATTGCAGCCGCATTCGCACTTGGTGCGTCTGGCGTACAGATCGGTACGGCCTATCTGCGGACGCCGGAATCCAAGGCCAGCGCCTTGGGAAAGGCTGCGCTCGCCGCTGCGTCGGACGAAGCCACTGTCATTACTAACGTGATGACGGGTCGTCCTGCGCGGGGCGTCGCGAATCGTCTGATGCGCGAGGTCGGGCCAGTGTCGCCGGATGCGCCCGCGTTTCCGCACGCTGCGACGGCACTCGGGCCGCTCAAGGCCGCGGCAGAGAAGCTGGGACGGGTGGATTTTACCAATCTCTGGGCCGGCCAGTCGGTGGCGCTTGGCCGTCAGCTCGGTGCGGCGGATCTTACGCGCACGCTTGCGGCCGAAGCACTCAGCCGTTTGCGGGAACTTTCGGAATAAAACGAAAGGCGGGCTGTTAATACCGGCACGGCACTTGCTAGTTACTCGTCCTAATCCTGCCTGCCTGGAAGTCTCGTGAATCATCAAGGTGTTTTAGATTTCGAAGGCCGTGGCAATATCCGCTGCGTCCAGCAAATTGGTATGTTGAAGTCGTGGGAGCGCTGGAAGGGCGATGCCGAGCTTCCTCATGTTATCGCCGTGCAGGGCGAGGAGCTTGAGCGTGTTCGCGACAAGCTGATGCTGCTTGATGTGGTCTGGCGCGACGGAAACCCGTCTTATCTGATCCGGTTTCAGGGCGCCGATTTCAACAAGATGCACAATCGCGATTGTACCGGCCTTTTTCTCGATGAGATCATGGCGCCTGCGGTGCGTGAGCGAGGATTACAGACCTACCGGCTGGTGCTGGATCGGCGCATGCCGTCTTTCACATCGACGCCGGTGCGGAACGCCGATGGTGTCACGGTGCATTATGAGCGCCTGCTGTTGCCCTTTACCGCGAACGGTGACGGCGTCGAACACATTCAATGCGCAATCACTTTGTTCGCCGAGGATAATCATTCTCCATTCGATGTGTTGCGTGAGGCCCGTCTCCGGACTTGACCCGCTCCGGGCTCCGTCCTTGTGAATTTCCGCAAGCCATTGACAATATTTCACTAATTTATCAAACGCGAGGCGTCCGCGACTTATTTGGCGTTGGCGATCCTCGCCGAATGCTCTATGAGGGCGGCTGAACAGAGCCGTCTCCGGAGCCTCCAGAATATGTCAGTCGATGCCGCCACCGTCCGCCGGATCGCGCATCTCGCGCGGATCGCCGTGAAGGATGAGGAAGTTTCTCATCTGCAGGGCGAACTGAACGCGATGCTGGCCTTCGTCGAGCAACTGACCGAGGTCAATATCGACGGCGTCGAGCCGATGACCTCGGTGATGCCGATGGATATGAGGAAGCGGGCAGACGTCGTGACCGACGGCGAGATTCCGGACAAGGTTCTGGCCAATGCGCCGGCGACTGAAGACCACTTCTTCCTGGTGCCGAAAGTGGTCGAATAACCCCGCGAGGCAAATGCCATGTGCCTGTTGTGCAGCGATGAGAAGGCTTACGCGGCCTACATGACTTATCTCGATGAGATGGAGCGGCAGGGAAAGAATGTCGATCCCGACAAGGCCATCGATGCGGTGATCGACATGCTCGAAGCCGAAGCGGCGCAAGCCGAAAAGAAGAAGTCTCCTTTTATCTGCGATCCGATTGAAGAATAAATGACCGATCTGACTTCACTGACGCTCGCCGACGCCCGCGAGGGCCTCGCGCAGAAATCCTTCACGGCACTGGAACTGACCGACGCGCATCTCGCCGCAATCGAGAAAGCGCGTGTGCTCAATGCCTATGTGCTGGAAACGCCGGAGCAGGCGCGGGCGCAAGCGAAGGCGGCTGACGCGACCATCGCCAAGGGCGATGCGGGGCCGCTCGCCGGCATCCCTCTCGGGGTGAAAGACCTGTTCGCAACCACGGGCGTGCGCGCGACGGCCTGCTCAAAAATTCTCGGCAACTTCATCCCGCCATACGAATCCACTGTGACGTCGCAGCTTTGGCGTGACGGCGCGGTGATGCTGGGCAAGCTCAACTGCGACGAGTTCGCGATGGGTTCGTCCAACGAGACCTCCGCCTTCGGACCGGTGCTCAATCCATGGCGGCGTGAAGGCTCGGATGCCAATCTCGTCCCCGGCGGCTCGTCGGGCGGGTCGGCGTCTGCGGTCGCGGCCAATCTCTGTCTCGGTGCAAAGGGCACCGACACCCGCGGGTCGATCCGCCTGCCCGCAGCATTCACCGGCATCGTCGGCATCAAGCCGACTTACGGCCGCTGTTCGCGCTGGGGCATCGTGGCGTTTGCCTCGTCGCTCGATCAGGCCGGACCGTTCGCGCGCACTGTGCGCGACACTGCGATCCTGATGCGGTCGATGGCCGGTCACGATCCGAAGGATACGACCTCGGTCGATCGTCCCGTTCCGGACTACGAGGCCGCTGTTGGCCAATCGGTGAAGGGCATGAAGATCGGTATTCCGAAGGAATATCGCCTCGACGGCATGTCCGGCGAAATCGACAAGTTGTGGGCGCAGGGTGCGGACTGGCTGAAGGCCGCGGGCGCGGAGCTTGTCGAGGTGTCGCTGCCCCACACCAAGTACGCGCTGCCGGCTTATTATGTCGTCGCGCCGGCTGAAGCGTCGTCCAATCTCGCGCGCTATGACGGCGTACGCTATGGTGCGCGCGTCAACGGCAAGAATATCTCGGAGATGTACGAGAATACCCGCGCGGCGGGTTTCGGTCCGGAAGTCCGCCGTCGCATCATGATCGGCACCTATGTGCTCTCGGCCGGTTACTACGACGCGTATTACCTGCGCGCGCAGAAAGTCCGCACGCTAATCAAGAAGGATTTTGAGGACGTGTTCGCCAAGGGCGTCCACGCCATCCTGACACCGGCAACGCCGTCGGCGGCATTCGGCGTCGGCGAAAAGGGCAACGCCGATCCGATCGAGATGTATCTCAACGACATCTTTACGGTGACGGTGAACATGGCCGGACTTCCCGGCATTGCCGTGCCCGCAGGCAAGGACAAGCAGGGACTGCCGCTTGGCCTGCAACTGATTGGCCGCCCCTTCGACGAGGAGACGCTGTTCTCCCTCGGCGAGGTGATCGAGCAGGCGGCGGGAAGTTTCAGCGCGAACAAGTGGTGGGCTTGATGGGCGCGGGGCAAGATGGTCTTGCCGATCTGCGCGCTGTTATCGATCGGATTGATCGCGATCTCGTTGCACTGCTTGCCAAAAGAGTAAGATGTCTGGATCAGGTGATTGCAGTGAAGGCGCGCGACAATCTCCCTGCCGCTATTCCTGAACGGATCGAGGGTGTCGTCGCCAATGTGCGCCGGGAAGCAGAAGCGGCTGGTATGCCGCCCGATCTTGCAGAGGCACTTTGGCGCAAGCTGATCGACTGGTCGATCGCCTACGAGGACCGGCACCTGTCCGGATCGGAGACCCCATCAGCGAAATATTGATGGGAAGGGCTGGCCAGTTGTTGGCCAGTCGGCCCGCCTTGTATTCACCACTTTGTCCGTCGAATGCCTGAAGGGTCGTGGTATGTTTTCATTAACCGTCGGCGGCGATAACTGCCGGTGGGATCGGTGATCGATGCGTTGGGTGCGGCCTCTCGTAGGTGTTGCGTTTGTGTCGGGCGTCTTGCTCGGCTGCGCGTCGATTCAAAATGCGCCGGTCAATCTGCCGGGATCCGATAGTCTCTCTGACAGAGGAAATATCGGCTTCGGCGAGACGACAAACAACGAAGACACCATCATCGGACTGTCCTTCTCTGGCGGTGGAACGCGCGCCGCCGCGTTTTCCTACGGCGTGCTGAAGGAGATGGAGCGCATTCCGGTCCGCGGTGCGCAGGGGCCGATGATCGATCGGGTCGAGTTTGTTTCCGGTGTGTCAGGCGGTTCGGTCACAGCGGCCTACTATGGCCTGCGGAAGCGGGCTGCGCTTGCCGATTTTCGCGAACGGTTTCTCCTGCGCAATGCGGAAGAGGGGTTGCAGACAAACCTGACCCTCGCAACCCTTTCTCGTGCGGTCGCCGGTGGCATCAACGACTCGACGGGATTTCCCCGCTGGCTCGACGCGAACTTATTTGAAGGCGCGACGTTCCGTGACCTGGGCGCAACAAGCCGGCCGCAGGTCTGGATCAACGCCTCTGATATCTACAATCGCACGCCATTCGTGTTTGGCGCCGTGGCGTTCGGCGCCATGTGCTCCAATCTGTCGGAATATCCGCTCGCGAACGCTGTAGCGGCTTCGGCGGCTGTTCCTGTCGCCTTCGCGCCGGTTGTGATCCAGACGTTCCCCGGAAAGTGCAACGATCGGCTGCCACAGTGGATCGTGCGTGCGCGTGACAATACCAACGCGCCGCCGATGCTGAGCTCGTTCGCCAAGGCGATCAGCCGGTATCACGATGGTTCGATGCCTTACATCAAGCTGCTCGATGGCGGACTTGTCGATAACTATGGCCTGGCGGGCATGACCATCGCGCGGCTATCATCGGATACGCCGTATGGGCCGATCTCTCCGCGGCAGGCGGTGAAACTGCGGCGCGCCCTGATTTTGGTGGTCGATGCCAAGACAGGGTTGTCTGGAAACTGGATCAACACCATCGAGGGGCCGACCGGAGCGGATCTTGTCAAAGCCGCCGCCGACACCGCCATCGACGCCAGCGTTGCGGGCAGCTTCACTGCATTCAATGCGACGATGACCGACTGG
>CAZQMD010000241.1:0-7705 GCA_964594185.1 uncultured Afipia sp. | reverse complement strand
GCAAACCTGACGTTGTTTGCCTGCAGGAATTAAAGTGCGAGGCGAAGGACTTCCTCGAGGCGGAACTAAAGAAGGCCGGATATTCGGCCGTTTGGGAAGGACAAAGATCCTGGAACGGCGTGGCGATCTTGTCTCGGGGAGAACCGCCCATAATTACGAACCGTAGACTTCCTGGCGATCTTTCTGACGACCAAGCGAGATATATCGAAGCTGCAATCAGCGGGATCGTGATCGGCTGCCTTTACCTACCGAATGGCAATCCCCAGCCCGGTCCCAAGTTTCAATACAAAATGGCGTGGTTTGCTCGCTTGGCGCGTCACGCAGCCCACTTACAAAAGCGAGGTCATCCAGTGATCCTTGCAGGCGATTACAACGTCGCGCCCACCGACCTCGATATTTACCCGACTAAATCTTGGTCCAAAGATGCTCTTGTTCAGCCCGCCCCGCGGAAAGCATTCCAAGCCCTGACAAAAAAGGGATGGATTGATGCTATCCGGGACGTTTACGGCGATGATCGCGTCTATTCCTTCTGGACCTATTGGCGAAACCGTTACGACCGTGACGACGGTCTCCGACTGGATCACTTTCTTCTCAGTAAAGCCGTCGCACCTCGGCTCCTAGCAGGCGGCGTGGATGCAGATGTGCGCGGCGAAGTTGGAGCGAGCGATCATGCTCCAGTTTGGATTACGATTAGTTGACGTCACGCTGCGACCAGTAGCGCCGGAACAAGGGCGATATCTGAATGTTGTCCGGGCCCACAAAGGAGATTGTTATGGATTGGAACAAGGTCGAAGGAAACTGGAAGCAGGTTAAGGGCAAGGTCAAGGAACAGTGGGGAAAGCTCACTGACGATGACCTCGATCAGATCAACGGCAAGCGCGAACAGCTCGAAGGTAAGATCCAAGAGCGATATGGCTATGCTAAGATCAAACCAAGAAAGAAATCGACGACTGGTACGGCACAAGCTGGCCCGGTTAAATTTCAACCCCGCTACGGCGGGGTTTCTCTTAGGCGCGGACCGCTCTTACAGAAACTGTTCCAAAGATCGACAACCTTCGAATTACCTCGATCGTGGCGAACTCGCGATATCACCCTCTCCGCGATCAACGCAAGTTCTCTTAAATCGATATCACACTGCCTCATATTGGGAACGAACATAGGGCCTAGTGACTTTTACAGCGCATCGCGCAAAGCACCTTGGGATTGGCCGCGAGGAACTCAAAACGGCCATTAACAAAGTAGGCAACTTAGCTGTAGCCGTACGCAAGGAGCTGAGCGCTCGGTTCTCCTAGAGCCTCGCTTAAGTCGGATGCGTGTTGAAAGGCATTTCTCATTTATGAAACCTATGGACGCCCTCATTACAAAATTGGAGCGCCATTCGCGGTTAGACGGCGCGGATAAATCAACCATCAGATTGTTAAGTTGTCACTATCGCGAACTCGAAAGCGACCAAGATTTCATCCGGCAGGGCGACAAGCCTACGGAGTCCGCAATTTTAGTTGAGGGGGTTGCCGCTCGATATCAAAACTTGAGCGGAGGCCGGCGCCAATATTTATCGTTTCATATGGCCGGCGATATGCCGGATGCTCAGGGCCTGTTTCTGGAGGTGATGGATCATGCAGTGTGCGCCGTCGGACCGGCGGCCTTTTGCGCGGTCCCGCACGCTGAACTTATCAAAATCTTTAAATTAAGACCGAACGTCGGATTCGCCATTTGGCGAGAGACCCTCATAGATGCTTCGATCTTTCGAGCCGCGATAACAAACATCGGAGCCCGTGCCGGCGCCGCTAGAATTGCGCATCTGCTCTCAGAATTTTTCTACCGCGCAAGATTCAACAAACTCACCAAAGATTCTGTTTGTGCATTACCGATTAGCCAGACCCAACTGGGCGAAACAGTTGGAATGTCCATCGCAACAGTGAGCCGTCATCTGGCAACTCTCAGGAAAAGCGGCGCAGCTACGCTTACCAACGGAAAACTCAATGTTCAAAACCCATCGAAACTGTTCTCAATAGGCGAGTTTGATCCCAGCTACCTGCATATGACGGCCACGTAACTTTACGCGCCACCAGATTTCTTAAATGAGAAGCGGGGTTTCCGAGGAAATGTCTTCCCCATTAATCGGGCCCGCTGCCGAATGGCAACCACACTGCGCTTGAACTTAGCAGCTAGGCGCAGCGGGCTTGCCCCATTGTTCAACATTCGTTCGAATTGCTCGAGTTCGTCAGCTTTCCAACTCTTCGATGTCAAATGCGGCATTACTTACCTTCCTGAGACCTTGCCTCGAACGACTTCCTCAGATCGCGTTACCTCACGCAAACAGTGCGTATAAAATCACGCCAAACAGACACATGGCTCCAGCTACCGCGACAAATACGAAGGTTCGCGAGATAGGGTCGGGCTTAAGAATTGAGGACACGAATACCTTCTATTTTTGCCGATCAGGGCTCAACCGGTGACCACTCCCCAAGGACACCGTTGCTCTGCGGTTGCGTATCCTTATGGTTTCAACGACGCCTCGCTTGATCAATTGATCAATGATCTGAAATTGAGGTGAAGGGATCGGTCAGCAAGGACATCCTGCGGAACATCCGTACGAATTCAATGTTCGGACATTCTGCGTACCCGCCCACTCACCCGCGTCGGTATCCCCTCTCCACGACGCGGGCTTTTCGGCCTATCGAGTCGACAACACTTCAGGAGCGCCTTGAAAATCTGCGGAACCTTGTAAAATACAGAGAATTGCTATGCCGCAACATCCCCCACAGGAGCGAAGCATGGCTAAACAAAAAGAACTCGCAGACTTATTTCTCGATACTCTGAAAGACATCTACTTCGCCGAGAAGAAAATCCTGTCAGCTCTGCCGAAGATGGCGAAGGCGGCCCAGTCGCCCAAACTCAAAGCCGCATTCGAAAAACATGAATCCGAGACCGATGAGCAGATTAGTCGGCTTGAGCAGGTATTTGCATCGATCGACGAAAACCCTCGCGGGAAAACCTGCGACGCGATCATGGGTATCCTAGATGAGGGAAAGGAGATCATGGACGAATACAAAGGGATGCCTGCCTTGGATGCCGGCCTCCTGGCGGCGGCTCAGGCCGTCGAGCACTATGAAATTTCACGCTACGGGACGCTGCGATGTTGGGCGAAAGAGCTCGGCTACAAGGATGCCGTGCGCCTTCTCGACGCGACCCTGAAGGAAGAAAAAAACACTGACAGCACTCTTACGCAGTTGGCAGAAGCCGAAGTCAACCTGCACGCAAAAGCGGCCGAAGCTACGTAGGACGGACGCACTCCTCGTGTAAAGGCCCGCCTGGTAGGCGGGCCTTTCTTATCTTGAACCGTGCTTATGGTCTTAGAAATCAACGGCCGCTACCGCCCTCGCCGCCGGATCTGCCAGCGTTACCCTGTGCCGGATTGTTTCCAGATGGTGCGGGTGCGGTGCCAGTCGTCGAGTGAGGTGCCGCGGTGTCCTTGTGTGAGCCGCTGTTTGCGCCTTTATCCATATTAGTGCGCGGATTGTCGATCGTTCCGCCGGACTGAGCACTTGGTGCGCCGCCCTGACCTTGATTAACCTGTGCTATTGCCGGCGAAGCGAGAAGGCCAACAGCTATTGCTGCAATAATCACGTTCTTCATCTGTAACTCCTCTGTTGAGGCGTATCCAACGAGGAGGAAGATATGTCGTTCCAAACAATCGCAGTGCGCGACGGTGGTGCGCCTGTAAGCAAGCGCCGAGCGCAGGGAAATACCTCGCCGTAGCGGGGTCCAACCAGACTTGCCAGCCTTCGGCCGATGACGGCGGACATTCACCGTTGCAGATAAGACACTCCCGCCCGAGTTCTCGCTTCTGCCCCCGGTTCCAAGTATCCGTCATTCCGACTCAGCGTTATCCTAAGCTTCTTTATTGCATTATTTTTTGGGGAATTTCATGCGATCCTTTTTTGCTGCGCTCGTCGCCAGCACCGCGTTCGCGTCAGCTTCAGTCGCTGCTGACATTGCCGCCAAGCCGTACACGAAAGCGCCCGCGGCTATTCCTGGAGTCAATTGGACGGGATTTTATATTGGCGGCGGTGGTGGTTACGGCCTCTGGAATGCGGATACTCATTCAGTCGCAACCGGCCTTCAAACCGGTCGGGAATTGACCACAAGCGGAAGCGGCTATTTCGCCACGGTGAGTGGCGGATTCGATTGGCAGTTCCATCCATCGTGGGTGCTGGGCGTATTCGGCGACGCACAGTTTGGCGATCTGAATGGCGCAATTGTGGATCGGAGCTTTCAGAGCAGTGTCGATGCCAAGAGTACCGAACGCTATGCAGTCGGTGGCCGGCTTGGTTACCTGGTTGCTCCGAATGTCCTGACCTACGTGAATGCAGGCTACGCGCATACAAAGTACACGGCTGGCAAATTGTCGCGTACAGGTATCGTAATCGTCCCCGACGCAGAATACGATGGCTGGTTCGTTGGCGGCGGCGTCGAGAACTCCTTAAACTTCTTCGGCATCAATGCGCCCGGCTGGTTCCTGAAGAGCGAATATCGAGTTTCGGAATACGACCGCAAACTTGTCGGTTATCCGGCTCTTGGCCCCACATCCGGCCTTTCCTTCAAACCCATCGAACAAACATTCACAACGCAGCTTGTCTATCGATTCGGCGCCGGTGCGGCCTCTACAACACGATCAGCGCCTGCGGCTGCACCGGTGAACTGGACCGGAATGTACGTTGGCGGTGGCGGCGGCTATGGTTTGTTTGACGCTAATACGTTCAGCACGGGCGCGAATGAACAATATCGCGTCGGAGGCCGAGACTATTTCGGCACGGTCAGCGGCGGCTTTGACTGGCAGTTTCATCCTTCTTGGGTCGCTGGTGTATTTGGCGACGCGCAGTTCGGAGACATAAAAGGCGACATATTTCTTCTGAACAGGCTGGAAAGCGGTTCGCTGAACAACAATCGCAGTTACGCAGCAGGCGCTCGCCTCGGCTACCTCGTTGCCCCGAACGTCCTGTCGTATGTCAACGCTGGTTATAGCCATGCAGAATTCCAAGGCGGAAACTTGGTGGACGCCTCGACCGGTGTGCCCGCAGGTAGTTCGCTGCCCGCGATCACTCGCGATGGCTATTTCATCGGCTCTGGCGTTGAACACTCTCTTGACCTATTCGGCCTGACAGCGCCTGGCTGGTTTGTGAAGAGTGAGTATCGTTACGCTAAATACGATATGACCTCAGTACTGCGAGCTGGCGGCGGAACCCCAGAGTTTGTTTTTGTCAAACCTGCCGTTCAGACGATCAGTACATCTCTCGTTTACCGCTTCAACTGGGGTGGCCCGGTTGTGGCCAATTACTGATCTGACCTAAATCCGAGATTACCGGAAGTCCGGCCTAGCGCCGGGCTTTTTGCTGCATTGTCGTTGGCAGTTTTGACTGTCGCGCTTAGCTATAAGATCATCCGTCGGCCATTGACTGCTCCGTCACTCCTTTTGGAACAACATTTCGTTCTCGGAATTGGCACAGATCAATCCGCAGGAAAAGTCATGGCGAAAATTTGTCGCCACAATTGGAAAGCTTCGAGTCTGGAAGCGAGAGCCGAACGTAAAGCTTTCATAGCCGTCATTGTTAACAGTAAATCCCGCGCTTAGCCTACCTGACGGGTGCAAGATCCGTTGCAAATAAATTGGTCATTTCCCAATAGTTCAGCGGAATGGAACCTAAGGACACGACGTCGATTTCTAAAAATGGCAGATTCTGCATGGCTTGGGAGAACGTCATTGCGCCAAGGCGAGGTAAGCTCTCCGCGAGATGAATTGCCTATCCAGCATAATTTCAGCGTGTCAGCGGGGATTTTAGCAGGGCTTGTCATCACAGCTCTCTATGTCGGCCGGGAGATCTTCGTTCCAATTGCCTTGGCCGTCCTTCTGAGTTTTGTACTGGCTCCCCTCGCAGAACGTATCGAGGCTTGGAATGTATCGCGGAAAGCTGCAGTTCCTATTGTCGTCTTGGCAGCGTTTCTGGCGATATTTGCGCTTGGTAGTCTGATTGCCTCGCAAATCACGCAACTGGCAAACGGCTTGCCAGGCTATCAACAGACCATGCAGGAGAAGATTTCGTCGCTACGTAGCGTCGCGACTGTGGGACCTCTGGAGCGCGCGGCAAACGTGTTGCAGAATCTGGGGAAGGAGCTGAACAAACCCAACGACATTGACGCTGAAATTCCAGGAACGGGAGTTCAGGCAGATCAGACCAAACCTATCCCGGTCGAAGTACGCACTCCCCCGCCGACAGCACTAGAGAGCATTGCGTCCCTAATCACACCCCTACTTCGGCCCATGGCAACTGTGGGCATCGTCATTATTTTTGTCGTTTTCATCCTCTTTCAACGTGAAGAGCTCCGCAATCGTTTGATCAAACTAACAGGTGCGAACGATCTTCAAGCGTCGACCTCGGCGATTAATGATGCCACCTCACGTCTGAGCCGCTTATTTTTATCTCAGCTCGGATTGAATACCGCCTTCGGCATTGTGATTGGGGTCGGCTTAGCTATGATCGGTGTCCCGAGCGCAATCCTCTGGGGTATTCTTGCGGGCATTATGCGTTTCGTGCCCTACATCGGCGCATTTGTAGCTGCGTTCTTTCCACTAACGCTCGCCGTCGCCGTCGACCCGGGATGGTCGATGTTACTTTGGACCGTCGGTCTTATCATTATCGCGGATATACTCGTGGGACATGTGATCGAGCCCATGCTATTTGGTCACAGCAGCGGTCTTTCTCCTTTTGCTGTAGTGGTTTCAGCAACTTTCTGGACCGCGCTATGGGGTCCAATCGGTCTCGTACTGGCAACTCCTTTGACGATTTGCCTCGTTGTTCTGGGACATCATGTGGAAAGCCTGAAAATCTTCGACATCTTGTTCGGGGATCGTCCGGCACTATCGCCTCCAGAGATATTCTATCAGCGAATGCTAGCTAACGATCCCGGCGAAGCAGTCGAAAAAGCGGAAGAATATCTGAAGGAACGTACTCTGTCCGAATATTACGAGGAAGTAGCGCTCAATGGGCTGAAACTCGCTCAAAGCGATTTAAAGCGCGAACGGCTTCCACCCGCCCGTCTGCAAGATATTAGAGATAACATTGTTGACTTAATCGACGATCTTTCCGACCAGCCCGACGATGCGCGGCACGGAGACACCGACGACGCTGAAGCGGAAGACGCTATCAATGCATCAGCACCGATGCCAGAACTTCCGTTTATCATTCGCGAAGGACTCCCACAATCTTGGCAAAGCGATCACCCCGTACTCTGTATCGCTGAGCGGACAGATCTTGACGAAGCTGCCGCCCGGATTCTTGTTCAGATATTGTCTAAACACGGATTAGGAGCTCGCATCGCAAAAAAAGACGATATCGCTGGCGGTGGAATTTTTCGTCTTGAGGGAGAAGGAGTTGCTTTGATTTGCATCTCGTCACTGGATGAAAAAAGCCCCGCATTCACTCGTCATGTTGTTCGAAAGCTGCGTCGCAAAATTCCTGAGGCCAAGATCTTGATCTGCTACTGGAAGGCGGAAGACCTTTCCACAAGTACGAATCAACTCAAGGCTGACTCGATTGTGACGAGTCTACACGCTGCTGCAAAGTATTGCCTCGACCTTGCGCAGCCGAGCGACCTCGTCGTTAAACACACCGCTCCGTCAAACGATCCAATCTTGCGAATAGCT
>CAZQMD010000240.1:0-7728 GCA_964594185.1 uncultured Afipia sp. | reverse complement strand
CGCGGGGAATGGCATCACCGTCATCCTGAGGTGCGAGCCATAAGCGCGGTTACGCGCGTCTTTCGACGCGCTATGGCCAGCCTCGAAGGACGACGGCGTTGGCCGTATTTCTCCCCGCATCCTTCAAGGCTCGCCGCAAACGCGGCTGGCACCGCAGGATGACGCCACATCTTGACATTTTCCGGTCTAGGAATATATTCCATAGCGTCCTGTTCGTGAGGGGCGCTTCTCGAGGGCGCTTTGAAGCGGAGCAGGATGCGGCGCCCGCGCGCACGGTTCGCACCCGTTGCGTCCGGGAGGCTGGGGTCACCGTCCGGGCCAACTACGTGGCTCTGCCGTTCGCGGCTGCACGGGATGCGGATGAAGGCAGCGAAAGCTGACCGGATCAGGGTTCGCCCGTCCCATCCGGAAGTACGGTCCCCTCGCCCAAAATCGCCGCGAATGGAGCGCCGTGAGGCGATGCGTTTCCGGACAATCATCGCCTCGCACGCGATGCCGGAAGCGAAACAACACATTTGCGCCTCGCGGCGCTCCATGCCCCTTATGATTTGAGGGGCAGAACTAAAAGCTCACCTCGCGTGGCGCGAGAACGAATACGCGTGGCTATTTGAAAGTGGCTGTTTGAAAATTGGATCTGACAGATGACGATGAGCCACCGAAGGCAACCACACCTTCGATGTCATGGCCGGGCTTGTCCCGGCCATCCCGATAACGAAGGCACCGTGCTCACCTGATCGGGATCACCGGGACAAGCCCGGTGATGACAATTGTAAATATCGCGAGACGCTCGCCACACACTCAATCGTCGTCCCCGCGCAGGCGGGGACCCATAACCACCAAACGTCGTGATAACAGCGAGAAGATTGCCCCAACAACTCTCCCCAATCGAAGACTGAAGGAGTATGGGCCCCCGCTTTCGCGGGGACGACACGAAGAGATCCTGCGCTGCTCGCTATATTCCTCGTGGCGAGGGATAAAAAGTTCACGCCTGCCGCTTGAGCCATTCCGGAAACGGCGCGGAGTCATATCCCTTCTCGCGCACGTAACGGAACATGGCGAGGAATTCCGTCGGCTCCAGCAGGCCCGGCATGCGGGCCACTTCCCGCGCCTGCCCCTTCAGCGCTGCAAGCCCGTCGGTCTTCTCGGGAAAGAACTGGATGGTCGGCGTGAAGCGGATGCCGTAGGCCTCGCCAAAAGCCTTCTCGCTGCGCTTGCGCCCGTCGAAGTCCGTGACCTCGCGCGCGCCGATATGATTGAGGTGCAAAATCTCGAAATTGTCGCGGATGTAAGCCTCGATCTTCGGGTCCATCATGTGCACCTCGTGCATCCGCTTGCAGGCCGGACAGCCCTTGAGGCCCCACATGATCGCGAAGCGCTTGCCCTTTGCGGTCGCGCCGGTGAGATCCTCGGACACATCGAGAAAGCTCTCGAGATACCAGTCCATGTGATAGATGCCGTCATCGCCGAGCGTCGCCTTCGCGAACGATGGCGCGGCACGCAGGCTCAAGGCGCCGACGCCAAGCGCGGCGATCGCATGTCGCCGGGTCAGATGGTTGTTGTTCTTGGGCAAGTGCGCCTCCCTCTGTCGCGTCAGCCGAATGAACTAAAAACGGGAAATGTTTCCAGCAGCCAGCCCGCGATACGCGGCATGCCGCCAGTCAAAAACAGCACGCCGGTCAGCACAAGTGCGCCGCCGATCACCTTTTCGAGTGTGCCCATGTGGTTGCGCAGCCGCGCCATCAGCCGCATGAACGGGCCGGAGAACAGCGACGCCAGCAGAAACGGAATGCCGATCCCGAGTGCATAGGCCCCGAGCAGCAGCGCGCCGCGCCCCGCCGATCCCTCGATGCCCGCGACCATCAGGATCGCGGCCAGCACCGGCCCGACGCAGGGGGTCCAGCCGAACGCAAACGCAAGACCGACGATATATGCCCCGAGAAATCCCGCCGGCTTCGATGCGGTCTGAAACCGGGCCTCGCGAAACAGAAGGCCGATCCGGAAAATGCCCAGAAAGTGCAGGCCAAGGATAATGATGATCACACCGGCGATAATCGCGAGCGTATCGAAATAGGCCGTGACGGCCTTGCCGATCATCGAGGCCGACGCGCCGAGCGCGACGAATACGGTGGCGAAGCCGAGCACGAAAGCGAAGGACAGCGCGACCACGCGCCAGTCCGGCCGCCAGCCGCGCTTGTCCTCGTGCGTCAGGTCATCGAGGCTGATACCCGCCAGAAAGCAGAGATACGGCGGTACCAGGGGCAACACACATGGCGAAAGGAACGAGAGCACCCCTGCCCCCAGCGCCCCGGCAAAAGAAATGGAAGAAACCACGGATTTTCCGGCTCTGGCAGATACATGCGAATTCGTGTATATGTATCATATGTTCGGACAAACGCTCACAAAAACCGTCGTTGCCGCCGCCTTTTCGACGGGCGTGCTGTGGTGTGACATGGCGCAGGCCGCCGAACTCGTAATGTTCGAGCAGGCCGGCTGCGTCTATTGCCAGCGCTGGGAGCGCGATGTCGGATCGCTCTATGAGCGGACCGATGAGGCCAAGGCGTTGCCGCTGCGGCGTGTCGATATTCAGAACCAGAAGATGAGCGGCATCGCTCTCGCCTCGCCCGTGCGCTTCACGCCGACCTTCGTTGTCGCAGACAACGGCCGCGAGATCGGCCGCATCACCGGTTACAGCAACGACAATGCATTCTGGGGATTGCTCGATGCGCTCGCCGCCAAGCTGCAGCCCTCGCCGCGCGAACCCAGCCGAATCTGACCGTCAGTTGAATGAAACGATAAAGCCATGACATCGATCCTTTCATCCGAACTGGAAACCGAACTTCGCGACGGCGCGGAATATTCGCCCGAGCTTGACCAGCTGATGCGCAAGGCGCGCAAGGCCAGCAACTTCCTCAAGGCGCTGTCGCATGAGAACCGGTTGCTGCTGCTGTGCCTGCTCGCGGAGCGCGAGCGCTCGGTGACCGAGCTTGAGAACATTCTCTCGTTGCGCCAATCAGCCGTGTCGCAACAGCTCGCGCGGCTGCGCTACGACGGCATGGTCGATACGCGCCGCGACGGCAAGACGATCTACTACAGCCTCGCCAACGAGGATGTGCGCCGGGTGATCTCGGTGGTCTACGATATTTTCTGCGCGCCGGTGGAGGCCGCAGACAAGAAATAAACCTGCCATCACGGCAGGCGGATGCGACGCGGCCCGCAAGGCCGACATCGCGCCGATCCGGGAGAACGCCATGCAGAATATGTCTGCCTGGATGCAAGCACTCGGCGGTTTCGCCATCGGCGTCATCGCGGGCTTTGCCGTGCGCCATGCGCGACTATGCACCTTCGGCGCGATTGAAGACGCGCTGATGGGCGGCGACAGCCGGCGGCTGCGCATTTTCGGGCTGGCGCTCGGCATCGCGATTCTCGGCACGCAGGCGCTGATCCTCGGCGGTGTGCTCGATCCGGCACTCGTGACTTATACGCCGACAGCCTTGCCGCTGGTCTCGATCCTGATCGGCGGCGTGATGTTCGGCATCGGCATGGCGATGGTCGGCACCTGCGGCTTCGGCTCGCTGGTGCGGCTCGGCACCGGCGGTCTGCGCAGCCTTGTTGTCATTCTTGTGCTGGGCGGTGCGGCCTATGCGACCTTGCGCGGCGTGTTCGCAACCTTCCGGATCGAATTTCTGGAATCGCTGGCGCTGCCGATGCCGGATGGCGCACGCGCCGACATCGCGTCCACCTTATCACTGTTTCTGGGCTTCGAGACGCGAACCATCATCGCAGTGATCGCCGGAACTGCACTGTGCTGGCTGGCCTTGCGCGATCCGAAGCTGCGCCGTGCGCCGCGTCTTTTATCCGCAGGCATCGTGCTCGGCCTGCTGATCATCGCCGGATGGGTTGTCACGACATGCGTCGTGGACGATTTCGTAGGCCCGACCAAGCCGCAAAGCCTGACGTTCGTGTCTACCGTCGGCAAGGCGCTTTACGCCGGTCTGCAGAACGTCACGAACTTTGCAGATTTCGGCGTCGGCAGCGTGTTCGGCGTCGTGGCCGGATCGTGGCGGTCCGCGTGGCGCTCGGGGGAACTGCGCGGGGAAGCGTTCGATGACGATCACGAGAGGCGGCGGCATCCCGGCGGCGCGGTGCTGATGGGCATGGGCGGGATTCTCGCCGGCGGCTGCACCATCGGCCAGGGATTGACGGCGGGATCGATGCTGGCGTTATCCGCGCCGCTTGCGATCGGCGGCATGGTGATCGGTGCACGGATCGGCATCGCCATACTGGTCGATGGCTCGCCGCGCGACATCCTTCAGCGGCGCTGGGCCAGCCTGCTCGGGAAAAGCGATCCTGCCGAATAAAGATCAGGGACGAATGACGGTGTAACCGCCTTCGCTCAAAGTCAGTAATTGCCCGACGCCGACCTGCACTTCGATGGCATGCGGATTGATCTTCGGCCGCTGCCCGGTCTCATGCTCGATGGTGTCGAGCGTGTTGCCGCAGACATCGAAGCGGACGCCCTGCGTAATGAGGCTGTCCACCAGCGACCTGTTCTCGCTTTCGGCGCGCAGCAGATCGATGCCGGGGCCGAACGCGACGACCTCGATGGCGATCTTGTCCTGCCCGTAAGCTTTCTGAAGATTGCTGGCGACGCTCAGAACAAGCCGCTGCTTCTTCTGATCGGAATCGGAGAGTTGCAACGCGATGAAGTGTTCCGCGAACGGCTTGTCCTCGGGAGGTTTCGCCTTGGTCTGAGCCTGCGCGGCAGGCGACATCGCGCAAATCAGCGCAAAGCCGGCAACGGTGGACAAAATTTCACGGCGATTCATTACGGCCAGCCTCTCGAGATAACGCTCCGGAGGATGCCGGAGCGTTATCAAGAGAACAAGCGATTTGCCGCGAACGTTCCAGCGTTAGCGGGTTGCGAGAGCCGGAACGACGGCCGCGCCGCGGATGCCGAGCGCAGCGCCGGACAGGATGCCGGCGACCGCAATGAACGAAGGCATTGCGAGGGTGGACAGGCCGGTCAGGCCTTGGCCGATCGAGCAGCCATAAGCCATGGCGCCGCCAATGCCCATCAGGGCCGCGCCGGAGATCGAGCGCACCATGTGGTTCGGCGAAGTATAGCCCTCGAGCTTGAAGCGGCCGGTGACAACAGCGGTCACGAGACTGCCGCTGAGAACGCCGACAACCAGCGCGATGCCGAAGCTCAGCGAGAGGCCGGTGGACAGCATGGTGTATTGCAGCGTGTCGGCAATCGGCGAAACGAAAGTCAGCGAGGTCACCGGAACCGGATTGAAATCGTCAGCGCCGAGCCAGCCGGTCGCCAGCCATCCGGCGGTGACCAGAAGACCCATCGCAAGACCGGCAGCGATCTGGCCGTAGGCATTGCGGAACTGGCGATCCGAGAACGCGAAGATCAGCAGCGCGCCGCTCGCGATCAACGTCACGGCGATGCGGGCGACATATTCGTCGAGGCCCATGGTGGCGAGCAGCGCAGGCGCCGACACAGCGGTCGGTGTGATCTGGGTGGCCTGAAGGAAAGCGAGGCGCGCGGGCGCAATCAGGCCCTTGAGCGTCATCTGCGCGGTGACACCGATGATGGCGATAACGACCAGCGAGCGGAGGTTGCCTTTGCCGAGCAGGACCAGCGCACGCGAGGCACAGCCATTGGAAAGCACCATGCCGAAGCCAAACAGCAGGCCGCCGACAAAGATCAGGGGCGCGGAGAACGAGGGCTGCAGGTAAAGCGACTTCGCGATATCGACGAGGCCAGCGCCCGCGACGAACTGCGTGCCAAGGATCGCAACCGCCAGCGCGACAGCGTAGCTGCGAACCTTGCGTCCGTCATTGGCGGTCCACCAATCGCGCAGGCTGCTCATCAGGCAGAAACCGCTGAGAAGGCCGACAATGCCAAAGGCGAGACCAATCGCAAAACCAGCGGAGACCGGGATACCGGGCATGACGGAGTGTCCTCAGCTACAATCCATAAGATTTGGAGAACAATTATCTATTCGCCCGCCCGAAAAGGGTCCATATCGCCGGAAAACTAACGATATTCTTGCCCGCAGTGTCAGAAATGGAGAGAGTCCTTCTCCTTTCGGAGGTCACAGGCGTATATTCTTCTCCGGCGGGGGAGTAAAAAATTCCGCCTTGGGCGGCACTCTCTATAGTACCGCCGTACTGACAGTCTATTCTGGGAGAATGAAACCATCGGTCTGCGAGAATCTTTGACAATCACAAGGCTTTTGACGACGAAGGCTTTCGACAATCACAAGACCTGCAGCAGACAACATCCTTCCTCCCCTCCGCCAATTTCCAGAGACGGCATGAACCCAGTTAAAGCTCTAACGACCCACGGCCAGGCCATCTGGCTCGATTTCCTCGCACGCGGGTTCATCGCCAATGGCGAACTCAAGGCGCTGGTCGACAGCGACGGTGTGCGCGGGGTCACGTCCAACCCGTCGATTTTCGAAAAGGCGATTGGCGGAAGCAGCGAGTATGACGAGGCCGTCTCCGCGCTCCTGAATGAGCGCGACCGTTCCGCGAGCGACCTCTATGAAACGCTCGCGGTGGAAGACATCCAGCGCGCGGCGGATGCGCTGCATTCGGTCTACGACGAACTGAAGGGCACCGACGGTTATGTCAGCCTCGAAGTTTCGCCCTATCTGGCGCGTGACACCGCAGGCACCATCGCCGAGGCACAGCGTCTCTGGACCAGCGTCGCCCGCGACAACCTGATGGTAAAGGTCCCCGGCACCGCCGAGGGCATCCCCGCGATCCGCGCATTGATCGCGCAAGGCATCAGCATCAATGTCACCCTGCTATTCTCGCAGAAGATGTATGCCAAAGTTCTCGAAGCCTATATCGCCGGGCTGGAGGATTTCGTCGCGAAGGGCGGCGATCCGAAGCGCATCGCCAGCGTCGCCAGCTTCTTCGTCAGCCGCATCGACACGTCGGTCGATACCCAGTTGGACGGCAAGATCGCCGCCGCGAACGGTGACGAGAAAACGCGACTCGAAGCGCTCAAGGGCAAGGTCGCCATTGCCAATGCCAAGCTGGCCTATCAGCACTATCTGAAGGTGATCCGGAGCGAGCGCTGGAAGAAACTCGCAGCGAAAGGCGCGCAGGTCCAGCGCCTGCTGTGGGCCTCGACCGGCACCAAGAACAAGGCTTACAGCGATGTGCTGTACGTTGAGGAACTGATCGGCCAGGACACGGTGAACACCGTACCGCCCGCAACCCTCGATGCCTTCCGCGATCGTGGCAAGCCGCGCGACAGCCTCGAACAGAACGTGCCCGAAGCCGAGCGTGTTCTTGTGGATCTCGCAAAAAGTGGCATTTCACTCGACGCGATCACCGATGCGCTGGTCGAGGACGGCGTCAAGCTGTTCGCCGAAGCCTTCGACAAGCTGCATGGCGCGGTGGCGCAGAAACGCGCGGCCATTCTCGGTTCGCGCATCGATGCGCAGAGCATCAAACTTCCGTCTGCAATCGAGAAGGATGCAAAAGCTCTCGCGGAACAGTGGCGCGCCAACGGCACGATCCGCGCGCTGTGGGCACGCGATGCGTCGGTCTGGACCGGCGCGGATGAGAGCAAATGGCTCGGATGGCTCGATGTCGTCGCGCGCGAGCAGAACGAGATCGAGCGTTACGTAGCTTTCTCCGGGTGGGTGAAAAGCAAGAACTTCACCGATGTCGTGGTACTCGGCATGGGCGGATCGAGCCTCG
>CAZQMD010000239.1:0-7752 GCA_964594185.1 uncultured Afipia sp. | reverse complement strand
GTTCAGTCTGGAAAGGCCCGTTCGTCGAGGGTTCGCTGCTCAAGAAGGCAGATGCCGCGCGTTCGTCCGGCCGTCACGACGTTATCAAGATCTGGAGCCGCCGCTCGACGATCCTCCCGCAGTTCGTGGGACTCACCTTCGGCGTCTACAACGGTCAGAAGCATGTTCCGGTCGCAGTGAACGAGGAAATGGTCGGTCACAAGTTCGGCGAGTTTTCGCCGACGCGTACCTTCCACGGCCATTCGGGCGACAAGAAAGCCAAGAAGTAAGGGCTTGAGGACTTAGTCATGAGCAAACCAAAGCGCGAACGGGTTCTCCCGGACAACGAGGCCAAGGCGGTAGCCCGCATGCTTCGCGTCTCGCCGCAGAAGCTGAATCTTGTTGCGCAGTTGATCCGCGGCAAGAAGGCATCGTCTGCGCTCGCCGACCTGCAGTTCTCGCGCAAGCGGATTGCCGGCGACGTCAAGAAGTGTCTGGAGTCCGCGATCGCGAACGCCGAAAACAACCATGATCTCGATGTCGACGCGCTCGTCGTCGCCGAGGCGCATGTTGGCAACGGCATCGTGATGAAGCGTTTCGCACCGCGCGGCCGTGGCCGTTCGGGTCGTGTATTTAAGCCGTTCTCGCAGCTGACGATCGTCGTTCGTCAGGTCGAGGCCGAGGCGAGCGCCTAAGGGCGGGAGAAGACGATGGGTCAGAAGATCAATCCAATCGGGCTGCGTCTGGGCATTAACCGGACCTGGGATTCCCGTTGGTTCGCCGGCAAGAACGAGTATGCGAAGCTCCTCCATGAGGACATCCGCATCCGCGAAGTGCTGATGAAGGAACTGAAGCAGGCTGCTGTCGCGCGCATCGTGATCGAGCGCCCGCACAAGAAGTGCCGCGTGTCGATCCACTCGGCGCGTCCGGGTGTCGTGATCGGCAAGAAGGGCGCCGACATCGACAAGCTGAAGAAGAAGGTCTCCGAGATCACCGACTCCGACGTCGTGATCAACATCATCGAAATCCGCAAGCCGGAACTCGATGCGACCCTGGTTGCAGAGTCGATCGCGCAGCAGCTCGAACGCCGCGTTGCGTTCCGCCGCGCCATGAAGCGCGCCGTTCAGTCGGCGATGCGTCTGGGCGCCGAAGGCATCCGCATCAACTGCTCGGGCCGTCTCGGCGGCGCTGAAATCGCACGTATGGAGTGGTACCGCGAGGGCCGCGTGCCGCTGCACACGCTGCGTGCTGATGTGGACTACGGTGTCGCCACCGCGTTCACGACGTTCGGCACCTGCGGCGTCAAGGTCTGGATCTTCAAGGGTGAAATCCTCGAGCACGATCCGATGGCCCAGGACAAGCGTATGGCCGAAGGCGACAGCGGGCGTCCGTCCCGTCGCGATGCGGCCTGATTGAAATTGCATGACCCCGAAAAGTGGGTACCGGTTTTCGGATCAGGTCATGCTCAAGGAAATAAAGGTTTGAGGGCGTAAGCCATGATGCAACCAAAGAAGACAAAGTTCCGGAAGGCGCATAAGGGCCGTATCCACGGCGTCGCCTCGTCGGGCGCGACATTGTCTTTCGGCCAGTTCGGCCTGAAGGCGATGGCGCCGGAGCGCATCACCGCGCGCCAGATCGAAGCCGCTCGCCGCGCGCTGACCCGTCACATGAAGCGTGCGGGCCGCGTCTGGATCCGCGTGTTTCCGGATCTGCCGGTGTCGAAGAAGCCCGCCGAAGTGCGAATGGGCTCGGGCAAGGGTACGCCTGAACTGTGGGTTGCCCGCGTCAAGCCGGGCCGCATCATGTTCGAGATCGACGGCGTGACTCACCAGACCGCCAAGGAAGCGCTGGCGCTCGCTGCCGCCAAGCTGCCGATCAAGACGCGCTTCGTTGCGCGCATTGCGGAGTAAGGACCATGGCCGATCTCAAAGTCGAAGACATCCGCGCAATGAGCCCCGATCAGATGGACGAAGCCGTCCTCAATCTGAAGAAGGAGCGGTTCAACCTGCGCTTCCAGCGCGCCACCGGGCAGCTCGAGAACACCTCGCGCCTGCGCGAGGCCCGCCGTGACATCGCCCGGATCAAGACCGTCGCCGCGCAGACGCGCGCCAAGAAGAAGTAAGAGGCTTACGAAGATGCCGAAACGTACTTTGCAGGGCGTGGTCGTCAGCGACAAGCAGGCCAAGACCATCGTGGTGCGCGTCGATCGCCGTTTCACGCACCCGATCTACAAGAAGACGATCCGCCGTTCGAAGAACTATCACGCGCACGACGAGAGCAACCAGTTCAAGCCGGGCGACGTGGTGTGGATCGAGGAATCGAAGCCGATTTCGAAGTTGAAGCGCTGGGTCGTGATCCGGGGCGAGCACAAGAAAAGCGCCTGATCTGCCGGCCCAGGCCGACTGACTTCAGGAAAATGTTGAGCGCCGGCTAGGCTGGTGCAAAGAGAAGAGGACGAGGTGCATCAATGATTCAGATGCAGACCAACCTCGACGTGGCCGATAATTCCGGCGCGCGCCGTGTCATGTGCATCAAGGTTCTTGGAGGTTCCAAGCGCCGCTATGCAACGGTGGGCGACATCATCGTCGTCTCGATCAAGGAAGCCATTCCACGCGGAAAGGTGAAGAAGGGCGACGTGATGAAAGCCGTCGTCGTTCGCGTTGCGAAGGATATTCGCCGCGCTGACGGCTCCGTCATCCGTTTCGACCGCAACGCGGCTGTGTTGATCAACAACCAGTCCGAGCCGGTCGGCACCCGTATCTTCGGGCCGGTGCCGCGCGAGCTTCGCGCCAAGAACCACATGAAGATCATCTCGCTTGCGCCGGAGGTGCTGTAATGGCTGCCAAGATTCGCAAGGGTGACAAGGTCATCGTTCTGTCGGGCCGCGACAAGGGCCGGACCGGCGAAGTGTTCGAGGTGCGTCCCACCGAGAGCAAGGCGCTGGTGCGCGGTGTCAACCTGGTGAAGCGTCACCAGAAGCAGACCCAGACCCAGGAAGGCGGCATCGTCACCAAGGAGTCGCCGATCCATCTGTCGAACATTGCGCTCGTCGGTAAGGACGGCAAGCCGACCCGCGTCGGCTTCAAGGTGCAGAAGGACGGCACCAAGGTGCGCGTTGAGAAGCGCTCGGGAGCAGAGATCAATGGCTGAGACCGCATACGTTCCGCGCCTGCGCGCGCAATTCGACAAAGAGATCCGCGGCAAGCTGGTTGAGCAGTTCGGCTACACGAACGCTCTGCAGGTTCCGGTTCTCGAGAAGGTCGTGCTCAACATGGGCATCGGCGAAGCCGTCAACGACCGCAAGAAGGTCGAACTGGCTGCAGCCGATCTCGCGCTGATCGCCGGCCAGAAGCCGGTCGTCACGCATTCGCGCAAGGCGATCGCGACCTTCAAGCTGCGTGAAGGCCAGGCCATCGGCGCCAAGGTGACGCTGCGCAAGTCCAAGATGTACGACTTCGTCGACCGTCTTGTGAACATCGCGCTGCCTCGCGTTCGCGACTTCCGCGGCCTCAATCCGAAGAGCTTCGACGGCATGGGCAACTATTCGCTCGGCCTCAAGGAGCATCTGGTGTTCCCGGAAATCGACTACGACAAGTCGGGCGAGACCTGGGGCATGGACATTACGATCTGCACCACCGCGGCCACCGACGATGAGGCCCGCGCATTGCTGACCGCATTCAATTTTCCGTTCCGGCAGTGAGCCGCTGAATTAGTCAGCGCCTCAAACGCGGAAAGGTATGGAGACTACTCTATGGCTAAGAAGAGTTCTGTCGAGAAGAACAACCGGCGTCAGAAGATGACGAAGAACGCTGCTGCCAAGCGCGCGCGCCTGAAGGCGATCATCTCCGACAAGGAGAAGCCGATGGAAGAGCGTTTCGCGGCGACGATCAAGCTTGCCGAGATGCCTCGCAATTCGTCGGCGACCCGCGTTCACAACCGCTGCGAAGTCAGCGGCCGTCCTCACGCGGTCTATCGCAAGACCAAGATGAGCCGCATCGCGATCCGTGATTATGGCTCCAAGGGCCTGATCCCGGGCCTCGTGAAGTCGAGCTGGTAAGGAGGATCGGACATGTCAACGCACGATCCGATCAGCGATCTCATCACCCGCATCCGCAACGCGCAGATGCGCAACAAGTCCAAGGTTTCGACCCCGGGCTCGAAGATGCGCGCCAACGTTCTCGAAGTGCTGAAGACCGAAGGTTACATCCGCGGTTACGCAGCAGTCGAGCATGCCGGCGGTCACAACGAGCTGGAAATCGAACTGAAGTATTTCGACGGCGAGCCGGTCATCAAGGAGATCGAGCGCGTGTCGAAACCGGGCCGCCGGGTCTACGCGTCGGTGAAGAACCTGCCGCGTGTCCGCAACGGTCTCGGTATCTCGGTTCTGTCGACACCGAAGGGAATCATGGCTGACCACGACGCGCGCGACGCGAACGTGGGCGGCGAAGTTCTCTTCACGGTGTTCTAAGGAAGGAAGATCAATGTCACGCGTAGGCAAAAGGCCCGTCGCGATCGCCTCCGGCGTCACCGCGAATGTTGAAGGCCAGACCGTCAAGATGAAGGGCCCGAAGGGCGCTCTTCAGTTTGTCGTGCATGACGACGTTACGGTCGAGATGAAGGACGGCGCGATCACTGTTGCGCCGCGCTTCGAGACCAAGCGCGCGCGTTCGCTTTACGGCACCGCTCGCGCCCAGATTGCGAATCTGGTCGAAGGCGTCACCAAGGGCTTCGAGAAGAAGCTGGAAATCACCGGCGTGGGTTACCGCGCCGCGCTGCAGGGCAAGAACCTGCAGCTCTCGCTCGGCTACAGCCACGACGTGATCTACGCGATTCCGGAAGGGATCCAGATCGCCGTGCCGAAGCCGACCGAAATCACCATTGCCGGCAACGACAGCCAGCGCGTCGGCCAGGTTGCCGCCGAGATCCGCAGCTATCGTCCGCCGGAGCCTTACAAGGGCAAGGGCGTGAAGTACGCCAACGAATTTATCTTCCGCAAGGAAGGCAAGAAGAAGTAACGGAGCCGGTCATGTCGAAACTCAAGGTCACGAATGCCCGGCGCAAGCAGCGCGTTCGTCTCGCGCTGCGCCGGACCGCGAATGGGCGTCCGCGCCTGTCGGTGTTCCGTTCGTCGAAGCATATCTACGCTCAGGTCATCGATGACCTGAAGGGCGAAACGCTGGCTTCGGCCTCGTCGCTGGAGAAGGCGATGCGCGACACCGGCAAGACCGGCGCCGACATCGATGCCGCGAAGGCCGTGGGCAAGCTCCTGGCCGAGCGCGCCGTGAAGAACGGCGTCAAGGAAGTGATTTTCGACCGTGGCGGCTATCTCTACCACGGCCGCGTCAAGGCGCTCGGCGATGCCGCGCGGGAAAGCGGCTTGAGCTTCTAAGCTCAGCTTTTGAATTTGGTTTGAACGGACACAAGGTCAGAGGCGCGAGCCTCACAAGGATTGGAAAACACCATGGCAGGTGAACGCGAACGCGGCGGTCAGCGGCGAGATCGGGAAGAGCGCGACAGCGAGTTCGTCGACAAGCTCGTCCACATCAATCGTGTGGCGAAGGTCGTCAAGGGCGGCAAGCGCTTCGGTTTTGCGGCTCTGGTCGTCATCGGCGATCAGAAGGGCCGGGTCGGTTTCGGCCACGGCAAGGCGCGCGAAGTGCCTGAAGCGATCCGCAAGGCGACCGAGTCGGCCAAGCGTAACCTGACGCGCGTCGCTCTGCGCGAAGGCCGCACGCTGCATCACGACATTGCTGGCCGTCATGGCGCTGGCCGCGTTTACCTGCGCGCCGCACCTGCCGGTACCGGCATCATCGCGGGCGGCCCGATGCGCGCCGTCTTCGAAACCCTCGGCATTCAGGACGTGGTAGCGAAGTCGATCGGCTCGTCGAATCCCTACAACATGGTTCGCGCAACCTTCGACGCGCTGAAGCATCAGGATTCGCCGCGTTCGGTTGCCAACCGCCGCAATCTCAAGGTCTCCACGTTGCAGTCCCGTCGTGTCGGCGGCGACGCGGAAGCTGTCGCGGAATAATGAGGGCATGATCCGGAAAACCGGTCGTCCGGTTTTCCGATAAGATCGTGCCGGTCTGAAAAGACGTTTTGGAGTTAGGACCATGGCCAAGGCCGCAACGAAAACCATCAAGGTCGAGCAGACCGGCAGCCCGATTCGCCGCCACAGCTCGCAGCGCGAGACCCTGATCGGTCTGCGTCTCAACAAGATCGGCCGTGTCTCTGAATTGCAGGATTCGCCTGCCGTTCGCGGCATGATCGATAAGGTCAGGCACCTCGTTCGCGTCGTCGACGAGAAGTAAGGAAGCAAGCGATGAAGCTCAATGAGATCGCCGACAACAGCGGCTCGCGCAAGAAGCGCATGCGCGTTGGCCGTGGCATTGGCTCCGGCAAGGGCAAGCAGGCAGGTCGTGGCGGCAAGGGCCAGACCGCGCGTTCAGGCGTGCGCATCAAGGGCTTTGAAGGCGGCCAGATGCCGCTGCATCGCCGTCTGCCGAAGCGCGGCTTCAACAACATCTTCGCGCTCGACCTGACGGAGGTCAATCTCGACCGTCTGCAGGAAGCCATCGATGCCAAGAAGCTCGACGCCGGTGCGACCGTGAACGCGGAATCGCTGGTGAAGGCTGGCGTGCTGCGCCGTTCGAAGGACGGCGTGCGTCTGCTCGGCCGTGGCGAACTGAAGTCCAAGCTGACCGTCGAAGTGTACGGCGCCACCAAGTCCGCCATTGCGGCAGTCGAGAAGGCTGGCGGTTCGGTGAAGATCCTGGCACCGGCGAAGGACGCCGCTGCACAGAAGGCTGCTGCCAAGAAGCCGAACAGGAAGGCCTCGTAAAATTCCGTCAAGCCCGGCCTTGTGCCGGGCATCCACGCCTTTACTTCTTTGATATCTCAAAGGAAGGCGCGGAGGGCCGGGAACAGCCCGGCCTGACGAATTGAAAGAACCGGGATCGAATATGGCCTCTGCAGCGGAACAACTGGCGGCAAACCTCAACTTCTCGGCATTCGCAAAAGCTGACGAGCTTAAAAAGCGCATCTGGTTCACACTGGGTGCGCTGCTTGTTTATCGGCTGGGCACTTATGTGCCGCTGCCGGGCATCGATCCGAATGTCTGGAGCCAGATTTTCAAGTCGCAGGCCGGCGGTATTCTCGGCATGTTCAACATGTTCGCCGGCGGCGGCATCAACCGCATGGCGATCTTCGCGCTGAACATCATGCCGTACATCTCGGCATCGATCATTCTTCAGCTGCTGACCACCGTGTCGCCTCAGCTCGAAGCCCTCAAGAAGGAGGGTGAATCGGGCCGCAAGGTCATCAATCAGTACACGCGCTATCTGACCGTCGTGCTCGCGATGTTCCAGGCCTACGGCATCGCCGTCGGTCTCGAAGGCGCAGGCAATGTCGTCGCCGATCCCGGCCTGTTCTTCCGTCTGTCGACCACCATCACCCTGGTGGGCGGCACCATGTTCCTGATGTGGCTCGGTGAGCAGATCACCTCGCGCGGCATCGGCAACGGCATTTCGCTGATCATTATGGCCGGCATCGTCGCCGAACTGCCGTCAGCAATCGCCGGCACCCTCGAACTCGGCCGTCAGGGCGCGCTGTCGACGGTCTTCATTCTTGCGATCATCATCATGGCCGTTGCGGTCATCGCGCTGATCGTGTTCGTCGAGCGTGCGCAGCGCCGTCTGCTGATCCAGTATCCGAAGCGTCAGGTCGGCAACAAGATGTTCGAGGGCCAGTCCTCGCATCTGCCGCTCAAGCTCA
>CAZQMD010000238.1:0-7878 GCA_964594185.1 uncultured Afipia sp. | reverse complement strand
TCGACGCTGGCCGGCATCCTGCTCATTCCCTTTGGCTTGTTTGGCAAGACCCCCTTCGCCGCAGAGCGGGTCCTTGGCAATGTCATATCCTCTGGAATCAAGGTCTTGGTCCTGGCCGTCATCGTCGGGATTGGATCGACCCTGTTCTCGCAGTTCACAGCTAGCTTTGGTGGCAATCAGCCAACCATCGAAGACGCGATGACACTGGTGCTCGCGGCTCTGTCCTTGCTGGGCCTCGGTATCTTCGGTCCGGGTATCGCAAACGGCCTGGTGTCGGGCGGACCGCAACTCGGCGCCGGTGCCGCGATTGGAACAGGCCTTGCTGCCGGCGGGATTGTTGCGGCAGGCGCAAGCCTCACCGCCGGCGGCGCCGGTCTCGCTGGTGGTGCGATTGCAGGTGCCGCGCGCGGTGGGGGAGCCGTCTTGAGCGGTGCGTCCGCCGCCTATCGAAGCGGAGGCATGGCTGGCGTTGCGGAGGCCGGCGCTTCCGCTGCCATGAGCCCGTTGCGTCGTGCAGCGGCTGCGCTCGGCGGAGGTGGGGAAGCCGGTGCCGCGAGCACTTCGGCCGAAGGGCAGCCCGATTGGGCGCGACGGATGAAGCGCGCCGAGACTATTCGGCATGGTGCCTCGGCCGCTAGCCAGACCGTCCGCTCGGGCGATCATGGTGGCAGCGGCTCCTCCGTCGATTTGTCCGAGGGAGAGCGCTGAGACGCTGCCACGGCACCTCCGCCGCACGGCAGTGCCTCGATCCCTTCCCATCGCACTGCTTGCAACGATCACTCGATACCAGGGGCAATCCTCGATGTTTAAACGACCTTCCGTTCATTACGGGCGCATGCCCGAGCCGGTTACGCCGTATCAGAAAGCAGCGCAGGTTTGGGACGAACGCATTGGATCGGCGCGCGTCCAAGCCAAAAGTTGGCGCCTGATGGCCTTTGGTTGCCTCATGCTGTCTGCCGGTCTCGCTGGAGGCCTTATCTGGCAATCGAGCCAGGGATCGATCACGCCGTGGGTGGTCGAGGTTGATCAACTCGGCAAGGCCCAAAGGATCGCGCCGGCCAACATCGACTATCAGCCCACTGATGCGCAGATCGCCTACCATCTGGCGCGCTTTATCGAAGATGTCAGAGGTCTGCCGGCGGACGGCATCGTTCTACGACAAAACTGGCTCAGGGCCTATGATTTTACGACCGATCGCGGCGCCGCCGCGCTCAACGATTACGCGCGCAACAATGACCCCTTTGCCAAGTTAGGTAAGGCCCAGATCGCCGTCGACGTATCGAGCGTCATTCGCGCCTCTACGGAGAGCTTTCGGGTCGCGTGGACCGAGCGTGTCTACGACAACGGTTCGTTGAGTTCGACCGAGCGCTGGACGGCCATTCTCACCATCGTGATCGAAACGCCGCGCGATGCCGAACGTCTTCGCAAGAATCCTCTTGGAGTCTTCGTTCGCGCCGTCAACTGGTCGAAGGAGTTGAGTCAGTGACTAAGACGCCGTCCGACGTTCATTCGAAGCATCCCGTCCCGTACAGCAGGATCAGTCCGGCTCCGCCCGAATTCTTGACCGCGAAGCGAGCAGTCTTGTTTGCTCTCCTGCTTGGTTCCTCGGTGCTCGGCGGGTGCGCGACCTACATTCCGCCGGAGATCAGCTATGACGCTGAAGTGCCTCCGTTACCGGCGACGCCGGTGCCTCTCGACGACAGGTCGCGACTACTTCACGTTCCACCGCTCTGGAAGCCGGCTCTCGGCGGCAAGTCGGGAGGGAAGGAAGAGCCTGAACCCGTGAGCCGGGTAGAGACGGCAAACAGCGCAGCCCGTGTTGAACCGCGCAAGCGGGGTTATTTCAACGCGGCGCAGATCTACGCCTATAGTCCAGGTGCGCTCTACCAGATTTACGCCGCACCCGGGCAGATCACGGATATCGCACTCGAGGAAGGAGAGCAGTTGACGGGATCGGGGCCCATCGCGGCCGGAGATACCGTACGCTGGGTCGTGGGTGACACCGAAAGCGGAAGCGGTGACACACGGCGCGTCCATATCCTCGTCAAACCGACTCGAGCTTCGATCAAGACTAATCTGGTCGTCAATACTGACCGGCGCACGTACCTGATCGAGCTCCGCTCCCACGAGCGGCCGTACATGCCGTCGGTTGCCTGGTACTATCCGGAAAAAGCGCGCGAACGATCCCGTTCAGTTGCCCTGAAGCCTGTTCTTCCGGATGCGGCGCATCGTATCTCCCGCTACGCCATCGAAGGCGACAGCCCACCTTGGCGGCCGCTTGCCGCATATGACGATGGCCGCAAGGTTTATGTCGAATTCCCGCAAGGCATCGTGCAGGGCGAGATGCCTCCGCTCTTCGTCATCGGTCCAGACGGCAAGACTGAACTCGTCAACTATCGCGCTTACGGCAACGTATTGATCGTCGATCGGCTTTTTGCTGCCGCCGAACTGCGGCTTGGCGGCGAGCACCAACAGAAGGTCCGTATTGTCCGGACCGACGGGAGGCCGTCGTCATGAACATCCGGAATGGAAACGATCAGGAGCAAGCGGCTCCGCCTGAGACACAAGAGGATCAATCCAGGAGCTTCCGCTTGAGAGCGGAGCGCCCGCGCGTGACACGGTTGTCACGGAAAGTTCTGGCGGGAGGGAGCGCGGTCGCCCTGCTTGTCATCGGAGGAGCCGTGCTGTGGTCGCTGCAGAAGAATCGCCCTCGAGACCAGGCGGCCGATGAGCTTTACAGTACCGACCATCACAATGTCGCCGACGGTATTACGGCGCTGCCGAAGGACTACGCTGGCATTCCACGCCAGCCAATCCCGCAACTGGGGCCTCCGCTTCCGGGGGACCTTGGTCGGCCGATCCTTGCAGCCCAAGGACAGTCGCCGACGATCGGCGCTGATCCGGAACAGCAGCGCCGGGATCAAGAGACGGAAGCTGCTCGTGTCAGCCATCTGTTCGCCTCGACCAATGGGAGAGAAGCGCGTGAGCCCACGGCTGCAGGTGTAGGGGGCGATCGCATCGCATCACAAAGCCCGACGAGTACCAATGACGACGGATTTGCGCAGAATGGTCAGGACCGCAAGCTTGCCTTCGTGAACGCCTCTGTGGACCGCCGCGCGGTCAGCCCTGATCGCGTCACCAAACCAGCTTCACCATATATCGTGCAGACTGGGACGGTTATTCCGGGAGCCCTGATCACCGGAATCCGATCGGACCTGCCAGGCCAAATTACGGCGCAGATAACCGAGAATGTCTATGACACGCCGACCGGTCGCTTTCTGCTTGTGCCTCAGGGAGCGCGCCTGATCGGGCTCTACGATAGTCAGGTCACTTTCGGCCAGTCACGTGTCCTGCTCGTCTGGACCCGGCTGATCATGCCAAATGGACGTTCTATCGTTCTCGAGCGGCAGCCTGGCGCGGACACCGCTGGATATGCGGGCCTTGAAGACCAAGTCGACAATCACTGGGGTGAGCTCTTCAAGGCTGCGGCGCTTTCGACGTTTCTGGCGGTCGGGACCGAACTGGGGGCTGGCTCGGACACGAACAGCAACGACAGCGCAATCATTCAGGCATTGCGACACGGCGCGTCTGACTCACTAAACCAAACCGGACAGCAGGTGGTTCGACGCAGTCTCAACATCCAGCCTACTTTGACCATACGACCTGGTTTCCCGGTTCGCGTTCTCGTCAATCGCGACCTCATACTTGCGCCATACGGAGGGTAGGGGATGCCCAAGTTGAGAATAGGAGCCCTGCCGGACGACAAGCCGGTCAAGCTCACCACTGAGCTTCCAGCATCGGTGCATCGGGATCTCGTCGCCTATGCGGAGGCCCTGGCACGCGAAAATGGGCAGCGTATCGATCCGGCAAAGCTGATCGCGCCCATGCTGGCGCGCTTCATGGCTACGGACCGCGGATTCGCCAAGGCGAGACGAGCCAGTCAACCCCCGAGAGCCGGCGAAGGTGAGGGATAGCGCTCCGCAAGCAATTCGAGAAAGCGGTTGAGGGCTGGATTCTCGTTGTCGGCGCACCAGTGTGCAGAAAAGCCGATATGGCTTGATCCTGTCCCGTCCCGTAGTTCGCGATATTTCAGCCCGGCGAAACTCGCGCCCATATCGGACTCCATGATGAGGCTAACGCCTAGTTTCATACTGACGAGACTTCTGATCATGCTTCGGCTGACGTCGTGCCGGTCGATCTTAGGCCGATCGTCTGTAGATACAAATTTCGATATGATGAGATCTTCAAACTCGCGGCTGGAATCGTGATGGCTGAGTAGTACGGTTTCGTCGCGAAGATCGGTCCAATAAACCGCGTCGCGCGCCGCCAAAGGGTGGTCCTCAGGTAAGGCAACGAGGACGCGTTCGCTCCAGACTCTGAGCGTCTTGTTGTCCGACGATGGCGTGTCGCTCGTAACGATGAGAACGTCGAGTGTTCCGCTCCGCAGCGCGTTCATGAGCAAAGTGCAGGGTCGTTCGGCTATAGCGAGTTCGATCCGAGGAAATCGCGTTCTAAAGTCGAGGAGGGTAGTCCGCAGATTGCCTGCTGAAATCGACGTGCAGAAGCCAACCGAAAGGTGGCCAGCTTCGCCACGACCAATTGATCTGCCGGTTGCAACGAGAGTATCAATCTGCTCCAGCACCTTTCTTGCGATCCGCACGACTACTTTACCAGCAAGAGTTGGCTGGACTCCCGCGGTTGACCGCTCAAACAAGCTGGTCCCGACTAGGCGCTCGAGTTGACCAATTGAGCGGCTCACGACAGAATGTGGAATGGAAAGCAACTCACCGGCTTGCCGAAGACTTCCACAGTCGTTGGCAACGACTGCAAGCCGAAGCAGGCGGAGGCCGATGACGGGCATTCCGGTCGTGCGCTGCTGGTTGTCAATGTTGCTGATTTCCATCATGCCTGTAGCCCGTCAGTAGGCGAAGATGCTTCCCCAGGGGGCTGCTGCGCGACCGTTCTAGGCAACGCGCAATACAGGCGCCCAGAGTACTGGCCCAGAAAGTCCGCCTGCCCCACGAAGTTTCGCGAGCGCCGCACTGGAGATATCCAGATATCCAGCGACGGCGAGAGTGTTCCCAATCTTAGAGGGAGCGCCGATTCGACGTAGCGGCCACCCAGCGCGCCGCAGGATCCTTTCCATTCGGGCGTCGGTAACGGTAACAATATCGCTCAGATGCCGCGAAAGCCCAAATTCCACCATGCCAGCAAACAACTCGTAGGTGGCACAAGCTATTCCGTGTTCTCCTTTTGGTGTGTCGAGTCTAGCGTCGATCGCAAAGCGGCTGCTTTCCCATATCTGCGGACTCATGGGCATCGGCTGACCATTCAGAAGCGCGGGAAATGTGTCGCGGAGCATCGTCGGTCCCTTGGTTGGAAGCAGGCGGACGCAGCCTTGTACCCGGCCGTCGTCCGAGAGTTGGGCGAGGTATGCCGGATGCAACGAGTCGAACTTGTCAACTTCCATGTCGCCGCTAATTTGAACGTCCCAGTCCATCCGGACCTTGAAGACGCGATGTCGTAGTTGGTGTATTGCAAAGAGCGTATGGGAGAATTCGCCGTACCAAGGCTCCGTGATGAGCTGAATCATGACATCCTCCAAGGTTGCCATGATTCTTTGAGGCGAAGTTACGCTAAGAAGCATCACCCCTAGTTGTGGGAGGAGTTCGCCTTAGTTTTGCTGTTCTCGTTTGGCAGCGGCCACGCGTAGTGCCGCTTGAACAACGGTTCGCACTCCCAATTTTGCTTTCGCGTTGTTCAGGTAAGAGATAGCAGTGTGATGCGATATTCCCAGAATGCGTCCGATGTCCCAAGCGCTCTTGCCGCGGGCGGCCCACTCCAGACATTCGAACTCGCGGGCGGACAAAGCTGCTCCATCAACACGAAGATCGCTCGCGAGTTTGCGGCGAACGTGTGAGTGGAAGAACATCGCCATCAACTGAAGCATTCGAGGGTTCGACGTGACGAAGCGTTCGAATTGAGCTTCCCGTTGGTTGCCGGCAAAGGTGACGGCGGCAACGGGGCCGTGTCCGTCATGGATAGGAACGGTGAATCCTAGCCGAATGCCATATTGGGAGGCTTCGTCCAGCAACCGCTTCTGTGCCGGCGAAAGATATCGTTCGGTCGATCCGATTCCCCAGCGAAACGGCTCGGTGTCCCGTAGCGCCTGCATGATAACCGGATCGATCCGTTCGTAGTGGCTCCTTAGGTAGTGTGAAGTCCACTCCTTTGGGTATGTCGACATAAGACGGGGTGTCCCATCGAGCTTTTGCGGTAGCGCGAGGTACGCAAAGCAAGACAGGTCGAGAGCCGCGGCTGTGACGGCCATGGCTCCCGAAAGCTCTGCTTGATCTTCAGCGCTCGAAAGATGATCAATGAAGTCTTGAAATATGCGATGCATGTCGAGCTAGGTTAGGTGGCGTCGGTACTTGATCTCCGGCACGGCTGTCCCGGTTAAACCTTCCTTATCGAACGGTCAGAGCAGCACGGACATCGTTGACGATTGCGGGTGATGTCCAAAAGGGTACTCAAATCCATAAAAGAAGCCCGGGACCCGTCATCGGACCCCGGGCAGTCTAGGGAGGACGCCCTCAGGCGCTTGCTGCCATTTACTGACACCTTCGCGTCAGACCGCCGACAACGAGCGGGACCACGGGAAATCAAGCGATGGCCTGTGCGATGAAAGGCAGGGTTTCAGATTGTTCCTGCCATTGAGGGAGAGAACATTGGGTCACTTCCCGGCAATCAACTCTGCAGCTTTCTCCGCCATAGCCATGATCGGCAGATTGGTGTTTCCGCTGATCACGGTCGGCATAAGTGAACCGTCGATAACGCGTAGATTGTCGATGCCCCGAACCCGAAGCTTGCTATCGACCACGGCGTCGCGATCCTCACCCATGCGACATGTTCCGACCGGGTGGTAGATCGTTTCTGCGCGGGCTCGTATCCACTTTTTGCGGGATTCCGTGCTGGTAAACGGATCGATATCGAGTTTGCGCTTAATGTGTTTTCGGAGCGCCGGCTGATCGATGATCTCGCACATCTGCCGAACGCCTTCTTGCATGCTGACGAAATCACTTTCATCGGATAGAAAGCGGGGGTCGATCGCCGGCGCGACGAAGGGATCGGCCGACCGCAGGCGCAGCGTTCCACGACTCTTCGGACGAAGCTGGCATACGCGAATGGCAAAGCCGTGCGGGACGCGCTCGCCCTGCGGCGGGTTTCGCAGCGCGACGATGAGAAGAGCCTGCCACTCAGGCCACGATGAGGTTTTATCGGGCCCCCAGAAGGCTCCGGCTTCGACCCCCTGTGAGGTGCCGGGCCCCGTGCCTCGGAGCATATATTGTGCGCCGGCCAAGGCACCTCTGAACAATCCGATGTACGGCGTCAGTGTGATCGGCTGCGACGCCTCCAATCGAATTGCGCAATCCAAATGATCTTGCAGATTGCTTCCAACGCCGGCGGAATCGAGCACCGGCTTGATGCCGAGTGAACGGAGGTGATCGGCCGGTCCAATTCCTGACAGCATCAGTAATTGCGGCGAACCAATGGCCCCGGAAGTCAGCAAGACTTCTCGTTCGGCCGAAACGGTGACCTCACGCCCGTTGTGGTCAATGACAACACCCCGAACGCGCGTGCCTTCGACCGCGAGGCGCCGAACCTGAGTGTTGGCCATGATGGTCAGATTGCTTCGTCCTTTCCCCTGGTCGAGAAACTTGAAAGCACCTGAACGCTTGCCGTCTGAAATCGTAAGTTCGTAGAAGCCTGCGCCCATCTGAGACGGACCATTGAAGCCGTTGTTCTCGGGGAGGCCTGCCGACTTGGCGCTCTCAATAAATGCCTTCGAGATTGGATGCTGCAACACGCCATAAGAAA
>CAZQMD010000237.1:0-7893 GCA_964594185.1 uncultured Afipia sp. | reverse complement strand
GGAACATGTGCGGCGGGATCAGCTCCTTCATCTTCTCGACCATGGCGCGGCCGCGGCCCTCGGCGCGGGTGCGATGGACCAGCATGGAAAGCGCGTCCACCGGCTCGTTGTTGACCAGGATCTGCATCTTCACCAGATCCGCCGGCTTGTAGTCGGTGAGGTGATAGTCGAACGAGGCATAGCCCTTGGAGACCGACTTCAGGCGGTCATAGAAATCGAACACCACTTCATTGAGCGGCAGTTCGTATTTCGCCATGGCGCGGGCGCCGACATAGGTCAGTTCCTTCTGCATGCCGCGGCGCTCCTGACAGAGCTTGAGCACGCTGCCGAGATATTCGTCGGGCGTCAGGATTGTGGCCTCGATCCACGGCTCCTCGATGTCCTTGATCTGCGTCACGTCCGGCATGTCGATCGGATTGTGAATCTCGATCTCGCTGCCGTTGTTGAGATGCATCTTGTAAATGACCGATGGCGCGGTCGCGATCAGGTTGAGATTGAACTCGCGGCTCAGACGCTCCTGAATGATCTCGAGATGCAAAAGCCCGAGGAAGCCGCAGCGGAAGCCGAAGCCCAGCGCTGCCGAGGTCTCCATCTCGAAGGAGAAGCTTGCGTCGTTCAGCCGCAGCTTGCCCATCGCGGCGCGCAGCGTCTCGAAATCGTCGGCATCGACCGGGAAGAGGCCGCAGAACACCACCGGAATGGCGGGCTTGAAGCCCGGCAGCATGTCGGTGATCGGCTTGCGGTCGTCGGTGATGGTGTCGCCGACGCGGGTATCGGCGACTTCCTTGATCGCGGCGGTGATGAAGCCGATCTCGCCGGGGCCAAGCTCATCGACATTGACCATCTTCGGCGTGAAGAAACCGACGCGCTCGATGTCATAGGCGGCGCCCGTGCCCATCATGCGGATGCGCTGGCCCTTCTTCAGGGTGCCATCGACAACGCGCACCAGAACCACGACGCCGAGATAGACGTCGTACCAAGAGTCGACCAGCAGCGCCTTCAGCGTCGCGTCGCGGTCGCCCTTCGGCGGCGGCAGGCGGGTGACGATGGCTTCCAGCACGTCAGGAATGCCGAGACCGGTTTTGGCGGAGATCATCACCGCGTCGGAAGCGTCGATGCCGATCACGTCCTCGATCTGCTGCTTCACCTGCTCGGGTTCGGCGGCGGGGAGATCGACCTTGTTCAGCACCGGCACGATTTCGAGATTGGCGTCGAGCGCGTGATAGACGTTGGCAAGCGTCTGCGCTTCCACGCCCTGCGAGGCGTCCACCACCAGCAGCGCGCCTTCGCAAGCGGCCAGCGAACGCGAAACCTCGTAGGCGAAGTCGACGTGGCCGGGCGTGTCCATCAGGTTGAAGATGTAGGTGTTGCCGTCCTTGGCCTTGTAGTTGAGGCGGACAGTCTGCGCCTTGATGGTGATGCCGCGCTCGCGCTCGATGTCCATCGAATCGAGCACCTGCTCCTTCATCTCGCGCGCCTCCAGTCCGCCCGTGGTCTGAATCAGGCGGTCGGCGAGGGTGGACTTGCCATGGTCGATATGGGCGACGATGGAGAAGTTGCGGATGTTGGAAATAGGGCTGGTTGTCATGGGCGCGGGATAGCATCCGCGCCTCAAAGCGGCAACAAAATTGGGCTGTTCCGAGGCTGACTTGCTCAGAAATCGCAATGATTTGCTGTTGCCGTCGCAGGCTCCGCGCTGCTAGCAACCATCAGCAATCACAGCCGATACGGGGCGCTTGAATGTCCGACGTTTCATCGACCGAGATCGCGCGCAGAACCGGCAAGAATCCCGGCCCGCGCACCGGATTGCGATCCCGGCAAAACGCGCGCCTGCGCCATGTGCCTGTCACCCGCCGCGTGGCGGCGTGGGTCGCGGCCATGGCGCACGATCCGGCGACGTCGTTCAGGTTCGTCATCGGGTTTGCGGTGGCGCATACGCTGCTCTGGACCATCATCCTCACCGCATTGAAGAGCGCGCAGGACGTCCACATGGATGTGGCCGAGGCCTACGCCTGGGGACAGAAATTCCTGCTTGGCTACGGCAAGCATCCGCCGCTGTCGGGCTGGGTCGCGGGCGTCTGGTTCCGGATTTTCCCGGTCACCGACTGGGCCACCTATGCGCTGGCGATGACGGTGACGGGCCTCGGCCTTGTGATCTGCTGGCTGATCGCGGTGCGCGTGGTCGATCACCGCCGCGCGATGTTTTCGGTGGCGATGCTGGCGCTCTATCCGATCTTCACCTTCAAGGGCTTCAAGTACAATCCGGACCTGTTGCAGCTCGTGACGCTGCCGCTGTTCGTGCTGGCCTATCTCCATGCCTTCGAAAAGCGCACGGTACGTGCGGGCATCTGGCTCGGGCTTGCGGCCGCGCTGGCGCTGATGACGAAATACTGGGTGCTGACCATGATCGGCGCCGCGGGACTGGCGTCGCTGCTCCATCCGGACCGGATGCGCTTCTGGCGTTCGCCCGCGCCATGGGTCGCGTTCGCGGCGACTTTTGTCGGCATGCTGCCGCATCTGTGGTGGTTGAAGCAGGCGGACTTCCTGCCGCTGATCTATGCCGACGACGTCTATGGCGGGCGGACATTCCTCACCACGCTGCGGCTGGCGGGAATCTACTTCGCGCACAATATCGGCCTGCTGCTGATTCCGATCGCGTTCGCCGCGATTGCGCTGGCGTGGAAGCTGCAGTGGTGGAAGTCGTTGCAGCGGCGCGGAATTGTCGGCGAGTTCATTGCCTCTGCAAGGCGCCCGTGGGTGCGCGGCCCCAACTCCGGCGTGTTCCTCACCCAGGCGCGGCACATCTGGATCATCCAGATCATTGTCGGGGTGGTGCCGCCGCTCGCCGCCCTGGTGTTCGGAATTTATCTCAAGACCGACTGGGGCATCTCGCTGTTCTTCCTGGTGCCGCTGGCGCTGGTGGCGATTCCCGCGCTGCGCATGACGCAGATGGCGCTGATCCGCCTGATGTTCATGTGGCTGGCGTTCACGCTGATCATGCTGCTGGTGTCGCCGATCATCGCGGCGCAGACGGTGCGGCGTGACGGCGAGGCCGGCGCGCCGTTCGCGCCGAAGTCAGAATTCGCGCTGCAGCTGACGGAAGCCTGGCGCGCGCGCTTCAACAGGCGCTGGGCGGTGGTGGCAGGGACGACGGAAATCGGCGAGCCGCTGACCTTCTACAGTCCGGATCATCCAGCGCCGCTGACCCCGCGCGAAATCTGGGGCTCCGGCCTGACCAGTCTCGACGCGGCGAAGCGGCTCGGCTTCATCGGCATCTGCGACACCAAGGATCTCGAGCTCAGCAAGTGCGAAGCATGGATGGCCGAGAACGCGCCGAATGCCGAGCGGCTCGATCTCACCTCGCGGCGCTATTTCCACGGCAAGGCCGGTCCGGCAGTGAAGTGGAAGATCTGGATCGTTGGTCCGGAGCGGCCGGAAGAAGAGGACGACGACAAGTAGAACATACAGATGTCGTCCCCGCGCAGGCGTGGACCCAGACTCCTGCATTCTCTGTTCAAGAACAGAGGCAGCTATCGCTTTACCCTGAGACTTTGATGGTTATGGGTCCCCGCCTGCGTGGGGACGACATCGGAGATGGGCAGCTTTAAGCGGGATCAGCCCGCTTCTTCTTCGCCGAATTTATTGGCGAGCAGTTCGGTGATGGCATCCATCGCCGCCTGCGCTTCGCGGCCCTTGGCCGACACGGTGATCGAAGTGCCGATCCCGGCGGAGAGCATCATCAATCCCATGATGGACGTGCCGCCGACGCTTTCGCCGTTGCGGGTCACGGTCAGTTCGGCGTCGAACTTCTCGGCGGTCTGAACGAATTTCGCAGAAGCGCGCGCATGAAGGCCGCGCTTGTTGATGATGGGAAGTTCTCGGACAATAACGCCGGCAGACGAAGACTGTTGCTCCGGCGCGGTGCTCATTTTCCGGCAAGCACCCGGCTGGCGATCGTCACGTATTTGCGGCCGGCTTCCTGGGCGGCGGCGATCGCGTCGGGCAGCGCCTTGTCGTCGCGCACCTTGGCGAGCTTGACCAGCATCGGCAGGTTGATGCCCGCCAGCACTTCGACCTTCGGGCGGCTCATGCAGGAGATCGCGAGGTTCGACGGCGTGCCGCCGAACATGTCGGTGAGAATCGCAACGCCATCGCCGCTGTCGACGCGCTTGACGGCTTCGATGATATCGCTGCGACACAGATCGGCATCATCTTCGGCGCCAATCGTGATCGACTCGATTTGTTTTTGCGGACCCATCACGTGTTCAAGGGCAGCCTTGAACTCGTCGGCGAGACGCCCGTGGGTCACCAGTACCAGACCAATCATTCAGAACTCCTCGCGGGCGCTTTGATGCACCGCACGAAAGGGCCACATGTTGACCATCCAGAGCCCCGGCGCAAGGGGGGATCTTGCCGCGTACCCCCTTAAAAAAGGTGTCTGCGGCCGGCCGTCGTCAGTGGCGGGGTCTGGCTTATATGGCGACCCGGCGGCGTCCAGCAATCAGCACAAGGTCGGGAGTTCGCTTTTGAAACCTTAAACTGTCGTAAGGAAAGCCAGCACCAGGGGGAGGGCGGGATAGCCCCGGCCCACCGGGATTCGCGGGATTTCCAGCCCGTGGACCGTTGTTTTCAGGGCCTGCGGGGGCGGCAGGCGCTCGGCGTCGGCGGCGTCAAGATCGACCACAACCGCTACGGGTGCCTGCGTCACAAAGCCCACGGACCTGATCCCAAGCCCCCGGATTTCGATTTTTCCGGCCAGTTCCGAAGCCCCCGCCACGATCAGGCTGGCACCATTAACCGTCAGGCGAACGCGGTCGTCGCCGACCAAAGTGACCGGATCGATCTGTCCGGCGCGTCCGGCAAGGATCAGATCGAACGCCAGCCGGGACTTGCCCGACCCCGAAGGGCCGCGAATCAGGATGCCCTGGTCGCCGGAAACCACCGCCGTGGCATGGATGCTCGCAGTTTCACCGGCGCTCATATGGCGGGCAGCCGAACCGTGAAGCGCGCACCGGCGATCCGGGCGTCGCCGTCGGCGTCGATCGGGCCGGAGCGGTTTTCCGCCCAGATGCGTCCGCCATGGGCTTCGACAATCTGCTTGGAGATCGACAGGCCAAGCCCCGAATTCTGTCCGAACCCCTGATGCGGCCGGTCGGTATAGAAGCGCTCGAAGATTTTCTCCAGCGCGCCGGGCCGGATGCCGGTGCCATCATCGTCGACCACAATTTCGATATCCGACTTCAGGCGGCGGCACACGATCCGCACCTTGCCGCCGGGATGCGAGAACGACTGCGCATTGCTCAGCAGATTCGCAATCACCTGACCGAGCCGCGAGTCATGTCCCGGCACCGAGAATGAATCGTTCGGGCGGCCTTCGAAGCGGACTTCCACGGTCACGTCGGTGCCGTGCTGTGTTTCATTGGCCACCGACACCAGCGTGTTGAGCAGGCGGCGGATGTCCACCGGCTCCATGTCCTGCCGCTGCAGCTCGGCGTCGAGACGGCTGGCGTCAGAAATGTCGGAGATCAGGCGGTCGAGACGGCGCACGTCATGCTCGATCACGGCGAGCAGACGGGAGCGGCTATCGTCGGAGCGCGCCAGCGGCAGCGTCTCCACCGCCGAGCGCATCGATGTCAGCGGATTCTTCAGCTCGTGCGCGACGTCGGCGGCGAAACGCTCGATGCCTTCGATGCGGTTGTAAAGCGCGTCGGTCATGTCGCGCAGCGCGCGCGACAGATGGCCGATCTCGTCGCCGCGCGAGGTGAAGTCCGGAATTTCCACGCGGGTCTTGATACGGCGGCGGACACGCTCGGCACTGTCGGCGAGGCGGCGCATCGGGCCTGCGATGGTCGAGGCGAGCAGCAGCGACAGCAGGATCATGACGCCCGCCGCGATGCCGAACACTTTGAGAATGGCAAGACGCTCGGCGGTCACCATCTGGTCGATGTCGTCGCCCTGGGTCGAGAGCATCAGTGCGCCGTGCACGGCGCGGAAGCGCTGCACCGGCACCGAGACAGAGACGATCACCTCGCCGCGGTCGTTGATGCGCACCATGCTTCCCTTGCGGCCGTCCAGTGCCTGCTGGACTTCCTGATAGCCGTTGCCGTTCTCGGGTCCGAGTTCGCGGTAGAGCGGCAGGTCGCCGCGATTGAGCCAGGTGCGGACCGCCACCATCCCGCGCTCGACGAAGCCGGGCTTTTCGGACGAGGGCGGCGGCAGGTCGAAGCGCAGCACGTTTTCGAGGTTGCGGCTGTCGAGCAGCAGGCTGCCATTCGGATCATAGATGCGGGCGCGGGTCTTGGTCGGCGAGATCAGGGTGCGCAGCACCGGCGCCACGCGCTCCGGATTGATCGGGAAATCCAGCGGCGAATAATCGTCCGGCCCGCCATAGGTCTCGCCCGGCTTGAGGTCGAGCAGCCGGTCGGGATCGATGGTGATGGCGTTGGTCTGCACGGTCGCCGAGGCCGCGATGGCGCCGGCGATGATTTCGGCCTGCACCAGAAGGCTCTGCGCGCGGGCGTCGATCAGGCCGGCACGGAACTGCGACAGGTAGAGGATGCTCGCGACCAGCGCGACGAGCCCGGCGAGATTGAGCGAGACGATGCGGCGGGTCAGGCTCGAGAAGGACAGCGCGAAGAAGAACTGCCCGGCCCGCTTCAGCCAGTTCAGCGGCCGCCAGCCCTGCGCGACCGGCCTGTCCTCGGCCACATGCTCCGAGGCACCGTCGGATGCGGCATCCTCGGCACGCTGGTTCGGGTCAGGCTGCGTTCGGTCAAGCAATGCTTACGCCCGCGTTAGGACAAGTCTCGGCAGGTCCCCGCATCCTAGAGCGATCCCGGTCCCGATGGAACGAGAACCGGCGACGCGCCCCGTCTTCGTGATGGTGCCCGACGCCTCAGGCTTCCTTGAAGCGGTAGCCGACGCCGTACAGCGTCTCGATCATCTCGAACTCGTTGTCGACCACCTTGAACTTCTTGCGCAGCCGCTTGATGTGGCTGTCGATGGTGCGGTCGTCGACATAGACCTGATCGTCATAGGCGGCGTCCATCAGCGCGTTGCGGCTCTTGACCACGCCGGGCCGGGTCGCCAGCGCCTGCAGGATCAGGAATTCGGTGACGGTCAGCGTCACCGGCTCGTTCTTCCAGGTGCAGGTGTGACGTTCCGGGTCCATGCGCAGCAGTCCGCGCTCCAGCGCCTTGGCGTCCAGTTCCTTCGGCGTGGCGGCGGGGTCCTTCGGGACGGCACGCCGCAACACGGCCTTTACGCGCTCGACCAATAGGCGCTGCGAAAACGGTTTGCGGATGAAATCGTCGGCGCCCATCTTGAGGCCGAACAGTTCGTCGATCTCCTCGTCCTTCGAGGTGAGGAAGATCACCGGCAGGTCGGACTTCTGGCGCAGGCGGCGCAGCGTCTCCATGCCGTCCATGCGTGGCATCTTGATATCGAGAATGGCGAGGTCCGGCGGGCTGGTCTTGAAACCCTCGAGGGCCGACGCGCCATCCGTATAGGTCATGATCCGGTAGCCTTCGGCTTCCAGCGCGATCGAGACCGACGTGAGAATGTTGCGGTCGTCATCGACCAGGGCGATTGTGGGCATGAACCTGCTTTCCAAATCGAGTTGTTGTGAACGTGGCGCGATGTACTGACCGGACAAACCGGAAGCCGTGAAACAAGGCGTCCGCCTGGATGCAACGAGCAATGCAAGCTGGGCTGAAATGTGACCGGGTTCCTGCTTCCCGGCCGACCACTGGAACCAGACGGTTATATAAGGCGAATGTTCCGGGTTATAACCCCTTTTTGCCGCAAAAAAGCCCGTTAACCAATGAAATCAGGCTGATAGATGGACCCTTCCACTGACGACAAACCGGCCCGCCTGACCCGCTCGCTGCTGGG
>CAZQMD010000236.1:0-7901 GCA_964594185.1 uncultured Afipia sp. | reverse complement strand
GTCATGATGATCAGCGTGTTGCGGAAGTCGACGGTGCGGCCCTGACCATCGGTCAGGCGGCCATCGTCGAGAACCTGCAGCAGCACGTTGAACACATCGGGATGCGCCTTCTCGATCTCGTCGAACAGCACGACCTGATACGGCCTGCGCCGCACGGCTTCCGTGAGCGCTCCGCCCTCGTCATAGCCGACATAGCCCGGAGGCGCGCCGATCAGCCGCGCAACGGAGTGTTTCTCCATGTACTCGGACATGTCCATGCGCACGAGCGCCGTCTCGTCGTCGAACAGATACTCTGCCAGCGCTTTCGTCAGTTCGGTCTTGCCGACGCCGGTGGGGCCGAGGAACATGAACGAGCCGATCGGCCGGTTCGGGTCCTGCAACCCGGCGCGCGAACGCCGCACCGCGGTGGACACCGCGCCGACAGCTTCGGCCTGACCGATCACGCGCTCCGCAAGCTGCAGCTCCATCTTGAGCAGCTTCTCGCGTTCGCCTTCCAGCATCTTGTCGACCGGGATTCCGGTCCAGCGCGACACCACCTGCGCGACATGGCTCGAGGTGACGGCTTCCTCAAGCACGACACTGCCGGCCTTCTCGCTTTCCTCGAGCGCCTTCAGCTTCTTTTCCAGCTCTGGAATCCGGCCATAGGCCAGTTCGCCCGCCTTCTGGAATTCGCCGCGCCGCTGCGCGTCGGCCAGTTCCTGACGGGCCTGTTCCAGTTCGCTCTTGACCTTCTGGGCATCGGACAGCTTGTCGCGTTCCGACTGCCACTTCGCAGTCAGCGCACTGCCCTTTTCCTCAAGGTCGGCCAGTTCTTTCTCGAGCCGTTGCAGCCGGTCCTTCGATGCCGAATCGGTTTCCTTCTTCAACGCCTCCTGCTCGATCTTCAGACGCACGATTTCGCGGTCGATATTGTCGAGCTCTTCCGGCTTGGAATCGATCTGCATCTTCAGCCGCGCTGCGGCCTCGTCGATCAGGTCGATCGCCTTGTCCGGCAGGAAGCGGTCGGTGATGTAGCGGTTCGACAGGGTCGCGGCGGAAACGATCGCGGAGTCCGTAATGCGGACACCGTGATGGAGTTCATACTTCTCTTTCAGGCCACGCAGGATCGACACCGCATCTTCGACGGTAGGCTCGGAAACAAACACCGGCTGGAAGCGGCGGGCCAGCGCCGCATCTTTTTCGACATGCTTGCGGTATTCGTCGAGCGTGGTCGCGCCGATGCAATGCAACTCGCCCCGCGCCAGCGCAGGCTTGAGCAGGTTCGACGCATCCATCGCACCGTCGGCCTTGCCGGCGCCGACCAGCGTGTGCATCTCGTCGATGAACAGGATGATCTGGCCATCGGAGCTTGTGACTTCCGAGAGCACGGCCTTCAACCGCTCCTCAAACTCGCCGCGATATTTCGCACCGGCAATCAGCGCGCCCATGTCGAGCGACAGCACCTTCTTGTCCTTGAGACTTTCAGGCACGTCGCCGTTGATGATGCGCAGCGCAAGACCTTCGACGATAGCGGTCTTGCCGACGCCGGGCTCGCCGATCAGCACCGGATTGTTCTTGGTGCGGCGTGACAGGACCTGGATGGTTCGGCGAATTTCCTCGTCGCGACCGATCACCGGATCGAGCTTGCCGTCGTGCGCGGCCTCGGTCAGGTCGCGGGCATATTTCTTCAGCGCGTCATAAGCGTTTTCAGCCGACGCACTGTCGGCGGTGCGGCCCTTGCGCAGGGCATTGATGGCCGCATTGAGGCTTTGCGGCGTGACGCCGCCCTTGGCAAGCAAGGTGCCCGCGTCGCTGTCCTTGTCGGCAGCGAGCGCCTGCAACAGCCGCTCCACAGTCACGAAGCTGTCGCTGGCTTTCTCGGCGGCCTGTTCTGCGGCGTCGAAGGCACGCGCCGTCGCCGGGGCCAGATAAACCTGCCCCGCTCCCGCGCCTGAAACCTTCGGCATTTTCGCCAGCGTATCCTCGGTCGCCTTCAGGATCGCACGCGAATTGCCGCCGGAGCGATCAATCAGACCACCCGCAAGACCTTCGCTGTCGTCGAGAAGCACTTTGAAAATATGCAGGGGCGTGAATTGCTGGTGGCCTTCACGCATGGCCAACGTCTGTGCCGACTGGATGAATCCCTTCACGCGGTCGGTATATTTTTCAATGTTCATTCGGGTTTCCCTCAGCCTGCTATGTGTCCGCCCCGAAGGCACGGATGTTAGCATCTTCAATGGGGTTCCGCCGCCGGCATTGACGTTCCTCAATCCGGGACGGGGACCGGCGTTGCACCGGCCTGGGTCTCATGTGGGAACTCCGGGATGCTTGCGGAAGAGGCAATTACTGAACAATTTAATCGTCTGGCGCTCCCGGCGGTGCCATTTTACAAAAGCCCATGACCAGTGCCGCCATTACAGAACTCTATCGCTATCCCATCAAGGGGCTTTCGCCCGAAGCGCTGACGCAGGCAGCCCTCCAACCCGGCAAGACCGTATCCGGCGACCGCAGCTACGCCATCGAAAACGGTCCCATCGGTTTCGACCCGTCCGCCCCGAAATTCTTCCCGAAATTCAATTTTCTGATGCTGATGAAGAATGAGCGTCTTGCCGCTCTCCGGACGCACTTCGACGACGCGAACCAGACTCTCAGCATCAATGACGGCGGCAGGATCGTCGCGGCGGGCAATCTGGCCACCGAGGAAGGCCGCGCGGCCATCGAAACATTCTTTGCCGAAAATTTTTCCGCCGAACTGCGGGGGCCGCCGAAAATCCTGTCATCGCCCGGCTACAGCTTTTCCGACCTCGCCGCGCCGGTGATCTCGATTATCAACCTCGCCAGCGTTGCATCTCTCGAAGGCGTCATTGGACGTCCCGTCCATCCGTTGCGCTTTCGCGGCAACCTGCATGTGACGGGCTGGGATGCCTGGCATGAACGCGGTTTGATCGGCAAGGAATTGAGGATCGGAGCGGCGCGTCTCAAGGTGATCGACGAAATCGTGCGGTGTGCGGCAACGAATGTCGATCCGGTGACGGCCGAGCGCGATATGGAAATTCCCAAAACGCTGATGCGGCACTTCGATCATAATTTCTGCGGCATCTATGCCGAGGTGACCGCCGGGGGACAAATTGCCCCCGGCGATCGCATCGAGGTTATCGACCAGCCGACATCAGCTTGACGGCATGACGTAGGCGTAAACGCGTCCGCGCGAATAGGTCGCCTCGGCAACGCGGTGACCGTGATTGCCCGAGATCACGATCGGGTTGCCGCTGGCATCGATGCCGCTGACAATTCCGACATGGCCGCCGCGGCGGCCGCGCGACATGACAGCGATGGCGCCGACCTGCGGGCCGGAAATGCGCTGGCCGTAGCTCGCGAACGAACGCGCCATGTCCGAACCGGTGCCTTTGTGACCCGAGCGCTCAAGAACCATGTTCATGAAGCGAGCGCACCACAGGCTGGCCCGGCCGGTCGGATTTCCGCTGCCGATATAGCGCCGCGCTTCCGAGACAATGCTCGATCCGCCAAAGCCGCCGAACCCCTGCGAGGCCGACGTTTCAACAGCCGCTGCGGCGGCGTAACGGCCGCGGCGCGCATGATGCCGATAGCCGTAGTGCTTTTTGGCAAAATGCTTGGAATGGTGAGCATGAGTGTGGCGGCTCGCGCCGTGATGCGGCCTCGCCGAAGCCGGTGTCGCCAGTGCGACGATTGCCACCGAACACAGCGCCAGCGCGGCGCCTCGAAGTGGCAGGCGAAAGTTACGCGATACAATCATCCAATAGTCCTCGTGACACCCCCTGTGCCCATCGTTCGCACGCGAACGACATATCGCAGCGCAAAAAACGGGTCGGTGTGACGAGAGCAAGACGCGATAAGGCGGTCGCGGAGTAATTTCGCGGCGATCGCGGGATCATTTCATGGCGAGAATGCGAACATACACGGCCACATTGGAGCCGTGGATGTTAATGCCTGCGGGCGCTTACGTGTCGCGGCGCTTGAGCAGGAACACGCCCTGTTCGCCGAACATGTTCCAGAACCACCACGGCGCATTGAGCCGCAGCGGCCGGCCGTAGAGATCGAGCGCCACCGCACGCTCCATCTTGACGTTGATCTCGTCGCAGAGCTGCACGAAGTCCTTGATGGTGCAAAAATGGATGTTCGGCGTGTCGTACCAGGTCGCCGGAAGATTGTCGGTGCGCGGCATTTGGCCCTTGACCAGCAATTGCAGCCGCATTTTCCAGTGACCGAAATTCGGAAACGACACGATGGCGCTGCGCCCGATCCGCAGCAGGTTTTCCAGCACCACGCGCGGCTGGCGCGTGGCCTGCAGCGTCTGCGACAGGATCACGTAGTCGAACGAATCGTCGGGGTAATTGATCAGGTCCGTGTCAGCGTCGCCCTGCACCACCGCGAGCCCCTTGGCGACGCAGCGGTTGACACCTTCGCGCGACAGTTCGATGCCGCGCCCATCGACGCCGCGCATTTCCAGAAGACGCAGCAGGTCTCCCTCGCCGCAGCCGACATCGAGCACCTTCGAGCCCGGTTCGACCATCTGCGCCACCAACAGGTGATCCGCGCGATAACCATTCTCGGTGACCGGAAGAACAGCGGTCGGACGAAATGCCTGATCCTGAAGAGCCATGTTATTTGCTCGCTGAGTTCAGGCCGTGCGCGGATGCGGCGGACTCAAGAAATGCGCGGGAGATTTCAATGAACTCGGGCACGTCGAGCAGGAACGCGTCGTGGCCCCTGTCGGTCTCGATTTCCGCGAATGACACGCGCGCGCTGCCCGCATTAAGGGCATGCACGATGGCGCGCGATTCCGAGGTCGGGAACAACCAGTCGCTGGTGAACGACACCACGCAGAACCGCGTGCGTGTGCCGCGCCAAGCTTCCGCCAGCACACCGTTGTGGTCGGCGGCGATGTCGAAATAGTCCATCGCGCGCGTCAGATAGAGATAGCTGTTGGCGTCGAACCGCTCGACGAAGGACGAGCCTTGATGGCGCAGATAGCTTTCCACCTCGAAATCGGCGTCGAACGAGAACGTCGGCAGTTCGCGATCCTGCAGACGGCGGCCGAACTTGCGATGCAACGCGGCGTCGGACAGATAGGTGATATGCGCGGCCATGCGCGCGACGCCCAGCCCGCGATGCGGACGGGTGCCGTCCTCGAAATAGCGCCCGCCATTCCAGTCCGGATCGGCCATCACGGCCTGACGTCCGAGTTCGTGGAACGCGATATTCTGCGCCGAATGACGCGTGCTGCACGCCACCGCCAGCGCGGAAAACACCCGCTCCGGATAGGCCGTGGTCCATTGCAAGGCCTGCATGCCGCCCATCGAGCCGCCGACAACGGCGAACAGTTTCTCAATGCCGAGATGATCGAGCAGCATCGCCTGCGCGCGCACCATGTCGGGAATGGTGATGACCGGAAAATCCAGGCCCCACAACTTGCCGGTCGCGGGATTGGTCGATGACGGACCGGTCGATCCCATGCAGCCGCCCACCACATTGGAGCAGACAACGAAATAGCGATCAGTGTCGATCGGCTTGCCGGGACCGACCAGCGTCTGCCACCAGCCCGGCTTGCCCGTGACCGGATGCACGTTGGCAACATGCTGATCGCCGGTGAGCGCATGGCAGATCAGAATCGCGTTGGAGCGATCGGCATTGAGTTCGCCATAGGCTTGATAGGCGATCTGGAAAGGCGCGAGATCAATGCCGCAGTCGAGATGCAGCGGCTTGTCGGCCCCGAATTGCGCGACGAGCGACGACGGATGATCCGCCTCGTGCGCGCGCTCGGTGGACGTCGTATCGCCCTTCAACGGTTTGACATTAACCATCTTGTTACTGGCCTCCTCAGCGGGTCGCGAGGACCAACGTCGGAAATCAGGCACAAAAAACCCGGCCTGAAACAAGGTTCGGCCGGGATCACTTATGTCCCCGGCCTGTTTAGCGAGTTGTTTAACGTGGCTGCAAGCCGGCCGGCTCAAATGACCACGGAATGGCTAATTTAGTAGTCACGAACAGCCTTTTCGTCAAGCTGCACCGCGCAAACGCAGGCCCTCCCTGCGGCAGTCGGAGGACGGAATCGCCAATGTTTTCTTTGCTTTCAGGCGCTCTCCTGCCTATCAATGCGGCCATCACCCTGACCAGCCCGGCCTTTTTCGAGCAATTCCAGGCGGCCTTGCGCCGCGACCAGCGTTCGGACCCAAGTTGAAACGATGACCAAGCCGCCGCCATCACTGCAGGACCTGCGCCGCGAAATCGATTCCATCGATGAGCAGGTGCATGAGTTGCTGATGAAGCGCGGCGACATCATCGACCGCCTCATCTCCGTGAAGAAGACGCAGGAAGTCGGCTCGGCGTTCCGGCCCGCACGCGAAGCCGATATGATGCGCCGTCTGGTGCAGCGTCATCGCGGCATCCTGCCGCTCGATACCGTGGAGAGCATCTGGCGCGTCATTATCTCGACCTTCACGTATGTGCAGGCGCCGTTCTCGGTTCATGCTGACTTGTCGGTTGGCGAATCCGCAATGCGGGATTCCGCGCGCTTTCATTTCGGCTTCACCGTTCCGTTCATCCCGCACTTCAATGCCGAAGCAGCAGTAGAAGCGGTCGCAAAATCCAAGGGCGACCTTGCGCTGATCTCGGCGGCCAGCAGCCGCTCGCCATGGTGGCTGGCGCTGGAGCCCGCGGGTGCGCCAAAGATCATCGCGCGATTGCCGTTCGTCGAGCGCGCCGATCATCCGGCCGCGCTGCCGGTGTTCGTGGTGTCGCGCGTCGCCGCCGACGCGATGGTCACCGATGTCGAGATGTGGAGTGTGCGCGTCTCCGGCTGGAGCGCGGATGTGGCGCGCGCGCTGTCGCCATTCTCGGAAATCATCGCCGTTCCGGATACCGCATCTGACGGGGCAGCCCTGCTGATCTCGGTTCCGGGAGCGGATGGGCTTGCAAAAATCACCACGGCGCTGGTCGCCGCGGGGGCGTCGGTGCGTTCATCCGCTCTCGTCGGAAGCCATGCAACGCGCTATACGGTGCCGCCGACCACTGCGTCCAAATAATATTCTTTCGGAGTTACGTTGATGTCACGTCCTGTGCCGAAGCCAGGCATTCTCGATATTGCACCCTACACGCCGGGCAAGAGCGGCGCGGGGCTGATCGGCCGCGTGTTCAAGCTCTCCGCGAACGAGACCCCGCTCGGGCCGTCACCGAAAGCCATTGCCGCGTACAAGGCCGCCGCCGATCATCTGGAAGATTATCCTGAAGGCACCTCGCGCGCGCTGCGCGAAACCATCGGAAAGACCTACGGGCTCGATCCCGACCGCATCATCTGCGGCGCGGGTTCCGACGAACTTCTCAATTATCTTGCCAACACCTACGTCGGTCCCGGCGACGAGGCGATCCACACCACCCATGGCTTTCTGGTGTATCCGATCGCGACCATGGCGAACGGCGCCATCAACGTGATCGCGCAGGAGAAAAACTACACCGCAGACGTCGACGCGATCCTCGCTGCGGTGACGCCGCGCACCAAGATGGTGTGGCTCGCCAATCCGAACAACCCGACCGGCACCTATGTGCCGTTCGATGAGGTCAAGCGCCTGCGCGCCAGCCTGCCGTCGCATGTGCTGCTGGTGATCGACGCGGCCTATTCGGAATACGTCTCGAAGAACGACTACGAGGCCGGAATCGAGATGGTCGCCACCACCGACAACACGGTGATGACGCGCACCTTCTCGAAGATTCACGGCCTCGCGGCGCTGCGCGTGGGCTGGATGTACGGTCCTGCCAACATTATCGATGCGGTGAATCGCATTCGCGGCCCCTTCAACGTCTCGACGCCCGCGTCGGACGCCGCCATCGCATCGCTGGAAGACACCGAACACCAGAACAAGTCCCGCGCCCACAATGAGACGTGG
>CAZQMD010000235.1:0-7908 GCA_964594185.1 uncultured Afipia sp. | reverse complement strand
ACGCGGTTGGTATCGAGAACCAGATTTATGTGATGACATCGCGCAGCGTTTACGACCGCGTCATCGCTCAGGAAAATCTCGACAGCGATCCGCTATTTGGCGGCAGGCCGCGGGGCATCTTTTCCACGCTTCTGTCGGGTGTCGGGCTTGCCCGTAGCCCCGATCCGCACGCGCTTGCGTTGCGTCAGCTCGGCCGCTCCGTCAGCGTGACACGTAACTCGGGCTCATCGGCGGTGGATGTGAATGTCATCACACCGGACCGCGAGACATCGGCGCGAATCTCCAACGCCGTAATGGACGGTTATATTGCGGAGCAGGCGGATATGCGCCGGGGCGTACCATCCGGGGCGGTTGAATCGTCGAACCCCCGGCTGCAGACGCTGCAGTCTCGTCTGCGGAACGCGGAACAAAAATACGAGGCATTTCGCGCTCAGAACCTGAAGCCGGATACCGGCGGCCAGGCCAATAAAGACAAGCAGGTGAGCGATCTTTCCGCTCAACTCAGCGCCACTGAGGCGAAGGTCAACACTCTGCGTTCGGCACTTGCCCAGCTTCAGCGCGCTCGGAAAACGCTCGATGGGGGAGGAATTCCCGACATGGCGCGCAGTGGCGCTTTCGGTGCGACGGGCTATCGGTATGCTGACGCGAAGCAACTGGAGCTCGATCTGTCCGAAACGCTCGGCCCGCGCCACCCGGACCTCATTTTTGCCCGGCAACGCGCTGCAGAAGCGCGGAGAGCATTCGATCAGTCAATCGGGAGCAGAGTGCAATCGACGGCTGCTGATCTTGATCAGGCGCGCACAAGCGTGACTCAACTCAGGAGCCGCCTTGATGCTTCCAGACAGGATCTGACTGTATCGAGTGAAGCTGCTGCGCGCCTTAAGGATTTTGCCAACGATGTGGAGGCAAGCCGAGCTGCCTATCAGGCTGTTCTGACGCGATCCCGCGATGCCGGAAGTCTACAGCAATCAGGCAACTCGAACGCCCGAATTATCAGCCGTGCGACTGTGCCGCTCGAACCCAGCGGGTCGTTTCCCGCCGGTATATTGTTGATCAGCCTGTTGCTGGGGCTTGGCCTCGGTACCAGCCTTGCACTGCTGCTGGAATTGATGGACGCACAAAAGGAGGCTGTCAGCGCCCCTTGAAGTTGGCAGCGCGCCGTTCCTCAGTGGCCTTGATACCTTCCTTGTGATCGTCCGTTTCGCGCAGCCAGGTCTGCTCCGCGAGTTCGTGGTCGGTCTGGGCCTTGACGCGATCCGCAAGGCCTGCGCGGAGGGTCGCGCGTGTGGACATCAAACCGAGCGGCGAATTTTCGGCGATTTCCTGCGCCAGCTTGAACGCTTCGGCGCGGACCTGATCCTGCGGCACCAGCACATTGGCGAGGCCCATTTTGTAAGCCTCTTCGCCGGTGACGCGGCGGCTGGTGTAAAACATCAGCGCGGCGTTGTTCTTTCCGATCAGTTCGGGAAGCGTGACGGTGAGGCCGAAGCCGGGGTGAAATCCAAGACGGGTGAAATTGGCAGCGAAACGCGCCTCGGGGCAGGCGATACGAAAATCCGCCGAGACCGCAAGGCCAAGTCCACCGCCGATCGCAGCGCCCTGAACCGCGGCGACGATCGGCTTCTTGTTGCTGAAGATGCGTACGGCTTCGCGATAAAGATCGCCAGTGGTGCCATCGCCGGACGCAGCGTCGCCCTTGAATCCATCGGGACGATTGAAGTTCGCGCCCGCGCAGAATGCCTTGCCTTGTGAAGCGAGCACGACGGCACGCGCGTCCATGTCGTTATCGATCTGCCCGAGCGCATCGGCGATCTGCCGGATCAGGGAGAGATCGAAAAAATTCAGCGGCGGCCTGCGAATTTCGATCAGCGTGACATGCCCGTGTTTCTCGATGCCGATATCGGTGAAGCCGCTCATGAATGTTTTCCTCGTTTCGTGTTCGTTGTTAGCGCAGGCCAAGGCCGCGCGCTATGATGCCGCGCAGGACTTCGGTGGTGCCGCCCTGAATCGTGAGTTTCGGTGCGGTCTTGATGGCGAAGGCGAGCTGGTCTTCCAGCGTCTGATGATTAGAAGCATCAAAATCAATGAACGCGGCAAGATCGCGCACGCGATGCGGCAACTGTTGCTCCCAGAGCGTACCGATGTCTTTCACAATCGATGCTTCAACGACGGGCTCCTTGCCTGCCTGCAGCATGCCTGCGACAGAGACGGACATGCGGCGCATGGTATGAAGCTGCGCGACCAGCCGGCCGATGCCTTCGGCTCCGCGCGTGTCGGGGTTCGCACCGAGTGCCCGCACCAATTCGGTGAGGACATAATAGGTTTCAAGAAAACGCTCCGGTCCGCTGCGTTCATAGGCCAGCTCGCTGGTGGCCTGCTTCCAGGCGCCATCGATCTCGCCGAGCGCATGATCGTCCGGAACGAAAGCATCCTGGAAGACGACCTCATTGAATTCCTTCAGCCCGCTGATCTGCTCAATCGGATTGACGGTAATGCCCGGCGTTTTCATATCGACCAGAAACTGCGTCAGCCCATGGCGGCGGTTTTCCTTGGTCGGTTGGGATGTGCGGAAGATCGCGAGCATGTAGTCGGCCATGTGCGCCGAGGTAGTCCATATCTTGGTGCCGTTGATCAGCCAGCCGCCATCGGTCTTGGTGGCTTTTGTTTTTGCGGCGAACAGGTCTGAGCCGGAGTTAGGCTCGCTCATGCCTATGGCGAAGCAGACTTCGCCGCGGCAGATGCGCGGCAGGATATCCATCTTGATCCGCTCGTTGGCATATTTGAGCAGGACCGGACCGCTCTGGCGATCGGCGACGAAGAATCGGCGTGTCGGTGCGTTGGCGACGCGCATCTCCTCGGTAACGATGTAGCGTTCCAGAAAAGTCCGTTCGTGACCGCCGTATTTCTTCGGCCATGTCATGCCGATCCAGCCGCGCTCGCCGACGCGGCGGCTAAATTCCGGAATGTCAGTATCTTCCCGCTGCGGTTCATGCGGATTGAAGACGCCGGCAGCGATCTCTTCGGCGAGGAATGCGCGAACGTCGCGCCGCAACGCCTCGTATTCTTCCGGCAAACGGATCTGGTCGAAACGAAGCGCTGCGGTCATCTTATGGTTCCTGAAAGCACGATTGTTGCTTGTTTATCGGGATGCGACCAGCGGCCAGAGTTCATCGGCACCGCGCGCGGCAACGAATTTTCCGAGTTCGGTCGCCCAATAGCTCTCGTGGCCGAAATCGTCGCGCCAGCCCAGCGCGCGCAGCGTGTAGCGATGCAGGATATGCTCCATCGAAAATCCGATGGCGCCATGCACCTGATGAGCGATAGCGGTGCCTTTTTCCGCGGCTTCCGCACAGCGAACCTTGGCTGCGGCAACTTCGAAAAACACGGCATCGTCGAACGATGATCTGTTTGCGATCGTATCGGCGGCCGAGCCAGCCGCCGTGACAGCGGCGGCAACTTCGCCGGCGAGCTTTGCAAGATTGTGTTGCACGGCCTGAAACTTCGAAATTTGCTTTTCGAACGCCACGCGCTCATTCGAATAGCGCACTGTCATCTCAAGCATCGTCTCCAGTGCGCCGGCGATCTGCAGGCTGCGCAGGGTCGCGCCCATCAGCATGAGTGACTTCGGCGCGAAGTCCGGCGGCGCCGGCTTGATTGAAAGCGGCCTGACATTGTCGAATGTCACGGTGTTGGACGCGTCGCTGCCGAGGCTTTCACCGCTCTCGATCCGGCAGGCGGATGTGTCCACCAGTGCGACGGAATGGCCTTTCGCGCTTTGCGCGATCACGGCGATATGTGCAGCCTCAGACGCGAACGGCACACCGCGCGCCCGTCCGCTCAGCGTTCCGTCGGGATTGAGGGTGACGCGATCCTGTGGACGTGCGGGAGCCGCCGTCATCTTGCCCGCAGGTGAGGGCAGTCCTGCCTGCGACAACAACCAGCCTGCCAGCATGGTTTCGACTAGCGGAATAGCTACCGCAAATTTGCCGCTGGACGCTGCAACCGCAAATCCATCTTCAAGACTTGCGCCGGAGCCATCGCAATTTTCCGGCACCCAGGATAGCGGAAGTCCAGCATCGGTCAGCGCATTCCAGAGCGGTGTTTTCCATGCACTATCCGCAGCGCCGTTGATGCTTTGCGCATCTGCAAGATCGGCAAAAATCCGCTCCGCTGTTTCCGCAACAATATTACCGCTCACGCTACGAGGCCTTTTTCAATGGTTGGCTGAGACCGGGCGTCATCCATCATAGTCCTGCACTTTCTTTTGCCCGGCCGTCCAGCGGGGATGAGTTGTTTTTGCAACGCAGCGTGCGTTGGTGGGATGGCGAGCGCATGTGGCGGGGCGTCTTGGAAATGACGTCGTAGGAACGCTAGCGCTTCGTTCCAAATGGTGTCAAATCAGATGAGGTTTTCAGAAATGTGAGAGCAGAAGGCTCTACACGTGTGGCGTTGTTCGCCGCAGTTCCGCCAGTTCGCGTCTCAATGCGAGCTTTTCTGCGAAACTTTTAGTCACGTCGCGCAGCACGGCAACCGTTCCATCGGGCAGGCCCTGTCCGTCACGCAGCATCACGATCGTAAACTCGACTGAGATGCGCTGGCCGCTTTTTGTGAGCGCGGGGACGGACAGCAAATCTCCAGCACCATAGCGGCTCTCGCCGGTCAGCATCGTGTGCCGGTAGCCTTCCCAATGCCGTCCTCTAAGATTTTCCGGAATGATGAAGTCGAGCGATTGTCCGATCGCTTCCATGGATGAGAATCCGAAAATACGCACAGCGCCGGGATTCCAGAACGTGACCATGCCGCTGCGATCTGTCGCGATAATGGCATCTGAAGCGGAGGTCAGAAGTGCATCCGCAAGACCAGTAAGAGGAGATGTCATTTCGTATCGATCTGCACGGCGATGGTTTCGAGATCAGACACAGATTTGTCGCAAGATTTCTCGGGTGGCGATGTCCATCCGTCATCGCGTGCCCAGCACGGGCCACTCGCATATTTCCGAATGGTGCCTGCGAGATCGATTTCAGGTCCGGATGGCGTGCGGTACATCATTTTCTGTTTTCGATTGTTCTGCATTTACCATCCTCGTGCCGCGTTGGAGCTTGGCAAGCGAGAAATATTGATTTGATGTATCGAAAAATCGAATAGGTCAGAAAGGCAGGTGGATGCTATCGCTTGCCCTGTGTCGTGCGCTTGGCTGGCTTTGCGGCGATCTTGCTTTTTGTCGTTGTGGCCAGCCGATGCATGATGTCGATAGCGCTTGAAATCGGTTCTCGCTCGGTGTCGACCGGGTAGACAACATAAGCTGGGACGGAAAATTCAGGCGCACCCGCGACGAGGTGCAGCCGTTTTGCCGCGAGGTGAGGGAGTACGATTCGCATCGGGAAATAACCGGAGCCACCATTCTTCATGAGATGTTGCAGGCCCAGCCAACCGATATTGGCCGTCAGGGACGGCACGCCGAAGCTCGGAAAGCACGCGCTATGCCGGGCGTAGAATTCCGGACCCCAGTCCACATAGACATACCCGTCCTGAGGCTCCGGCGCGCTTCTTGTGCTGGTCGAGACCATCACAAGACGTTCATCGAACAACTGCTCAACCTTCAGGCCCGGACGGCTTTGCGGTGTGTACATCACGCCGATATCGATCCGGCCTTCGATCAGTCCCTGCATGATTTCCGGCTCCAGGCCGCTCTCAGCCCGAATGGAGATCGTGGGTGCCGCCTTCTGCATCAGCGGGAGCCAGTGCAGCAGGAATTCTTCCCACAGCCCGATCCGGCCACCTATCACCAGCGTGCCGCTAAAGCCTTCCGGGACGCCGATATCGTGCCGCGCCTGGGCAACGGTCCGGACCAGCGCGGTCGCATGTTTCTGGAATTGACGCCCTGCAGGCGTCAGCGTCGTCCCGGCCTTGTTGCGGACGAACAGGACGCAGCTCAGCAGGTCCTCAAGGGTATGGATTCTGGTGCTGACGGTGGATTGGCTGACATGGAGCCGCTCGGCAGCGCTGATGAAGTTGCCCGCCTCGACGACCGTCAGAAAGGTCCGCGCCAGTTCGGTATCCATAGCGATTTCTCATATCGGAAAATCCGATATTAACGCCAAATTCTGTGCCTTTGTCAAAAGCGATAGTTTGCTCCGCGTGCGCGTCTCCGGAGCCAGCGGTGTCGCAATTCGCCGCACCGTGCGGCGATCCTCGACGCGAATACATGCCTTGCGTGAGCCGCAACCATAATCCGCCGGGATGCTCTTTCGCTTCAGCAATAAGGGCGCTACCATCATCGCGTGCCGGTGAGGACCGGTCCTGTGAATGCGCCGATCGCACGATCGCTTTCAAAATATTTACGCACGAACGCCGTCACCAAAGGAAACGTCATGACCAATCGTATGCAGTTCTATATCGACGGTAGCTGGGTCGATCCCGCCGTCAAGAAGTCCATCCCAGTCGTCAATCCGGCGACGGAAGAAGCGATGTACGAGATTGCGGTCGGCTCAAAGGCTGACGTGGACAAGGCGGTTGCCGCCGCACGCCGCGCGTTCGAGACCTTCTCCCTGACCACGCGCGAAGAGCGCGTTGCGCTGCTTGAAAAAATCATCGCAGCCTACAAGGCGCGTCTCAAGGACATCGGCGCGGCCGTGTCCGATGAAATGGGCGCACCCTTGCCGATGGCTGAAAAGCTGCAGGCGGGCGCCGGTCTCGGCCATCTGATGTCGACTCTCGACGTCCTCAAGAAGTACGAGTTCGAGGAAACTGTCGGCTCGGCTGTTGTGGTCCGTGAACCCTTGGGCGTGATCGGCATGATCACTCCTTGGAACTGGCCGCTCAACCAGATCGCCTGCAAGGTGGCTCCCGCGATTGCAGCCGGCTGCACCATGATCCTGAAGCCGTCGGAATACACACCGTCGTCCGCGCTGATCTTCGCGGAAATTCTGCATGAAGCCGGTGTGCCGAAGGGTGTCTTCAATCTCGTCAACGGCCTCGGCCCTGATGTTGGCGTCGCCATGAGCGAGCATCCGGGAATCGACATGATCTCGTTCACCGGTTCGACCCGCGCCGGCATCGATGTCGCCAAGCGCGCGGCAAACACCGTCAAGCGTGTCAGCCAGGAACTCGGCGGCAAGTCGCCGAACATCATTCTGGATGACGCAGATTTCACCAAGGCTGTCACCGGCGGCGTGGCGCACATGTTCAACAACTCCGGCCAGTCCTGCAACGCGCCTTCGCGCATGATTGTACCGCAGGCGAAGATCAACGAGATCGCGGCTATCGCCAAGACCGTTGCCGACAAGACCAAGGCGGGCGATCCGCGCGCCGAAGGCACGACCATCGGTCCGGTGGTCAACCGCATCCAATGGGACAAGATTCAGGCGCTGATCCAGAAGGGCATCGATGAAGGTGCAACGCTGGTTTCCGGTGGTCCCGGTCTGCCGGAAGGCGTCAACAAGGGCTTCTATGTTCGCCCGACGGTGTTCTCGGATGTCACCAGCGACATGACCATCGCGCGCGAAGAAATCTTCGGACCCGTGCTCGTGATCATGGGTGCGAAGGATGAAAACGAGGCGGTGAAGATTGCCAACGACACGCCATACGGTCTTGCCGGTTATGTCTCGGCGGGCACCGTCGAACGTGCGCGCAAGGTCGGCCGTCAGATCCGCGCCGGTAACGTCAACCTCAACGGCGTTCCCAATGAGCGCACCGCGCCGTTCGGCGGCTACAAGCAGTCGGGTAACGGCCGCGAGTGGGGCAAGTTCGGCCTTGAGGAATATCTCGAGGTGAAGGCGGTCGCGGGCTTCAACGCGGCCTGATTTTTGAAAATCGGGAAGACACGGTGGCCATAGGTGTTGGGGCGCCCCCGCCCGGTGCGTTCGCCCCAGCGTAAAAAAAATGGATCCGACCTGTCGTCCGCGGGCC
>CAZQMD010000234.1:0-7926 GCA_964594185.1 uncultured Afipia sp. | reverse complement strand
TCAACGCCGATCTGAGCCGCCACGCCGTTGCCGAACTGCCAAGTGTAAGCGATCTGGGTGATGCCAGTCGCGTTGTCATAGCCGCCGAGCAGGAACGAGGTGTTGTTGTTGGCGCCGTAAGCACCCCATGGGGTCTGGAAGCCAGAAACCGCCTTACCGAAGGTGAAGCCGGCGAACTGGATGAAGCCGTAGTCAACGGTCAGGTTACCCGACGACGGACCGAAGCCGGTCGAATGTTCGAAGTTGCTCGACCAGTAGGTACGAACAACGCCGTATTCGGTGGCGGTGCGGGTGTCGAGGTTCAGCTGAACGCGCGCGCGGGTCGTGAAGTAGTCCGAAGAACGGTTGCCCGTGCCGAACACGCCAGCGCCTGCGTTACCAGCAGTTTCATCCCACGACGGCTTGTTGTAGTTGCCGGAGTTGATGTTGTAGTCGGCCTGGACGTAGCCGCCCAGCTTGATGCAGGTGTCGGTGCCCGGAATGTAGTAGAAACCGGCTCCGTAAAGGGAGCAGATCTTCACGTACTGAACGGCTTTCGCCTTGACGGGAAGATCGGCTGCCTGCGCTCCAGCGGATGCTGCGAGAACCGCAGCCGATCCGAGGATAAGGCTCTTAATCTTGCTCATAAAACCTCCAAGTGTTGTTTTCTAGGGAAGGTTCCTAGCCGGTGGTGTAAGTCACACCACTTGGTCGGTTCCCTTAATCCCCGCTAACCGCCCGGTCGCCTCGCGCTTTCGGACACTCCCGCTGAACGCGAGCGACTTAAGCGAAACTCCCAAACGGGACGACCTCGGGATGCCCCCCTCCGTCGCTTCAATGACCATTGCCCAACAGTCGTGAACACGCAACAAAGGACCGCCTTGAAACGGTGCGGTTCCGGCCGTTTTCAAAGATGTGTTGCACAAATAGCACGCAACCCTCTCTGCTAAATCGACGCAAAGCATTGATTCCACTTGGATTATCTAGTCGTCACAAAATGTTCCCGAAAAAGGCGAATGTGGCAGCGTGCCCAGATCCAAGCGGACTATGGCTGTGAATTGCGCGAATCGAGTGCACCTCGGAGCGTTGCCTCAACTGCTTTTCGAAGCGCGAATCCTTGAAAAACCTTATGGAACTGCTGCAGATGTTCCCGCTTTCCGGATCACCCGCGATCGGTTTGACGCGATTGAAATCGGTCCAGCGTCAATTATGGCGCCTCAGCAGTGGCAAATACCGCTTTGCGGCGGTGACATTATAAAGGCGGAAGGGCGTCGATAGAGAGACCGATACTATAAATGTCATCAGCGACTTGCGGCGCGCCATCGCGTAAGGCATATCGGGCCTGTGGAGACGTGGCCGAGCGGCTGAAGGCACTCGTTTGCTAAATGAGCATACCTTGAAAAGGGTATCGAGGGTTCGAATCCCTCCGTCTCCGCCATTCAACGCTCAACATCGCAAAGCAACCGCCGCCTTAGTTACTGGCGCAGTCTGCTTGGAGCACCGTTGGCATTTCTTCTCTTGAGATAAATCGCATCGATCTCGTCGCGCGCAGACAAATGCTTTGCCGCGCAACGTGCGCGTGTGCGCGCATCGACATGGCGACGATGCAACGACAGCCAATAAGCGCGAACAGCGAGATTCGGTTTTGTCAGTGCTTCGTCATCCAGGCCCGCGCCTCGCGCTGAGCAAGTGCGATTTCAGCGTCGGACATCTGTCCTGCGACTTCCTGGCGCAGAGAGATGGCATCCACCCTGCCCCTCAGCGCCGCCAGATTGAACCACTTGTGGGCCGCAACGAGATCGATCAGGCCGTTTCGCCCACTCGAATACAGCACGCCGAGATCGAACAGGATGTCCCCGTTCGCCGTTGCTTCGATCGCCATGGCGGCGCCGGTATCGATCGTTCCCTGAAACATCATCATTCTCCCGAGTCCGCCGCCATTGCGGCTGCCAATGTCCGCCGCGGCGAGCGCGGCCCCTGTCGTAGCTCTGTTGATGCAACCTTGTTTCTTGGCGCGTATTCCGCAAAACCGGTTGGCCAATTTTGCGGAATACGCGTTCGCCGTTTGCCGGCTTGTTGCGATCATATGACCCGTAAAATTTGAATCGCGGTTTAAGCATCTCGATGAATCGAATGTGAATAGAGGCCGGGCCACTCCCCGTACTGAATCACAAAAGCCCCCAATTTACGGGCACTTCTCAATAATCGTGACAATCGATTCACCTTCGCATTTGGCGAAACGATAACCATCGTATGTAGAGGGGTTGCAGATCGCACGGGCTGCCGGCAAGGCCATGCCATCGCAATACCGGACGATCCGGACTATCCAACGCTCGGAACACACGGGGATGACCCGATGGACCGATCAGTTCAGTGATGTGGATTGAAAGGGGGCGCCGCTTTGGGGCTCTGCCCGGATGCGCGCCGAGGGACATTGCCAGGCGGCTCAAAAAAAACGAGGGCGTCGGTGAACACGCCAGGACAGAGATTTCACCGGATCATCTGCCGAAGCAAAGTTCCAGGAAACTGCGGGGTCATCCCCCACAACGAACGAAGAGTTCTTGAACTCTTCTGCCCGACCGGTTGGCCGGACCGTCTCGCCTGATGTCTCGCCGACACCCTCTTTCGTCGATCGGAGCCGCCGGTTCAAACTCGTTCTTGCGAACAGATCAGTCTGGCGGCTCGTATGACGATGCCGGCATCATGTGCCGGCAATTCCATAAGGCGTAGCCTTACTTCTTCTTCTTGGCGACCTTCTTCGTCTTCTTGGCAGTCTTCTTCACTGCCGACTTCGCCTTCTTCGCCTTCTTCGCTTTCTTGGCCATGTTGCCCTCCTAAGTTAGTGAGATGGCTTAATCGCTGTGTGCACTCGGGAATCGAAATGCACTTCATCTGGATTACACCAACGCATTCAAAAAAACAGCGTCCCGCTTAAGGAAGTGTTTACGCCCAAGGCGCGGGGCACACTGCAAACACAAAACGAGAGCATCGCAACGCATCGGCGTGACGTGCACACACACGCATCAAAACGTTCAGAGACGCGATATCATGAATGAAAGAAACGACTGTGCCGCAGGCATTTCTTTCATCGCTACACAACACGCATCAGAACACCAATAAAACCGCACATAACTTCACAGCACACGAAAAACGTGTTTCGCGGACTCTGAGTCGCAATTTTTGGCAACAAAAATATTTTCTGGAAAATTTGCATTTGGAGCGATCGGTGCTCGCGCCGGAGAACTTTTCCGGACTTTTTGCGAAACCTGATTCGCAAATTGATTCCGCGTCGAGAGGCGCTCACGTCGTCTTGCGGCACCGTCGCGCGGGTTCATCGTGACATCGAAAACGGAAAACGAGAGGGCTGAACGGCGCGCGGAAGCGACGCCGCGCGCACGACGTCACTCGCGTTAACGATGTTCAGATGCCGAGCTTGGCCTTCAGCAGGTCGTTCACCGCCTGCGGGTTCACCTTGCCGCCCGATGACTTCATCACCTGACCAACAAACCAGCCCATCAGTTGCGGCTTGGCGCGCGCCTGCTCCGCCTTGTCCGGATTGGCGGCAATGATGTCATCGACCACCTTCTCGATGGCGCCGAGATCGGTGACCTGCTTCATCCCAAGGCTGTCGACCAGCGCGCGCGGATCGCCGCCCTTGGTCCAGACGATCTCGAACAGATCCTTGGCGATCTTTCCGGAGATGGTTCCTTCTCCGATCAGGCTGACAATCGCCGCCATCTGCTCTGCGGATATGGGTGAAGAGGAAATGTCCTGCCCTTCCTTGTTGAGGCGGCCGAACAGTTCGTTGATTACCCAGTTGGCGGCAAGCTTGCCGTCACGCGCCTTGTCCGCAAGCTTGCCCAGCACGCCCTCGAAGAAACCGGCGCTTTCCCGTTCGGCGACCAGCACGCTGGCGTCGTAGGGCGTCAGGCCGAAATCCGCCATAAAGCGCTCGCGTTTCGCGTCAGGCAGCTCGGGAAGTTTAGCCTTCAGCTCTTCGACATAGGCCGCGCTGAATTCTAGCGGCAGCAAGTCGGGATCCGGGAAATAGCGATAGTCATGCGCCTCTTCCTTGGAGCGCATGGAGCGGGTCTCGCCCTTGTTGGGGTCGTAGAGCCGGGTTTCCTGATCGATGGAGCCGCCGTCTTCCAGAATCCCGATCTGGCGGCGGGCTTCATAATGGATCGCCTGCCCGATGAAGCGGATCGAGTTCATGTTCTTGATCTCGCAGCGGGTACCAAATGGCTCGCCGGGCCGCCGCACCGAGACGTTGACGTCTGCGCGCAGGTTGCCCTTCTCCATATCGCCGTCGCAGGTCCCGAGATAGCGCAGGATCGAGCGCAGCTTGGCGACGTAGCCCTGGGCTTCCTCGGCCGAGCGGATGTCCGGCTTGGAGACGATCTCCATCAGGGCAACGCCCGAACGGTTGAGATCGACAAAGGACATGGTGGGATGCTGGTCGTGCAGCGACTTGCCGGCGTCCTGCTCCAGATGCAGCCGCTCGATGCCGACTGTCACGCTCTCGCCGCCGGGAAGATCGACCACCACGGCACCTTCGCCGACGATCGGCGACTTGTACTGGCTGATCTGGTAGCCCTGCGGCAGATCCGGATAGAAATAATTCTTCCGGTCGAAAGTGGATTTCAGATTGATCTGCGCCTTCAGACCAAGCCCGGTGCGCACCGCCTGCGCCACACACTCTTCGTTGATGACGGGCAGCATGCCAGGCATCGCCGCGTCCACCAGCGAGACATGATCGTTCGGCGCACCGCCGAATTCGGTCGACGCCCCTGAAAACAGTTTTGAATTGGAGGTCACCTGAGCGTGGACTTCCAGGCCGATGACGATTTCCCAATCGCCGGTGGCGCCCTTGATGAGCTTGGAAGATTTAACAGGTGCGTTCATGGGGCGGCTCTGAGCAAGGTCACGTTTTTGCAGGTAGTTCATCTCGAAAAGCGTTGAAACATTTGAGCTTTTCTTCTTTGAACGCGAGTTTTTAGCAGCCCTGTGGCACCACGTCGAGAGACGCTCTGCTTGAGTTCTAGAAAGACCCGAAAACCGACCCCAGAGCGATCACCGCAGCCAGCGCGATCAGCGCGCCCGCGATGCCGACCATGACGATGTCGAGATAGCTTTCGCGGTGGGTCGATCCACAGACTGCGAGCAATGTCACCACCGCTCCGTTGTGCGGCAAGCTGTCGAGCGTACCGGAGCCGATTGTTGCCACCCGGTGCATCAGCGCCGGGTCGATGCCTTGCTCCGCGGCGATGCGCATATACGTGCTGCCGAGCGCATCGAGCGCAATGGTCATACCGCCCGATGCCGAGCCGGTGAGAGCCGCAAGAACGTTGGTCGCCACGGCCAGCGACACCAGCGGCCCGCCTCCAATCGAAAGCACCCAGTCGCGCACCGCCGCGAATGCAGGCAACATTGCGACGACGGCTCCGAAACCCACAAGGCTGGCCACGCTGAAGGCCGGCAGGACGGAGGCATTGGCCCCGGCATCCATGCTGAGCCGCAGGGCCAGCAAACGCCGGCGATTGACTGCGATCAGCGTCGCAATCGCAGCCGCGAGAGCGACCGCGACCGACCACACACCGGCCACGGCAGACAGCGACGAACCGCCCCAGCGCTCTTCCGCCAGAAAAGAAAAGTCGAGCCGCGGCAGGATGACCAGCGACATGAGCAGATTGACGCACACCACCACGGCGAGCGGCAGCACAGCCACTCCAATCGGCACTGCTGCGTCGGAGTGGTGGCCATGGCCGATTTCCGCAGGATCGAATTCCCGCGCAGTCGTCGCCCGCTCACGTATCTTCTCATCGTCAGCGGCGAGCTGCGGAGCCGCATCGGCTCCGTCGCCATAACCCTCACCGGACCGGCGCGCGGACGCCTCGGCGCGGGCGAGCCACCACAGGCCAAATCCAAGCATGATGATCGAAGCAATGATGCCAAGGCCCGGCGCCGCAAACGGCGTGGTGCCAAAGAACGGCATCGGAATAGCATTCTGAATCGCGGGCGTGCCTGGAAACGCCGTCATCGTGAATGTCGAGGTGCCGAGCGCAATCGCCGCGGGCATCAGTCGCCGCGGAATATCGGCGGCGCGGAACAGCGCCTGCGCCATCGGCGCCAGCACAAAGAACGCAACGAACAGGCTGACGCCGCCATACGTCACGATAGCACCTGCCAGCACCACCGCCAGCATGGCGCGACGCGGACCGAGCTTCTCGGTCATGAAGCCGGCAATCGCCTCGACCGAACCGCTGTCATCCATCAGTTTTCCAAACAGCGCGCCCAGAAGAAACAACGGAAAAAACTGCGCGAGAAACTGCGCCGCACTGCCCATGAAAGTCTGGGTCCAATGGGCGAGTAATGGCTCTCGCGACACAGCCGCCGCGACAATCGCCGCCGCGGGCGCAAGCAGGAGCACGCTCCAGCCGCGATAAGCGAGCCAGATCAGCAATCCGAGCGCAACGAATATTCCCAGAAGGCCCATCGTTCAAACCTCACTCAGCAGACGATCGAGATCGAGTGTGGATCGCTTGCCGACATCCGAACCATGGGTCGCAAGGAAGGCTTCGGCGGAACGCCTTCCCTCGTCACGCAGCATGGTCAGGAAATCCCATTCCGCGTTGAATTTCGACGATGCGCCAAGTTTATCGACGGCCGTGCTGGAGATCAGATGGATGCGCATTCCTGCCCATAGCGCTCCCTCCCCACTGCCCGCATCGACCACCTGCCGCAGCACCGCAATCATGCGCAGCTCCTTGAGCAGCGTGGCGTTGAACGAGACCTCGTTAAGCCGATCGAGAATCTCGCGTGCCGAACGTGGCGTTCCCTCGCGCTCGACCGGGTTCACCGCGACCAGCAGCGTGTCCTGCGATTTGCACTCCCGCACCAGCGGCGTGATGGTCGGATTGCCCGAATAGCCGCCGTCCCAATAGGCTTCACCGTCGATCTCGATTGCCTGAAACAGCGTCGGCAGACAGGCCGACGCGAGCAGAACGTCGGGAGTCATCTCGGCATTGCGAAAAACACGTCCGCGCCCGGTGCGAACATTGGTCGCCGTGACGAACAGACGAATGGGCGACTTCGCTACGCGCTCAAAATCAACGCACTCAGCCAAGATTTCCCTGAGCGGATTGGCGCCGCGCGGATTCAAGTCGTAAGGCGAGAACAACCGCGCCGCCATATCGAAGGCAACGAAAAAGGGCGAGTTGTCGAGTGTCCATCTGCCGAGCAGAATATCCAGCGGACTGCGCCGAATGGGGCTGAACCGCGCAGCGTGCGAGACACGCCGCCAGAACTGTTCGAGGGCTGTGCGCGCGCCTTCCGCTCCGCCCGCAGCATGTCCGTCCGCCAGCACCACTGCATTCATCGCGCCGGCGGAGGTGCCGGAAATGCCATCGATCCGAAGCCACGGCTCCTCAAGAAGCCGGTCCAGCACGCCCCAGGTGTAGGCGCCATGAGAACCGCCGCCCTGGAGGGCAAGGTCGACCAGAAGCGGATCGCGGACGGAAGCCTGAGAGGGATCCTGCGGCATCTGTCCTCCTACACGAAGTCCGACGTCGATTGCCCGGCTGGGTTTACCGCTCAAACTTGCAATGAAACGATCCCGTTGCCTACCTCAAAAAGGTCAAAGCTGAACGTCGCCGAATTGTTACAAACCTGACGCAAAGCTGCGGAATGTCGGACTTGCGCGCAGAGCATCGCGCCCCGCTTCAATGACGCTATCGACCTGCTCCGGCGGCAGGTTGAAGCGCGTGGGGACACGCTCGAGGTCAGCCGCGCGCGCCCCTTCGAGCTGATCGAAACCGATCCGGCCAACATAGAATTTCAGATCGCGGCAATTCCAGTTCGGGCCGGCGCCGTACCGCGCCCTGTCGGCAGCTGAGAGTCCGCAGCGCCATCTAACCAGTGCACCCTGCCAGTCGGTCATCGTCGCAT
>CAZQMD010000233.1:0-7967 GCA_964594185.1 uncultured Afipia sp. | reverse complement strand
CGCCGCGACAATCCCTTCGCCACGACCATGACGCCCACCGTGGCGGCGCGCTCGCTCGGGCGCGGCCTCGCCAAGGTTGAGCCGACGGTGCCGGATACATTGATCGCGTTCGCTGCAAAGGCCGGTTCGGTCGCGCTTGACGGCGACAACAGCAACAGCCCCTTTACCACCGCATTGCTTGAGCACGTCGCCACGCCGGGCGTCGATCTGCGCATCGCGTTCGGGCGCGTCCGCGACGCAGTACTATCCAGCACTGGCCGCAAGCAGGAGCCGTATGTCTACGGCTCGCTCGGCGGCAACACCGTTGCGATTGTCGACGCGAATGCCGCAACTGCCAAAGCTCCCGCAGCGGACAATAAGTCTGCGACGGCACAGGTCGCCTCGGCTGATCCGGGTACGGCAACATCGCCGCGTGCGCCCGCCGCATCCGCAGTTACGCCGTCATCCGGCGAGATCGCCGAGGCATGGCGCGCCGTTGCCACGACCACAAGCCCTGCGGTACTCGAAGCCTTCGTGCGCCGCTTCGGCGACAGTATCTATGGCGATCTTGCCCGTGCACGCCTGCAGGATTTGAAGACTCCGGATACGAAAGTCGCCGCGAAGCCGGATGAGCGTTCGCTGCATCCGGCGCAGAACGCTGCGGTTCCTGCACCGACCGCCGCGCCGATGTCACCGACAGTCAATGCCGGGGCCGCTGGTGCCGCGAACGGTTATCTCGGATGCTTCAAGGACGACAGCAAGCGCGACCTCGACGGGCATAATTTCTACGACCGCAATATGACCACGGATCTGTGCGTCTCGACCTGCCGTTCCAAGGGTTTCAGCCACGCGGGTACGCAGTACGCATCCTATTGCTTCTGCGGCAACACATTCGGGAAGTTCGGCAAGTCCGATGGCTGCAACGCCAAGTGCACCGGCAATAACGCCGAGACCTGTGGCGGCACCTGGGCCAATGCGATCTATAATGTGAATTGAGCGGACGCTACTCGCAGAACCGCAGGCCGCCCGTGTAGATGCAGGACGGCGAACTATTGGTCGGAGGCGAAATTTCGCGCGCGATGTTGCGGCGATTCCAGACTGCCGCTCGCTGATATTTGTTCAGGCGCGGGCCGGGCGCCGTGCAACGGCTGCTGAGCTTTTCGTCGGTCACCGTCACCCACACAGCCTTGGCGCCAGCCACCGTGCATGTCTGCATTACGGCTTTCTGCACACAGACGCTCGCGCCCTCGCTGTAGTTTCTGCTGTTGTAAACGCAAATGATGGGTGCGGGCTTTGCCTCGACCGGCGGCTTTTGGTCCGCAGGAGTTTGCGCCGCGGCTGGCAGGCCGGACAACAGAAGCAGACAGGGAACGAGGATACGGATCATGGCGCGATCCTAACGCGGCGCGGCCCGTTCAAAAAGATGGCGGCGCCGGAAATGCTTAAGAAGAACGGTCTCGGATCAAATCAATTGAATGAACAGCCACACCCGGCCCGGCAAGTGCCGGACCGGGTGCCGAATCATATTACTTGGTCAGCGGGCAACCGCTCTCTTTTGCCGTCGGAAATGCCTTGTCGCCCGGCACCACCGCGAGCTGCTTGTAATAATCCCAAGGCTTCTTCGACTCGGATGGCTTCTTGACCTCGAAGAGGTAGAGGTCATGCACCATGCGGCCGTTTTCCAGCACCTTGCCGCCCTGCGCGAAGTCGTCATCGACCGGCAACTCCTTCAGCTTCTTGGCGACCGCCTCGGTGTCCTTGGTGCCTGCGGCCTTGACGGCCTTAAGATACTGCAAAGTCGCCGAATAGGTGCCCGCCTGGATCATGTTCGGCATCCGGCCGGTGCGCTTGAAGAAACGCTCGCCGAGATTGCGCGACCTGTCGTTGACATCCCAGTAGTAACCTTCGGTCAGCACGAGGCCCTGCGCGGCCTGCAGACCGAGGCCGTGGACTTCAGCCGCTGTCAGCAGTAGCCCGGCCAGCTTCTGACCGCCGGCAACGATGCCGAATTCAGCCGCCTGCTTGATCGAGTTGGTGGTGTCGAGACCGGCATTGGCAAGACCGATGATCTTCGCTTTCGAGCTCTGCGCCTGCAGCAGGAAGGACGAGAAGTCAGCGGTGTTCAGCGGAATGCGCACTGCGCCCACCACCTTGCCGCCTTGCTCCTTGACGAAATCGCCGGTGTCCTTTTCCAGCGCATGGCCGAACGCGTAGTCGGCGGTCATGAAGAACCATGTGTCGCCACCCGCTTTCACCAGCGCGCCGCCAGTGCCATAGGCAAGCGCGCGCGTGTCATAGGCCCAGTGGAAACCATAAGGCTGACAGGCATCGCCGCTCAGGCGCGATGTCGCTGCACCGACCACGATATCGATCTTCTTCATCTGCTTGGAAAGATCGTGCACGGCGAGCGCGACCGACGATGTGGTCAGCTCGGTGATCATGTCGACGCCTTCGACCTCATACCAGCGGCGCGCAATGCTGACGCCGAGATCTGGCTTGTTCTGGTGATCGGCGGTGACCACTTCGATCTTCTGGCCAAGAACCGAGCCGCCGAAATCCTCGACAGCCATCTTCGCTGCTTCAAAAGACCACTTCCCGCCGTAGTCGGCATAGACGCCGGACTGGTCGTTGAGAATGCCGATCTTGACGCCCTGCTGAGCGAAGGCCGGCAATGCTGTCGTCAGGCTGAATGCCGCGACGGCGGCGGCCAGTAACTTGGATGTCATATTGTGCGCTCCCAGTTATTCTTGTTTGAGATGCCTGTTATAGCGGGAACGCGTTTGGACGGGGCATTGAACTTTCGCAGCGGCTCCGTGCAGCCGACGCAAAGATTTTGCAGCGCACAAGGAATATCCAGGCCATCTTTCAAGACGCAGCGAATTCAGCGCCTGAACCGGCCGGCTGAAAGCCTGCGAAACCGTACTCCCTTGCCGTCGGCAAGCCGGGTGGCCTCATAGCCTCCGTCACGGATGGCGTCACGCTGCGGCCGCGCGTTTTCCGGATTGCGCTCCTTCTCCCACCAGGAGGCCCGCTGCGACGCGCGCGGCAAGGCAAATCCAAGGATCTCTTCGATCTCCTCGAAGGTCAGGACCAATTCCACCTTGGTCTGCTGCGAAAGGTATTCACGAAGGGAATCGAAGTCGTCCAATCCGGAGCTCCTTGTTGTAAACCGGCGTGTGAGCCGATAGGTACGTCGCATCGTCCTCCTTGAACAGGGATTTTCGTGAATCTGTTTGTCTTCGGCCTGGGGTTCAGCGGCAGAACCATCGCAGAGCGGCACATCACGCGCGGCGATCAGGTCGCAGGAACTGTTCGATCGCATGCGAAGGCGCAGATCCTGTCTGCGGCCGGAATCACGGCGCGGGTCTTTGGGCCGGATAGCCGCGACGATGCCATCGCTGCCGATATTGCGCGCAGCGACGCATTGCTGATTTCAGTTCCGCCGGGGACGAGCGGCGATCCGGTTCTTGCAGCCTATGCGGAGCAGATCGCGCGGGCGCCACGCCTGCGCTGGATCGGCTATCTCTCCACCATCGGCGTTTATGGCGATCACGGCGGCGTTTGGATCGATGAACACACACCAGCCACTCCGACCAACGCACGCTCGATCGAACGCGCTCAGGCCGAACAGGCATGGCTTGCCTTCGGTGCGGCCAACAACAAGCCGGTTCATATATTCCGGCTTGCAGGTATCTACGGGCCGGGCCAGAGCCAGCTTGTGCAGCTGGCGCGCGGCACGGCGAAGCGCATCATCAAGCCGGGCCAGGTATTCAACCGCATCCATGTCGAAGATATCGCACGCACGGTCGATGCATCGCTCGCGCGGCCGCGTCCCGGTGCGATCTACAACGTGACCGACAACGAACCCGCGCCGCCGCAGGACGTGGTGACATTCGCGGCATCGCTCTGCGGCATTGAGCCGCCGCCGGAAATCAGCCTTGAAAACGCAAGCCTCACCGAGATGGGCCGCTCGTTCTACACCGAGAGCAAACGCGTGCGGAACAATCTGCTGCGCGATGAACTTGGCGTCACGCTGGCCTATCCAACCTATCGCGAGGGCTTGACTGCCTTGCGCGCATCCGGCGAAGGCCCGCGTTGACCGTTCAACACACAATCACGCCGCTTCGGCACGCTCGGGCATAACGCCGGTCAGCTGTTCGGAGACATCCCACAGCCTGCGCCAGACGGTCTGGTCGAAGGCCGACGACACGATCTTCGACCGGCGCGGCGAACCTTTCATTTCATAGAAGCCGCTCGGCCCATACAACGTCCCGCCCTTCGCATCAGGAGACGTCGCAGCATAAAGCGTCGGCAAGACACCGGCGGCAGCAGACTGCGACAGAAGCGGTGCAAGGAATGTGGTGGACCGCTCTATGAAGCTCGGACGGCTCAGCCCCATGCTTGGACCTGCGCTTTGCAGGCCTGTCCTCGCAAAGCCTGGATGCGCTGCCGTGCTTAACAGCGGCCAGTTGTTGAGGCGCGCGCGACGCTCCAGCTCCATGCTGAACAAGAGAGTCGCAAGCTTGGACTGGCAATAGGCCGGCCACGGCCGATAGCTGCGCGAGAACTGCAAATCGTCGAAATGAATTCGGCCCGAGCGGTGCGCGAGGCTGCTCAGCGTCACCACGCGTGACGATGAGCCCTTGAAGATCATCGGCAGCAAATGCAGCGTCAGTGCAAAATGGCCAAGATAGTTGGCGCCGAGCTGCATTTCAAAACCGTCGTCCGTTACATGCCGCGTCGGAATCGCCATTACACCGGCATTGTTGATCAGGAGGTCGACACGCGGCAGCGTTCGCGACAACCGCTCCGCGCAATCCGCCACCGACTTCAGGCTAGAAAGATCAAGCGGCTCGAAACTCACTTCGGCGCGGGGAGAAGCGGCGCGGATGCGCGCCATCATCTCGGCGCCCTTCGCCTCGTTGCGCGAGGCTAGCACCACCCGCGCGCCTGCTTCCGCCAGCGCAAATGCGGCCTCGAAGCCGATTCCGCTTGTCGCCCCTGTCACCACGGCGATCCGGCCGGTTTGCGGCGGCATATCCTTCACGGTCCAGTCAGTCATGTTGATGTCCTTCCGAGTTACCTGCACCCCGGCAATCGCGTGGCGATCTGACGCACGGCCTGCCTTGATTGCGCCTTTGCTCGTGGATATATCTGCACTTAGTGCAAAATTGCAATAGATACAAAAAAGCAACAGATGCACATCCCGCGGCTTCCCGCCGCTCGCCGAACCATGCCCGGACCGGAGCCTTTTCATGACAAACTCGACTGCGAACGAATGCGCTGATTTGTTTCGTTTTTTCTGGTCCTGGACCAGCGACCCCCTGCGTGTGGCGGCGATCGCGCCATCCGGTGAATCGCTGGCGCGTGTCATGACGCGGGAGATCCGTCCCTCCGATGGTCCTGTACTCGAACTCGGTGCGGGGACCGGCGTCTTCACCCGCGCGCTGCTGGCGCAGGGCGTGCGCGAAAGCGATCTGACACTGATCGAATACGGATCGGACTTCATGCGGGTGCTGCAATTGCGATTTCCGCAGGCACGCGTCCTGTGGATGGATGCATCGCAACTCGGCCAGTACGATCTTTATCCTGAGGCCAATGTCGGCGCAGTTGTCAGCGGGTTGCCGCTGCTGTCGATGTCGCCGCGCAAGGTGATGTCGATCCTGAACGGCGTATTCAGCGTGTTGCGGCCCGCGGGCGCGCTCTATCAATTCACTTATGGACCGCGATGCCCGGTGCCGCGACCGATCCTCGACCGGCTCGGATTGAAAGCCGTGCGTGTCGGCGGAACCGTTCGCAATCTTCCGCCCGCTGCTGTTTACAGAGTCACCCGGCGCCAACCGCTCAGCACGCTGCGCCGCACACCCGATCCTGCCTCCGTCGAGGCATGATCCAATGCATTCCCCGCAGCAGCGCAAAAGCCCTTGCTTCACGATGCCGCGGGTGATGTATCTGCGGAGCAACGCTCCGCCACCAGGACTACAATGCGCGTTTCTGACAAGAACACTGGCAAAGCCAAGGAAGGACTGCGCGAACGTAAGCGCCGCCAGACTCGCGAGCGCATTTCGCAGGCAGCGCTGACCTTGTTTATCGAGCAGGGCTTCGAGGCCACCACCATCGACCAGATCGCCGAGATGGCGGACGTGTCGAAACGCGGCTTCTTCGACTACTTCCCTACCAAGGAAGATGTGGTGACGGCCTGGCAGGACGAATTCGCGGAGACGCTTCTGGCCGCGGTGGCCGCCCGTCCGGCCAAGGAGCCCATGGCGCGCGTGGTGGAAGAAGCGCTCATCTCCACCATCCTTTCAGCCGTCAATCCGCAATCGCTCGCCATCGGCAGGCTGATACATGGAACACCGGCGCTGCGCGCCCGAGATCATCTGAAATACGCCAAGCTTGAACAGAAACTGGTGGAAGCCCTGACTGCCCGCGCCAAGAGCAAAGCCGATCCATTGCGGATACGGCTGCTCGCCATGAGCACGATCGGTGCATTGCGCATTGCCGGACAGACCTGGGATACTGAACAGCTGCTCAGCAAGTCACCCGCACATCTTCGCAAGATCGCGAAGACGCTGTGGGCGACGCTGGGTGAACTGGGCACCGAAGGCAAGAGCGGATAAGCCGCCTCTATCCAATCGTCATTGCGAGCGAAGCGAAGCAATCCATGAGAGGCAGGATTGCTTCGTCGCGGAACCTGTGTCCGGACAGCGCGAAGCGCTGCTCCGGGTGCTCTTCGCAATGACAGCGGTCTCTCACGCCGCCTTTGTGGTCTTCGCGGCGCGGATCGCATCCCAGATCTTGACCGGCGTCAGCGGCGTTTGCAGTGACGTAATACCAAGCTCGCTCAGCGCATCCATCACACCGTTGACGATACAGGGCGGGCCCCCGATCGCGCCGGACTCGCCGCAGCCCTTTGCGCCGAGCGGATTGGTCTTGCATGGCGCGGAATCATCGAGCGTGACGTCGATGTGCGGCATATCGCTGGCGCGCGGGATGCAATAATCCTGATAGCTGGCGGTCAGCAATTGCCCGGATGAATCGTAGACCACGCCTTCGTACAGCGCCTGACCGATGCCCTGCGCCACACCGCCGTGCACCTGTCCCGTGACCAGCATCGGATTGATGGCGACGCCGACATCATCCACGGTGGTGTAGCGCACCACGCGGGTGATACCCGTGTCCGGATCGATCTCGACCTCGCAGATATGCGTGCCGTTCGGCCATGTCGGACCGTCCACATCGCCCTGGCTGTCGACGGTGAGACGCGCGTCTTTCTCGTCCTTTGCCAGATCGAACAGGCTGATGCGCCGGTCGGTGCCGACCACGGTCAGGAAGCCGTCGCCATACTCGATATCGCCGACAGACGCTTCGAGCGCATGCGACGCCTTCTCGCGCGCCTTCTGAATGAGGTCGCCTGCCGATACGACCGCCGCGGTACCTCCCACGAACAGCGAGCGCGAACCGACGCTGCCACCACCGGTTGCCTTGTCAGTGTCGCCCTGAATCACATCGATGCGATCGACCGGAATGCCGAGCGCTGCCGCCACCATCTGCGAGTAGCTGGTCTGCAGCCCCTGCCCCATCGCCTGCGTGCCTGACTGCAGGATGACGCGGCCTTCCGCTGTCGCATGCAGCGTCACCTTCTCGGTATGCACACGCCCGCCGGTCCATTCGATGTAACTCGTCAGGCCGCGGCCATAGAGCAGGCCCTTCTTCTTCGCGGCCTTTTTTCGCGCAGCAAAGCCATCCCAGTCGGACAGCTTCGAGGCCCGTTCCATCATGTGCGCGAAGGCACCGCTGTCATACACTTGGCCAACAGCGTTGGTGTAGGGAAGCTGCGCAGGCTTGATGTAATTCACCTTGCGGATCTGGCGCGGGTCCATTCCGATCTGCCGCGCGGCCGCATCCATCAGCCGTTCGACAATGAACACCGCTTCCGGCCGTCCGGCGCCGCGATACGGCCCGGTCGGCGCGGTATGGGTCAGCAC
>CAZQMD010000232.1:0-8005 GCA_964594185.1 uncultured Afipia sp. | reverse complement strand
GAGGCCCGCCGCGTCCAGCCTGACCCGAGTCTCCCCCCTCCTCGAGATCGCCGAGAATCCGCCGCGCGCGTCCCAGATAACGCGCCCCGACATCGGTCAGCGTCACCGAGCGCGTCGTGCGCTGGAGCAGCCGCGCGCCGAGATGATTTTCCAGACTCGCGATCAGCCGCGTCACCGCAGACGCCGACAGGCCAAGCTTGCGCGCGGTAGGGGCGAACCCCTGCAGGTCCGCGACAGAAATAAAGGCGCGCATGGCGTCGATCCGATCCATGGCATTATTTCATATCCTGCAATGATAAACTGTCAATTACTGAAATTGTTACGAACTGTGACATGCCACATATGTCGGGGGCGGCCGGGCGATCGGCCCAAACACCCCGAAAGGATGACCCCATGTCCCTGATCTCGATTCCGCCCTCCGTCGCAGCTTCTCCCGGCGCGTCGCAGCCGCTGCTCGATGCGGTCCAGAAGCAACTCGGTACCGTGCCAAACCTGTTCCGGCTGATCGGTGTCAGCCCGGCCGGGCTCGAAGGTTTCCTCGGCCTGCATGGCGCCCTTGGCAAGGGTGCTCTCGATCTGAAGACCCGCAACCGGATCGCGCTCGCCGTTGCTGAAGTGAACGGCTGCAACTATTGCCTCGCGGCCCACACCTATCTCGGCAAGAACCTCCCAAAACTCAGCGATGAGGAAATTCTGACCAATCGCGAGGGAGGGTCGACCGACGCCAAGGCAGATGCCGCGGTTCGCTTTGCGGTTCTGTTGACCCAAAAGCGCGGCCATGTGGATGCCGGCGCGGTTCACGATGTTCAGCAGGCGGGATACACCGATGCACAGATCATCGAGATCGTCGCCCATGTCGCGCTCAACACCTTTACGAATTATCTCAACGAAGCGCTGGCAACCGATATCGACTTCCCGGCAGTGTCTGCGCCTCGCGCGGCCGCATGACATGCATGACCGAAGCGGCCGGACGTCGTCCCGGCCTGCTTCACTCCATCTTCGGACGACACCGGCGCTTTATCCGAACGGATGAAAGAGGTGTGAGATGAACAAGGAAGTTGCAGTCTCCAGCGATGTCGCGTTCACGCCCGCTGTGAAAGCCATTCAGACCCGCAAGGGATCGCGGGCAGGCTATGCCCATATGGAAGACGGCGGCGGCTGGCGCACCGAAATCGATCAGGCGCTGGCGGCCTTTATCGGCGAGCAGACCAGTTTCTTCCTGGCGACGGCGACCGCGGACGGACAGCCCTATATCCAGCATCGCGGCGGACCGGCGGGCTTCATCAAGATTCTCGACAAGACCACGCTGGCCTTCGCCGATTACAAGGGAAACCGCCAATACATCACCCAGGGCAATCTCAGCGAGAATCCGAAGGCGTATATTTTCCTGATCGACTACGTGAACCGCCGCCGTATCAAGATCTGGGGCGAGGCCCGCGTGATCGAGGACGATCCGGCACTGACGGATGCGCTGATGCCGAAGGACTACAAGGCGCGGCCCGAGCAGACCATCATTTTCAAGATCAAGGCGTGGGACAGCAACTGCCCGCAGCACATTCCATTGAGATTCGATGCCGCCGATGTCTCTGCAGCGGTTGCCGCCCGCGATGAGCGGATCGCGGAGCTTGAGGCCGAGGTGGCGTTGTTGAAGTCGCGGTTGATCGTTTCATAAAAGAAATCGCGAGCACAAGCGATAGAGCGCAATGCGCTCCCTCTCCCCGTAAAAACGGGGAGAGGTTAAGAAGACCGAGACGATAACAACGTCAGCTTTTACGCCGCGGCCTGCATGCGCTGCCAGTCATGCTCCGGATAATAACGCGTCATCATCCGGTCCACATAGGCGACAAGGTTGGAGAATTCGAGCGCACGCTCGCGCAGCGGCGACTCGAAGAACGGCGTCATCAGCCCCGCCAGTGACGAGAAGGCGATCGCATCGGTCCCGCAGGGCTTGTCACCCATCAGATAAGGCTTCCAGCCCAGCAGCATCGACAGCGCAGAGAGCGAGCGGGTGCCAAGTTCGGTGATTTCCTGCGGCGTGTGGCGCGCCAGCCCTCCGATCCGCATGTTCTCGCCGACCCGGCGCAGGACATCCTCACGCAGCGCATCGCGAATATGTTCGGGGGCGCCATCGAAGAAATGCGCAGGCCCCTTCGCGAAATTCTCCGGCATCATCCAGCGCGTATAGACAAACGCCCAGTTGAAATGATTTTCGATCATCCGCTCGATGGCCCAGGCTTCGGCGCGCTGGCGCTCGTCGAGGGCGGCATCGAAATCGAAGCCATGCTTCTGCTCGATATGCCGGCGAATGAAAGTGGAATCGGCCACCCGCGCATCGCCGTCGTCAATATAGGGCAATTGCCCCTTGGGCGATGTATCCGGCATCGTCCGTTGCTTGACGTAGTCCAGCCCCGCCATTTTGAGCTGGACTTCGGCTTTGGTGACATAGGGGCTGATTTCCGGGAGGCCGAAACCGGGGCCGAATCCATAGAGGGTGATCATGGCAGCATCCTTTTGCGCGTTGAAAAGATGCCTGTTTGTAGCTACCCCCTGCTGCCACCATACTGGCAGCAGCAACCACCAGAGACCGAAGAATGCGGCGCGCCGACCGGCTGTTTCAGATCATCCAGGTGCTCCGGCGCACCCGCAAACCGCTGACCGCCGAGGCCATCGCCGTTGAGCTGGAAACCTCCAAACGGACGATCTACCGGGATATCGCCACCCTGATCGGCCAGCGCGTTCCGATCCGGGGCGAGGCCGGCACCGGCTATGTGCTGGAAAAAGGGTTCGACATGCCGCCGCTGATGCTGACACCCGACGAGATCGAGGCGGCGGTGCTGGGCGCGCAATGGGTGGCAGGACGGGCCGATCCGGTACTGGCGAAAGCAGCGCAGGACCTGATCGCCAAGATCGTCGACACCATCCCCGAGCGGTTGCAACCGCTGGCGCTCGAACCCGCCAGCCGGACTCCGCCGAAATGGGACGCCGCGCCGTATACAATCGACATGACGCTATTGCGCGCGCATATCTACGCCAGCAAGAAGATCCTGCTGCACTATCGTGACGAGCAGGGCCGAGATACCAAGCGCACGATCTGGCCGATCGCCATCGGCTATCTGGAAACGGTGCTGCATCTCGCGGGCTGGTGCGAACTGCGCAAGGATTTTCGCAGCTTCCGCATCGAACGGATCGCGCAGACCACATTCCTCGATGAAAAATATCCCGAGCGCCGCGCGGTCCTGCGGGTGAAGTGGATGAAGAACATGCAGGAGATGCGCAGGCAGAGGCAAGGGTACGACAAAGGGCACGTCAATGGCAGCAGATAGCCCCTGCCAGAGCTGCGGCGCCTGCTGTTCATATTCGAGCAACTGGCCGCGCTTCACCATCGAAGACGACGACGCGCTCGACCTGATCCCTGAAAAGTTCGTCAATGACCGCCTGTCCGGAATGCGCTGCGACGGCGACCGCTGCACGGCGCTGACCGGCAAAATCGGAACCTCGACCGCGTGCGGAATTTACGATGTGCGGCCTGAAGTGTGCCGGACCTGCATGCCCGGTGATCCGGAATGCCTGATGGCGCGGCGGCGATTCAACCTCGGGGAACTTCCGCCCGGTTCCATCATCGAGAGCTATTAGCGCGGAACGAATTCACGGCGTCGGGCGTCTTACGTTCAATGACCTTGAACGCGGGAGCAGACGCCATGCGGGAAATGGAAATTCACGGCTACGCCCGGCAGTTGCTGGAAATGCATGGCCCTCAGGCCATCGCCAAGGCGGCGCAGCGCGCGGTCGAATGTGAGGAACACGGCAAGACCGAGCAGGCCAAGGAATGGCGGCATGTCGAGGACGCGCTGAAAATGATGCGCGGGCCGCACCAGAGCTGATGGAGCGCACAGATCAGGCGAGGTTTTTACGCCCTCGCCGGGCCTGAAGAAAACAGCAGCCGCTTCTTAAGCAGGAACCGCAGCAAAGTCTTCGTCGTCGATTTCATCGACGATCGGAGCGAAGGTGCTGAGCGGCTTTGTCGAGAGCGTGATGCTGCGACGGCTGCCGGCTGCAGAGATCGACTGTGACGATGGCGCTTCCCGCGACATCGCGAACAGTGTCGATCCTACAATTCCGCCCTGCTCCACCAGATCCCGCTCTGTGCAGGTGGCGGCAATCGCAAGGCTCATGCCGTGCAGGTGCGCCCGCTTGTAGCAGAACAGCGCCAGCATGGCTCTGACATCGGCGGACACCGATTCCACCAGCTGAGGAAGGCCATGTTCGCTCGCGCGGTACAGGCTTCCGAGCATATCCTCACCCACCGGGCAGGCATCGTTCTCAAAGGCTTCGCGGCTGGACAACATTGAAAATCTCCCCAGCACATGATCCGCCAGTATGGGCGGCTTGGCGAAAAAATCATGCGCCACTTCATTCAGGGAAGATGCAATGCAAAATCCTAACGCAGGGTTAACCAAGCGCTCCGGTTCAACTTCGTATTCATCTAATGTTAGAGATGGAACCGGGCGACAAGCGCAGCGCGAATCAAATCGCTGATTCCGGCCGGAGACTGGAGGAAAGGGTGACGGACATGTCCAGCCCACGGCAGCTTGCCGGCAAGTGCTTCTGCGGCGCGGTGCATTACGCGGTGGCGGACGCGTTCCGCTATGCCATGAACTGCCATTGCTCGAACTGCCGCCGGACCACCGGCTCGGCCTTCAAACCCTTTGCGGGGATCGAGCGTGGCAAATTCGACGTGACGGACGGCCGCGACAGCCTGCTGATATTCGGCGATGACACCGGTCACGATGCACATTGCAAGGCTTGCGGCTCGTTGCTCTATTCCGTGGTGCGCGATGGCGAATATGTCCATGTCGCGATGGGTACGCTCGTGGATGCACCTTCGATCCGCCCGAGCGCGCATATTTTCGTCGCTTCGAAAGCGCCGTGGTTCACTATCACCGACGATCTTCCTCAGTATGAGGAACATGTGACGGTGAAAACCTAAACCCTCTTATCCCTGATCCAGTCGGCAATCGCGCGGCCGATGACCGGGCCGGAATCTTCCTGAATGAAGTGACTGCCGGGCACGGTCACCTCGGTCTGGTTCTTCCAGCCGCGGCAAAACTCCCGGACCTTGCCGATCAGGATCGCGCCGGGGTCGGCATTCACGAACAATTTCGGCAGATCGTTCTCCGCCATCCATTTGGCATAGGCATCGACAATGGCGGTCACATCCGCAGGCTCGCCGCCGATCGGAATCTGGCGCGGCCATGTCAGTGTCGGCCAGCGATCTTCCGGCTTGAGGAACGGCTTGCGATACTCAGCCATTTCCGCATCGCTCAGCTTGCGCAGCACCGAGCCCGGCAGCACGCGCTCGATGAACAGATTGCGCTCGATAATCATCTGCTCGCCCTTGTCGGAGCGGAAGCCCTGGAACACCGGCGTCGCCGCCTCGCTCCACTCGTCCCAGCCTGCGACCGGCCGCACGATGCCTTCCATATAGGCGATGCCGCGCACGCGATCGCGATGCTGGTTGGCCCAGTCGAACCCAAGCGCCGAGCCCCAGTCGTGAATCACCAGCAGCACTTTTTCATTCGGGCCAATGACCTTATCGATGAAAGCCCACAGATGATCGCGATGGGTGGTGAAGCGATAGGTATCCGGCTTCACGTCTGGCAGCTTGTCGGAATCGCCCATGCCGATCAGATCCGGCGCGATCAGGCGTCCCTGTCCTTCAAGCCCGGGTATGACATCGCGCCAGAGATAGGATGAGGTCGGGTTGCCATGCAGGAACAGGATCGGCGCGCCGTCGCCGCGCTCGTGATAGGCCATGCGACGGCCGAGAACATCGACAAACTTCTTCGGCAACGGCTGTTCAGTCATGGATCTTCCTTACGATAACAGACGATCGATCAGGGCCTGATCCTGATCGTAGACCCAGCATTCATGGAGCCGGTCATCGAGGATTGAATACACCAGCAGGCGCTGCACGTCCGTGGTCTTGCCGTCATGGCTGAGCTGCTCGCGCGCCAACACCGCGCCGCGCTCAGGGCTCGCCATGACATGATCGACACTGAGCAGCTTGCGGCGGGTGCGCTTGCGGAATTCTTCCAGCACCGCGAGACAGGCCGCCTTGCCTTTGTGCACGCCGGAGAGCGGATTGTTGCCCGCATAGTAGAGGGTGAACTGCTCGTGATAGCAGTCGCGGATGGTTGGAAAGTCACCAGCGGCCCAGGCGGTCGCATAACGGGTGACAACGCGGCGGACCCGCTCCGTTGCCGCAGCATCGTCCGTCGCGTTCATCTCCGCCATAACCGGTCTCTTTATCCCTAATCGATAAACGCTGCTGCCTCGGGAATGCCCGCGCGGTTAGTGCGATAGCTGTTCGCGAGATGCGCTTCATCGGCATAGCCGAATGAAATACCGCACACCACGCGACGGTCGTCGCCAGCGCCAATATGTTTGCGCACAATTTCCGCGTGTCCGGCGAGTGCCGCCTGCGGAATGGTCGCTAGACCAATGGCCTGCGCCGCCAGCATGAAATTGCTGACATAGCCGCCGCAATCGATGGCGCCGTAGGTGCCGAGCGCTTCGTCGCTGGTGATGATCGCCACATGCGGCGCACCGAAGAAGCGGAAGTTCTCCAGCATCTGCTTGTTGTAGCCGGCCTTGTCGCCGCGCGGGATACCGAGCGCGTTGTAAAGCTGAAATCCGCTTTCGCGGCGGCGGTCCAGATAGACCCCCTTGTACTCGCGCGGAAAGTCGAAATCGGTGACCGGCGGCGCGCGCTCGCTCGCCGCCTTGTACATTGCCTCGCCGAACGCCTTCACCGCTTCGCCGGAGAAGATGGTCACCTGCCACGGCTGGCTGTTGCACCATGACGCGGTTTTCTGCGCCGCTGCCAGCACGCGCTCAATGGTCGCGCGCGGCACCGGGTCCGGTTTGAACGCGCGGCAGGAATACCGCGCGGCCAGAAGTTTTTCCACGACACCGATGTCGCTGCTATCGGGCTGTGCCAGCATGGTGCTCAACGTCCTTTGGTCGGGATCGCGTTGAAGGGCACGTCCTTGTCAACGCGGATGTCACCCGGCAAGCCTAGCACGCGTTCGGCGATGATGTTGCGCAGGATTTCATCCGTACCACCTGCTATGCGGTCAGACGGCGAGCGCAGCAGGATCGACTGGAACTGACCGCCGACAGATGGACTATCCGCATCGGTGAGCACGCCGGAGGCGCCCTGAAGATCCATCGCGAAGGTTGCAATGTCCTGCAGCATGGTACCGGCCACGAGCTTGCCGATGGAATTTTCCGGACCCGGACGCTCGCCGCGCGACAGCGCCGAGATCGAACGGTAGCTGGTGTATTTCAGTCCGCTGGCCTTGACCGCCCAGTTCGCAAGCTTCGAGCGCACGTTCTTGTCGTCGATGGCGGGGCCATCTTCGAGCATCAGATCGTTGCAGAAGGCGAACAGTTCGGGAAAGCCGGTGGACTGGCGCGCGCCGATCGACATGCGCTCGTTCATCAGCGTGGTGAGCGAGACATTCCAGCCGTCGCCGACCTTGCCGAGCCGCTGGGAGTCCGGAATTTTCACGTCGGTGAAATAGACCTCGTTGAATTCCGACTGGCCGTTGGCCTGCTTGATCGGCTTGACCACGACGCCCGGCGACTTCATGTCGAGCCAGAACATGGTCAGGCCCTTGTGCTTGGGCTGGGTCGGATCGGTGCGCGTGATCACGATGCCGTAGTCGGAGAAATGCGCGCCGGTGGTCCAGACCTTCTGGCCGTTGATGATCCAGTCATCGCCCTTCTTTTCAGCGCGGGTGCGCAGACCAGCGACGTCGGACCCTGCCGAAGGCTCGGAGAACAACTGGCACCAGACATGTTCGCCAGCGGCGAGCGGCGGCAGATATTTCTTTTTGTCGGCCTCGTTGCCATAAGCCATCATGGTCGGGCCACACATGCCCTGCCCGATCAGGAACACGCCTTCGAGCTTGCCGTAGGAGCCCTCTTCCTGCTGCCAGAT
>CAZQMD010000231.1:0-8043 GCA_964594185.1 uncultured Afipia sp. | reverse complement strand
GGGCTGCTCATTGGCGCGCTTGAAGATCGCGCGCGAACCCATGCCCAGCGCCAGCGCGCCATAGGCCTTGCCGTGAGCGACTTCGCCGCGCAGCAGGCTGGTATTGTCTTCCGCCACGAAGGTCTTGAGCGTGCCGCGCGCGTCAAGGATCGCAATCGCCATCGGCTTCAGCTTCAGTTCCCGGCACTTGGCGAGGGCGGCATCGGAAATCTTGCGGGCAACGTCGAGCGTCAAAATGGTCATGATGGGTCCTTCAAGGGGAATAATTCCCGGTCTTTGAGCACGGGGCTGGACAGCGATCAAGCCTCGTGCCGGTGATGTCTGGTTCGCGAAAATCGCTTAGGGCGCAATCGACAGGGACTGCAGGCCCGCGCTGTCGAAAGCCTTGCGGACCGTGCCGTCCTTTTTGGCCTCATCGACGAAGGCCTTCACATAGGCGAGAGCCGCCGGTTTGTTCTTCTGGATGCCGATGGCTACGCCCACCGTCTGGAACGCGCCGTCCAGAATGACCGAGCCGGGGAGTTGCTTCTGCAGTTTCGGCAGGGCGTCGTGGGTCAGGGCAAAACCCTGCACATCGCCCGCTTTCATCATGGCCATGGCCTCGTCCACCGATTTCGCCGGTGTGACGGTGGCCTGTTTCAGCGTGCGGGTGGCCGCCCGCATGGTGGTCGAGCCGTCGATCCCGACAACCTTGATGCCGGGTCTGTCGATCTCGTTCATCGATTTGATGCCGGAGGCGGCGGTGGTCAGGAACGTGCTTTCGATCACGAAATAAGGCGGGCTGAAATCCAGCTTCTGCTTGCGCGCTTCGTCGGCGGGCATGAAGCCGATATCGATGGTGCCTGCGCTGCCTGCTTCGGTGAGTTCGTTCGTCGTGGCAGTCACATGAAGTTCGACCGGGACGCCGAGCTTTTTGGCCAGCGCATTGCCGAGGTCGAAAGCAGGGCCGCTGACATTGGTGCCGTCCTTGGCGACGAAGATGGGCGTGGGTGACGGGGCATAGGCAAGGCCGACACGCAGCTTGCCGGTCGGGATAAGTTCTTTCAGCACTTGTTCCTCTGCGGCCATGGCTTGCGTGGAAATGGTTTGAATCGAAACGGTGGAAACAGAGGTTGCGGCAATCAATCCGAGAAGTGCGCTCATTCTCATTGGTGTTCTCCCCTTGTTTTCGTGTTTTGGCTTAGCGGTGTCTCCCGCTTTCGGCCGGTACGCCGGTTCGATTGTTGTTCAGGCTCATCGCCAGCACCTGCGCGACATGCAACGCGCCGCGCCCCGATCCGTCCTTGATCTGATGGCGACAGGAGGTGCCGTCGGCGACGATCAGCGCGTCATCGGCGGCCTTGCGCACGGCTGGCAGCAGCGACGCTTCCGCCATCTCGATCGACACGTCGTAGGTGTCCGCGCCATAGCCGAACGCGCCCGCCATGCCGCAGCAGCTCGACTCGATTGTCTCGACCTTCAGGCCCGGCACCAGCCGCAGGATTTTCTCCACCGGCGCGAACGCTCCGAATGATTTCTGATGGCAATGGCCGTGCACATGTGCGCTCTTGTCGATGGCGCCGAGCGGCAGCTTGAGCTGACCGGTTTCGGCCTCGCGCACCAGGAATTCCTCGAACAGCAGCGCATGGGCGCTGACTTTTTTCGCGTCACTGTCGGAGCGGAGCGACAGCAGTTCGTCGCGCAGCGTGAGAAGACAGCTTGGTTCGAGGCCGACGATGGGCACGCCGCGTTCGGCGAACGGGATCAGCGTTTCCACCACGCGCCTGAGTTCGGCCTTCGCGTTGTCGACAAGTCCCGCCGAGAGGAAGGTGCGGCCGCAACACAATGGCCGTCCGCCATCGAGCGCGCGAGGCAGGTGAACGCGATAGCCGCCATCGACAAGGACGCGCAGCGCGGCATCCAGATTTTCGCGTTCATAGGCACGATTGAACGTGTCGGCGAACAGCACGACCTCGCGGCCGCTCTCCGGGCCGAAAGCGATGCCACCCGGCGCAAACACGTCGCTGCGGAATTCAGGCAGGTCGCGCTTGGCGCTGATGCCCGCGACACTTTCAAACAGCGAGCGCAGCAGCGCGCTTCGGTTGCGCAGGTTGGCCAACCACGGAAACCGCGAGGCCAGCGCTGCATAATGCGGCAGGTAGCCGACCAGACGGTCACGCAGCGTCAGGCCATGCTTGGCGGCGCGCGCGGCCAGCACCTCGATCTTCATCTTCGCCATGTCGACGCCGGTCGGGCATTCGTGGCGGCAGGCTTTGCAGGAGACGCACAGCTTCATCGTCTCCATCATGGAATCCGATGACAGCGCATCAGGTCCGAGCTGACCGGAGATCGCGAGACGCAGTGTGTTCGCACGCCCGCGCGTGACGTCCTTCTCGTTGCGTGTGGCGCGATAAGACGGGCACATCACGCCGCCCTCGAGCTTGCGGCAGGCGCCGTTGTTGTTGCACATCTCGACCGCGCCCTGGAAGCCGCCCGCGGCGCCGGGATAGGCCGACCAGTCCATCACCGTTGTGATGTCCTCGACCTTGTAGCCGGGCGCATAACGGAACAGGGATCGGTCATCCATCTTCGGCGGATGCACGATCTTGCCGGGATTGAGCGTATCGTCCGGATCGAATCGCTCCTTCACCTCCTCGAAGGCATGAACGATCCGCTCGCCGAACATCTGGGCGTGAAATTCAGAGCGGACGAGGCCGTCGCCATGTTCGCCGGAGTGCGAGCCTTTATATTCGCGGACCATCGCGAAGGCTTCCTCGGCGATGGCGCGCATCGCCTTGACGTCCTTGTCGAGCTTGAGATTGAGCACGGGACGCACATGCAGGCAGCCTTCGGAGGCATGGGCATACATGGTGCCGCGCGTGCCGTGCTTCTCGAAGACCTTGTTGAGCCGCTCGGTGTAGTCGGCGAGGTGCGGCAGCGGGACCGCGCAGTCCTCCACGAAGGATACAGGTTTGCCCTCCTGCTTCATCGACATCATCACGTTGAGGCCGGAGGTGCGGAAATCGGTGATCGCCGCCTGCATCGCGGGTTCGACCACATCGACCACGCCGCCCCATTTGCGCTTCGGTTGATCCCATCCGAAACCAAGATCGCCCATCAACTCGCCAAGCTCTTTCAGTTTGGCGAGATTGGCGGCTTGATCGGCTTCCGCGAATTCGACCACCAGCAGGGCTTCCGGCTCGCCCTTCACCACCGCTTCGATGGTGGGGCGGAACATGGCGATGTCGCGGCCGAGCGCGATCATGGTGCTGTCGACCAGTTCGACCGCGATCGGCTTGAGTTTCACCAGATGCTGGGTGGCGTCCATCGCCTCATAGAAGCTGCCGAAATGGCAGACGCCGAAGACCTTCGAGCCGATCAGCGGCCACAGCTTGAGTTCGACGCGCGTGGTGAAAGCAAGCGTGCCTTCGGAGCCGACCAGGAGATGCGCCATGTTGTTGATGCGTTGCGGCGTCAGCGCGTCGAGATTGTAGCCGCCGACGCGGCGCTGGACGTGGGGGAATTGCGTTGCGATTTCCGCTGCCTCGCGTTCGCCAAGCGCGAGCATGTCGCGGAACAGATCGCGGCCCGGCTGCTGAACGTTCTGCCACGCGGTGTCGCGCGGCATCTCGCCGAAATGTAAAAGCGTGCCGTCGGCCAGCGCGGCATCCATCGAAATGGTGTTGTCGCGCATGGTGCCGTATCGCAGCGAACGTCCGCCGCAGGAATTGTTGCCCGCCATGCCGCCGATGGTGGCGCGCGACGCGGTCGAGACATCGACCGGAAACCAGAGGCCATGCTTCTTCAGTTGCCGGTTGAGATCGTCGAGCACGATGCCGGGCTCGACCACGCAGGTGCGCTTCTCGACATCGAGCGAAATAATCTTGTTCAGGTATTTCGAGCCGTCGATGACAATACCGTTGTTGATGGTCTGGCCGCATTGCGAGGTGCCGCCGCCGCGCGGGGTGACAATGCGCCCATCGTCGCGGGCAATCGCCATGGCGCGCAGGGCATCGTCCATGGTGCGCGGAACGACCACGCCGAACGGCTTGATCTGGTAGAACGATGCGTCGGTGGCGTAGCGCCCGAGATCGAACGGATTGAACAGAATGTCGCCGGATACTTCGCGCGACAGGCGCGCGGCGAGGGCGCTGTCATGCGCGGTGGCGTTTCCGGTGACGGCTTTCTGCTGAGCCATTATGAACCTCGAGAAATCAAAACGCTGTCAGGCCGGTCGAACACCGGCCGTCCGCGCTCAGGTCGTTTCGCGCAGCGCGGACACATCCGCAGCACGCCCGCTCGGCTGATGCTCGCGCATATATTCGCACACGGCCTCGCATTTGCCGCGCATGTGGTCGAACATCAGCTTGCCAAGCTCCTCGCCGTTGCGGCGGCGCAGGGCGTCGACCATCGCTTCATGCTCGCGCATGGCGTCGCTCAGGCGATCGCGCCGCAGCAGGTTTGCCGAGTAGCGCAGGCGGCGGATCATCGCATTGGCGTTGGCATAGTTCGCGCTCAGGAACGGATTCGCCGCGGCGTCCACGATGGCCTGATGAATCTTCTGGTTCAAACGGAAATAGTCGGCCAGTTCCTGACGGATATAGTGGCTGTACATTTCCAGATGCATCCGCTCGATGCTGGCGATGTCCTCATTCGAAATCCGTTCGCAGGCGACGCGGCCCGCCAGCGCATCGAGCCCCGCGATCAGTTCGAACAGGTGGCGGATGTCCTGTTCGGAAAACTGCCGCACCCGCGCGCCGCGATTGGGCAGCAGCTCGATCAGCCCTTCCGAAGCCAGCACCTTGAGCGCTTCGCGCAGTGGCGTGCGGGACACGTCGAAGCGTTCGCACAGTTCGCGCTCAGGAATGCGGCTGCCGGGTTCGAGATGCCCCTCGACAATAAAGTCCCGGATCTGCCCGAGCAGATCGTCGTGCAGCGAGGCCGGCGAGGGGTCGACAACCTCCAGGGAACTGGCGTGCAAAATATTATTCAAAATCCGAAGTCTCCGGAGGAGTTGGGCGTATCGAAATACCCACTTCATGCCGCCTGATCGCAGCAAATCCATTGATACTGGATTTTTAAGTTGTGACGAAGGAAAATCTGAATACAATCCTGCCGAAGAATTTCTTTGCGCTGCACAAAATTTGCATGCAAAAGATTTAACAAGATCTTGAGGGAGCGCCGATCGATGTCCAACGCCTCAGTCCATACCGGACGGCACTTCCTGCAGATTCCCGGCCCGACCAATGTGCCGGATCGCGTGCTGCGCGCGATGGACATGCCGACCATCGATCACCGCGGGCCGGAATTCGCCCAGCTCGGCTTCGATGTGATCGAAGGCTCCAAGAAGATCTTCAAGACCAAGAACCCGGTGATCATCTATCCCTCGTCCGGCACCGGCGCGTGGGAAGCCGCCATCGTCAACACGCTGTCGCCCGGCGACAAGGTGCTGATGGTCGAGACCGGCCAGTTTGCGACGCTGTGGCGCGCGCTGGCCGAGCGCATGAAGCTCGAGGTCGAGTTTGTGCCCGGCGACTGGCGCCGCGGCGTCAATCCGGAGGATATCGAGGCGCGGCTGCTCAAGGACAAGCAGCACAGCTTCAAGGCCGTGATGGTGGTCCACAGCGAAACCTCGACCGGCGTCGTCAGCCGCATCAAGGAAGTTCGCAAGGCCATCGATAACGCCAAGCATCCGGCGCTGCTCATGGTCGACTCGATCTCTGGCCTCGGTTCGGTCGAATACGATCACGACGGCTGGGGCGTGGACGTCACGGTGTGCTGTTCGCAGAAGGGCCTGATGTTGCCGCCCGGCCTCGGCTTCAATGCGATCTCGGAGAAGGCGCTGGCCGCCTCGAAGAGCAATACCTCGGTCCGTTCGTACTGGGACTGGCATGAGGTCCTCAATGCCAACAAGACCGGCTCGTGGTCCTACACACCCGCAACGAACCTTCTCTACGGTTTGAAGGAAGCCGTCGCGATGCTGCTGGAAGAGGGGCTGGACAATGTGTTTGCCCGTCACAAGCGCTATTCGGCCGCGACCCGCGCTGCGGTCGAGGCGTGGGGGCTGGAGAATCTGTGCCAGGACCCGCGCGAATATTCGCCGATCCTCACTGCGGTGGTGATGCCGGACGGTCATGACGCCGATCAGTTCCGCAAGGTCACGCTTGAAAATTTTGACATGTCGCTCGGCTCCGGCCTCGGCAAGATCAAGGGCAAGGTGTTCCGCATCGGCCATCTCGGTCATTTCAATGACCTGATGCTGATGGGCACGCTGTCGGGTGTTGAAATGGCGCTCACTGTCGCCAAGGTGCCGCACAACAAGGGCGGCGTGCTGGCGGCGATGGATGTTCTCACCGGTCGCGTCAGCGCGGCACCGGCGAAGGCGGCGGTGGCGTAACGCCGCGTTGGCGGCGTGACGGACTTGAATTCAAAATCCGCAGGATAGCGGAAACACGGACAAGGTCCGGCACAAGCCGGGCTTCATAACAACACAGGGAGGACGGCATGAAGAATCTCATCAGGGCGACAAGTGTGCTTGCGCTGCTGGCGGCGACGCCGGCGATGGCATGGGAGCCGGCCAAGCCGGTGGAAATCGTGGTCGCGGCGGGTGCCGGCGGCGCATCCGACCAGATGGCGCGCATGATGCAGGCCGCGATTCAGAAGAACAACCTGATGAAGCAGCCGGTCATCGTGTCGCTGAAGGGCGGCGCGTCGGGCGCGGAAGCGCTGATGTATATGAAGGGCAGCGATGGCGATCCCAACAAGGTGCTGATCGCCTATTCGCTGATCTACATGCTGCCGCTGTCGGCGAAGATTCCGTTCAACTGGCGCGAACTGACGCCGGTGTCGGTGATCGCGATGGACCAGTTCGTGCTGTGGGACAACACCGCAGGCCCGAAGACGGTGAAGGACTTCATCGCAGCCGCAAAGGCCTCAAGCTCGCCGTTCAAGATGGGCGGCACCGGCTCGAAGCGTGAGGACCATGTGCTGACCGTCTTCATGGAAAAGAAGACCGGCGCCAAGTTCTCCTACCTGCCTTACAAGTCGGGCGGCGAGGCGGCGACGCAGCTCGTCGGCAACCACACCGAATCCAACGTCAACAACCCGTCGGAAAATCTCGAAGTCTGGCGCGCCGGTCAGGTGCGTGCGCTGTGCGTGTTCGACAGCGAGCGGATTTCCTACAAGACCAAGGTCACCGAAACGCAGTCGTGGAACGACATCCCGACTTGCAAGGAAGAAGGCCTCGACATGCAGTACCTGATGCTGCGCGCGATGTTCCTTCCCGGCAAGGTGACGCCAGAGCAGACCGCCTTCTACGACGACCTGTTCAAGAAGGTGACGCAGACCACGGAATACAAGGAATATATGGAGAAGCAGGCCTTGAAGCCCGTTTATCTAAACGGCAAGGACATGCTCAAATTCCTTGAAGAGGACGATGCCCTGAACAAGTCGCTCATGACTGAAGCAGGCTTCGTCGCAAAATAGCCTCGGCAATCGAGGCTGGCGCCGTCGTCCAAGCGGCGGCGCCATTTTTCTTTTCACTCAAAAGCGCTGACGGATTCCGGCATGGCTCAGGACATTGAAATCATCGTCGAAGATCCGACTGCGCCGGACGAGAACTCGCCCGCGATCACCAACAACCGCACGGTTGAGATGGTGGTGATGGCGCTGCTGTTCGCGCTCGCCGTGCTGCTCGGCTGGGACAACTGGCGCACCGGCGCGTCGTGGGACGATACCGGCCCGCAGGCCGGATACTTCCCGTTTTATCTCTCGGTCATTCTCGGCGCCGCCGCGCTTTACGGTCTTGTCACGGTTGCGATCAAGCGCAGCGAAGGACTGGAAACTTTCGTCACCCGCGCGCAGCTCGGCCGCGTGCTGCAGGTGTTCGTGCCGACGCTGCTGTTCTGTTTAGCGATGCAGTGGCTTGGTCTTTATGTGGCGAGCTTCCTGCTGATTGCGGGATTCATGGGCGTGATCGGCAAGATCACGTGGTGGAAGTCGCTGCTCACCGCCTTCATCTTTGTCGCGATCATGTTCGTGACCTTCGATGTCGCCTTCGACGTC
>CAZQMD010000230.1:0-8069 GCA_964594185.1 uncultured Afipia sp. | reverse complement strand
GCCCGAAAGAGCCCCGGGATTTCGGCGGCCGTCCTGGAGAAGCTCGTCGGCTCCGACTTTCCAGGCAATGTGCGCGAGCTCGAGAACGAGATCCGTCGCATGGTCTCGCTGACGGAGGAGGGAGAGTACCTGACCACCAAGCACATGTCGCCGGCCATCCTGGCCGTCCCTCCTCGCCGCCCCAACGCCCCAGGCGGCTACTCCGTGCAGGGGGGCACGTTGAAGGAAAAGGTCGAATGCCTGGAGAAGCAGGTGGTCAGTGAAGTTCTTTCCAGACACCGCTGGAACCAGAGCAAGGCGGCGAACGAACTCGGGCTGTCACGCGTTGGGCTTGCGAACAAGATCAAGCGATATAGCCTCGATGAGGCAGAGTGAGAACGCCAAATGGCCGAGTCGAATTCTTCCGAGCCCTACCCGCCCACCAACCTGGTCCGATTTCCGCAGTCCCGGGTTTCGCCCTCACGGGCCAACACCCCCTTCAGGGACCTCGGATCGAGCGAGCTGTCGAAGCGGCTTGGTATGCCCGAGCAGCAGATGACCGGACATTGGTGCAGCCGCTGCCAGGGCATCTGGTATGGCTATCTGCTCGAAGTGGACTGTCCCGCGTGTGGCAATCGCCACGGGTGAGGCCCGCTTCACGAAGCTTCGATAAGCCTCTGACTTAAAGCAGTTTGCCGAGATTTTCTTTCGGCGATGCTGGTAGAGCGCGGGAGGCATCGCACGGCATCTTCATTTTGAAAACCATCTATGCATAGCAAAGTAAGTATGCAGAAAATCCTTGGCAGCCAATCAGCCCACACGCGCCGCTGAAGTTCGAAATCGCTGAATTTACTGCATGTTTTCGGCCCGCGAACGCTTCGGCACGCGACTTGCTGCCGCTCTATCAAGATGCCGCTTCAGTGCGTCTCATTGGTGGAGGAAATGATGGCTAATCTTCTTTGGCTCCAAGGCGGAGCGTGCTCCGGAAACACGATGTCGTTTCTCAATGCCGAGGAGCCAAGCGCCTGCGATCTCGTGACTGATTTCGGCATCAACGTCTTATGGCACCCCTCGCTCGGCCTCGAGCTTGGCGAAAACCTTCAGAAGCTTTTAAACGCGCTGACATCCGGGCAGATGCCGCTCGACATTTTCGTGTTCGAAGGCACCGTCGTAAATGCTCCGAACGGCACGGGCGAATGGAATCGTTTCGCCGGCCGACCGATGAAGGACTGGGTGAGCGACCTTGCAAAGGTGGCGAGCTATACGGTTGCCATCGGTGACTGCGCCACCTGGGGCGGCATCCCGGCCACAGCGCCAAATCCATCCGAGAGCCAGGGCCTGCAATTTCTCAAGCGCCAGCACGGCGGATACCTCGGCGCGAGCTACAAATCGAAGGCGGGCCTGCCGGTCATCAATGTGCCGGGATGTCCGGCGCATCCGGACTGGATCACGCAGATTGTCGTCGCGGTAGCGACCGGGCGAGGCGGCGATCTGTCGCTCGACGAGTTTCAGCGCCCGAAGACGTTCTTCACGAGCTTCACGCAGACCGGCTGTACCCGCAACATGCATTTTGCCTACAAGGTGTCAGCCACCGAATATGGACAGCGAAAGGGATGCCTGTTCTATGATCTCGGCTGCCGGGGTCCGATGACGCACTCCCCGTGCAATCGAATCCTGTGGAATCGCCAATCCTCCAAGACCCGCGCCGGGATGCCCTGCATGGGCTGCACCGAGCCGGAATTTCCGTTCTTCGACCTTGCGCCGGGCACCGTGTTCAAGACCCAGACGCTCATGGGCGTGCCCAAGGATCTTCCGCAAGGCGTCGACAAGTCCGGCTACATCAAGCTGACTGCCGCGGCGAAGGCCGCGTCTCCCGCCTGGGCCGAGGAAGACATCTTCGTCGTCTGACGACAGATTCATCTCGCCGCCCGCAGATCATCGTTTTCGTTTTTCAGTCGTTAGGGACGCACGCTCATGCCAACCGCAGTACAGACACTTGATATTTCGCCCGTCGGTCGCGTCGAAGGCGACCTCGACGTTCGCGTCAACATTCAGGACGGTGTCGTTGTCGACGCCTGGACTCAAGCCGAATTGTTTCGCGGGTTCGAAATCATCCTGCGCGACAAGGATCCTCAGGCCGGCCTCGTTGTCACGCCGCGCGCCTGCGGCATCTGCGGTGCGTCGCATCTGACGTGTGCGGCGTGGGCCCTTGATACCGCGTGGCAGACCGAAGTGCCGCGCAATGCCATCCTGGCCCGAAACCTCGGCCAGTTGGTCGAGAGCTTGCAGAGCCTTCCGCGCCATCACTACGGGCTCTTCATGATCGACTATACCCACAAAAACTATTCGGGCTCGAAATACTATGAAGAGGCCGTCAAGCGGTGGGCGCCGTTCACAGGGGCCAACTACGAAATCGGCGTGACTATTTCCGGCAAGCCCGTCGAGATCTATGCCCTTCTGGGTGGGCAATGGCCGCACTCGAGCTACATGGTGCCGGGTGGCGTGATGTGTGCGCCCACGTTGACCGACGTGACCCGGGCCTGGTCGATCCTCGAATATTTTCGTCGCGAATGGATGGAAAAAGTCTGGCTCGGCTGTTCGCTGGAGCGCTACGAGCAGATCAAGAGCTACGACGATTTCATGGCCTGGCTCGACGAAAAGCCACAGCATGCCAATTCCGACCTCGGCATGTTCTGGCGCATGAGCATGGACTGCGGCATGGACAAATACGGGCAGGGTCATGGGCGTTTCGTGTCCTGGGGATACCTGCCGCACGAAGACAAATACCAGAAGCCAACGATCGATGGTCGCAATGCGGCCCTCATCATGAAGAGCGGCGTCTATGACGGTCACAGCGATACGTTCAAGCTGATGGACCAGAAATTTACCCGCGAGGATACGGCGCACGCCTGGTACGATGAGCCCGGCGGCCTGCACCCGTTCGATCGCAAGACCGTGCCGACACAGAAAAACGCAGTCGACATGGCGGGCAAATATTCCTGGTCAACCGCGGTGCGCCACGACGAAAGCGGCCGTCTTGAGGCGGGGCCGTTGTCGCGCCAGCTGATTGCGGGCGGAAAGCATGGCGAGCCCTGGCAGCATTATGATCCGCTGGTGCTCGACATGTACAAGAAGCTCGGGGGCGCCAGCGTGATGTTGAGGCATTTCGCTCGCATGCATGAGGGCGTCAAGCTCTATCGGCAGGCCGAGCACGCGCTGCGGGAGTTTCGCCTGAATGACCCCTGGTACATCAAGCCCAGCGAGCGGGACGGAAGAGGCTGGGGAGCGACCGAGGCCATCCGGGGCGCTCTCTGCCATTGGATCGAAGTCAAGGACGGTAAGATCAAGAACTACCAGATCATCGCGCCGACGACCTGGAATGTCGGACCGAGGGCAGCCGATGGGACGCGCGGGCCGATGGAGCAGGCTCTGATCGGCTCGCCCATCAAGGATCCACGAGATCCCGTCGAGGTCGGCCATGTATGCCGTTCCTATGACTCTTGCCTGGTCTGCACGGTGCATGCACATGATGCCAAGACGGGTGAGGAACTGGCGCGCTTCAGAACTGCCTGAGATAGTCGCTGAGTGCTCATGAGTGCTCAAATGCGTCAATGGACTTCGTTCGGCTGGACATCAGCCGAGCGGAGGAAGGTAAACCATTACGTCGAAAGGCGGGTCGCACATGGCGTCCGAAAACGGAGCTATCCTGAAGGCTATTGCGGATATGCTCGCGAACGGGCTCAAGACCCAGGTTGAGCCATTTCCCGAGACCGACAAGGAGTTCGCGGAGATCCTGCTGCAGCTGCGCCAACTCGATCCAAAAGATCTGGAGTCCAAGCTGGTGATCAGCGGCTTTCTCGACCATCCCTATGGACCGGACAGGCAGCGGTGTTTGGAGTGCATGTACTACCTCGTGCATCGCAAATGGTGCGACCTGCCCGAGCTCTCGGTGCCGGTCGATCCGGACTGGTGGTGCCGATTGTGGCGGATTTGATCGAACCTTTGAAAGGCGAGCGACGATGACCGCCGACACGGATCACGAGTTGCGCAGCCAGATCGTGACCATGCTGAATTCCGGCCTCGCGACGGATGTCTTTCCACGGGCAGACACCCATAAGGACGTCCAGCAGCTCGTGAATGAGCTTCGCACCGCCGGACATGATCTGAAATCGAAACTTCGCCTTGCAGGCTTCACGCTCTATCCCGTTGATCATGGCGGCGTCGAGCAACTCTGCGAAACCTGCATGTACTACAAGGTGCACCGCCGCTACTGCGAATTGCCGGAGCTGAGCGTACCGGTCGAACCGGACTGGTCCTGCAGGCTATGGCGGATCTGATTGTTCTGGTGAAGTCGTTGCCTTGATGCGGGAGCTGCCATCCTGTCTGAAAGGCAAAAAGGTATCTTTCTTTTGCTCAGCCCTCACCCGGTGCTAGCGTGAGGAGGCCATGGTTTGTCGTAGAGCTCCGCCATGATTGCCGTCGTTGCCTGTGGAAATCCAAATCGCTCGGACGATGGCGTGGGGCTTGCCGTTCTCCAGTTGCTCAAGCGCAGAGGTCTTGATCGAGACCCTCTCGTTCGCCTGCTCGACGCCGGAACGGATGGCATGGCGGCCATGTTTGCGGCCCGCGGATGTCGCGCGCTGGTCGTCATCGATGCGTGCCAGTCCGGATCGGTGCCTGGTGCGATCTTCGAGGTTCCAGGGAGCGAGCTGACACAACGCTATGCGCCAGGGCTCAATCTTCACGATTTCCGCTGGGATCATGCGCTGTTTGCCGGAAAGGCGATCTTTCGCGACGCGTTTCCTGACGATGTCGTGGTTTTCCTGATCGAAGCGCAAGGACTCGACCTTGGTCTCACACTGTCCGAGCCGGTGTCCGGCGCGGCATCGAAGGTCGCTGACCGTATCGAGGAGCTGGTCCGGACCCGAATGTCGAAAGCATCGAGCGGCTGATGCCGTGCACAATCTCCATCAAAGACGGAGCCCTGTATCTCTCGCGCGACGTCTACACACGTTTCTTCGATCGTCTCGAATCCGTCATCCTGCTGCGACGGGAGAGTGACCTTTATCTTCTTCCGGTCCGGCAGATGGCCTCCGGCGGTTACCTGCTCAAGGTGCGTAACAGGGCCGGCGATCGCGTGGTTCATGCCCCGGACTTCTTCCGGCAGAGCGGCTTTCCCGAGCATTCGCAGACAGAGTTCGAAGCAAAATGGTCCAGCACGCACGGCGCGCTCATTGTTGCTCGCGCTTATGAACTGTAAACTAAGTTTACAATTCGCATAACGAGTAGACAATCGTTAAACTTCGCTGCTAGAGTTGATCCGCATCAATGACGCGTCGCCATTTCAATCGACGCGCGAGTCCGGAGGGACGCCGTGGCTGCAGGTCTGACGAACGACCAAGTGCACGCAGCATTGCAGGCTGCGGAAAGCTGTGACGCCACGGCCGTCGAGCGCGCTGAAATGCTCATGGAGATCGCGATGGGGCTGCAGACTCGCCCCAAATCGCCAAGTGAGATCCGCTCCGCGATCGAACTCTACGACAAGGCTTTGACGATTTGTCCGACGGAGATGCGCTTATTGCGCGCGCGCATTCTCGCGCGGAAGGCAACCGCTTTGCAGGCCATCCCCGAACGAGGGACAGAAGCCCTCGATGGCGCTCGCGATATTTTTGAAGACATCATTCCCATGCTCAGTGAGCTCGGCCTCAAAGAAGAGGTCGCCGAAGCAGAGATGAATCTCGGTCTATGCGTCCAGAGCCTCGCCGGCGTTGGGCGTGCGCGGATCTCGGATGCGATTGCCGCCTACCAGCGCGCGCTGCGCACCTTCACGCGCGCCAACCATCCCAAGGAATACGCCATTCTGCAGAACAATCTTGCAACCGCCTTTCTGTCCATGCCGATGACCGACGAGCGCGGCAAGATGCGAGAGGCATTGGCGGTACAGGCTTTCGAGGAGGCTCTCAAGGTCGTCACCCTGGTCGATGATCCCGTCGAATACGCGATGCTGCAGAACAATCTTGGCAATGCACTGCAATACGTCTCGTCCAGTCACGTCCTCGAAAACAATCTCCGCGCGATCGAGGCCTATAACGAAGCGCTCAAGGTCCGCACGCGCGAGACGATGCCGCTCGAATACGCCAACACGATATCGAACAAGGCGAATTGCCTGTGGAATCTCCCCGGCCATCCGGAGAGTGCCGAGACCGGCAACGGCATGAATCTCTCGACCGCGCTCGTGTACTACAAGGAGGCGCGCGAGATTTTTGCCGAGCACAGAGATGTGGAGAGGGTGCGCATCATCGGCGAAGCGATGATGCGGATCGAGCACGAGCTGATGGAGCTCGGCGCATCGCTGGATCGCGCCTCTCCAATGCAATCCTGACTTTCAACGATAGGAGCCTTCTGGAATGACCGAATCTTTGTCACCGGCGATCTTTGCCCTCAGCCTTTGCCTGGGTGTGGTCGCCTCTGTTGCGGGCGGTGTCGTCGGCGGCGTCGCCGTCGGCGGAAAGGTGCTCGGAAGAGAACTTGCGGCGATGCTCGGTGGATTTTATGGGCCATTGGCCGGGATCGCCGGCGTTCTGCTTGGCCTTGTCGTTCTCGCGCTCATCGGATGAGGCAACAGACATGTGGGCAATGGTGCAGAATTCCATCCTCCTGTTCTTTCGCGGCAAGCTCTTTGCCGAGCCGGCCAAGGCCTACCGACAGATCGCGATCGGCGTCGCCATTACCGCAGTCCTCCTCGTGGCTCTCGCCGCGATGGGCGCTCCGGCCTGGATCGCGTCACCCTTCGCCGCAGCAATAGGCGGCGGCTTGCAGCCCTATCTGTTCCGCAACCTGCGTTTTCGTTGAAGGGGCGCGTTAGCCGCGACTTGGCATGAACGATCTCACACCAACAGCGCGCAATGATCTTGCCGGCCTTGTCGGCGATATCGAGCGCTTGGAGTCAATCGTTGCAAGTTGGGATGAGACGCCGCGATCTGTCGTTGGGGCCTACAAACTGGCGATCGAGTCGCTCAACGCCGAAGCCTTTCGACGCCTGATCCGCGCACTGAAAACGGATCCGGCCGCGCTCGCAGCCATGCAAGCTGCCGCTAAGGACGAGGTCGTCTATGCGCTGCTGCGGCGCTACGAGCTCTTGAAGCCAAGCCTGAACGAGCGCGTGGAGCAGGCGCTGGATAGTGTCCGGCCGATGCTCAAATCACACGGCGGTGACGTGGAGCTGGTCGGCGTGCGCCCGCCAAGCATCGAGGTCCGCTTCAAGGGCGCCTGCGATAGCTGTCCCGCATCAACCCTGACGTTTCATGCCGGCGTGAAGAAGGCGGTGCAAGACGTCTGTCCGGAGATTACCGAGATCATTCAAGTGAAGGGAATGGGTGGAGGTTCGGAGAGCAGCGTTCGGTTCGTCAGCCCCTTTGCACTGAACGCAGAAGGCAACTGGATTTTGGCAGGGACCTTGTTGGACTTTCCGGACGGCGCGGTCTGCTCGATGGAGTTGGGCGGACAAAAGATCATTGTGTCGCGTAACGGCGCATCGATCACCTGTTTCCAGAACGCCTGCGCGCATCTGGGGTTTCCGATCCATGATGGCGAGGTGGCAAATGGCATCATCACCTGTCCCCATCATGGTTTCCAATACGATCTTGCGAGTGGCGAATGCCTGACGGCGCCTGAAGTACAGCTGCAGCCGCATGCCGTCAGGATTATCGGATCAAAGGTCGAGGTGAGGATATCAGCTTGAACATGGTCACGTCCGCCGCAATCGTCCGTCTGAACCGGCAACGTGCCATAGCGCGCGACAATCATGTGCCGCGCCGGTTCATGTCGGCAAGCGGGGCGCATGTGATCCTGGGCGGTGAAGTGAGTTCGACTGGGCTCGTGCAATCGATCGTACCGTCTGCCCAGACGCTGTTCGGTCCGCGCGGGGTTTGCCTTGCCGGCGCCAATGGACCATTGTTCGTTTGCGACAGTGGCCACCACCGCCTCTTGATCTGGAGCCGGTGCCCGTCCGAGGACCAGGCGCCGGCTGACTTCCTGGTTGGCCAGGTCGACTTCTCGCGCCAAGGCCGAAACGCGGAGGGTGACGTTGG
>CAZQMD010000229.1:0-8170 GCA_964594185.1 uncultured Afipia sp. | reverse complement strand
CTGGAAAAGCCGGCGCCCGAAGTCGAGCCGGAGACCGGCGATGTGCTTCAGGGGTTGCGCGAAGCCGACGGCATCCGCCTTGCGCGCATGTCCGGCTCGGGCGCGACATGCTTTGGCGTGTTTTCAACCGATGCGGAAGCGCGGGCTGCGGCGCAGCTGATCGCGCGCGCCTATCCCGCATGGTGGGTGCATGCGGGCGTGCTGAGCTAACTTCGCAGGCGATTATTTCGGCGCTCCGGGCCTGCCATAACGGTGCTGCAGCCACAGCAGCACAAATCCAACCACCGGAACCAGAATATCGGTCCAGAAAATCAGTCCCGCGTTTCCGGGCGCGAAGTTATGCGCCGTGATCATCTGCTGGATGTGGCCGACGGCCGCGCCCAGGGTGAAGATGCTGGGACCGATGATGGATGCAAGCCGCAGGTCGTAACTGCGGAAGGCGGCGAGCAGCCCGACCGCGGCGAACCCAAGGCTGGCCATTCCCACTTCAAGCTGAAACGGGCTGTCGGCCCAGCCGATGAAACGCGCGGACATCTCGCCGAAAAAGACGTGCATCACGAAGTTGTAGAAATTATCGACGCCGATGCTGAAGAAGACGTACCAGGCGAGCAGCTTCTCGACCACCCAGGCCCGCGTGACAGGCTCGCGCAGCCGCATGATCGCCACGGCAGAAAAGAGAAGTCCGATAATCAGAAACGTGAACGAATAATTCGCGAGAAAAAAAGTGATCGTGGTCCTTATGACACCAGCCATTTGACCCTCATGTGAAAAATATCAGTGCGACCTCGCCAGACAGAATGCCACAACCTGCTCGAGCGCGGTCTTCATCGGTGACGATGGGAACAGCGCCAGCGCATCGACGGCCATCGCGCCGTAATGCTGCGCGCGGCTCATCGTATCTTCCAGTGCGCGATGCTTGGTCATCAGCCCGATGGCGTGATCGAGATCGCCATCGCCGATCTCGCCCTTTTCAAGCGTCCTGATCCAGAAGTCGCGTTCGACATCGTTGCCGCGGCGGAAGGCGAGCACGACGGGCAGGGTGATCTTGCCTTCGCGGAAATCGTCGCCGACATTCTTGCCGAGCTTGGCGGCCTTGCCGCCATAGTCGAGAACGTCGTCGATCAATTGAAAGGCGATGCCGAGATTCATACCGAACGAGCGCGATGCGGTCTGTTCTGCCTTCGGGCGATTGGCGATCACCGGGCCGACCTCGGAAGCCGCTGCGAACAGTTCGGCGGTCTTGCCGCGTATGACGGCGAGATATTCGTCCTCGGTGGTGGCAGTGTTCTTGGCGGCCGCAAGCTGCATCACTTCGCCTTCGGCGATGGTGGCCGCAGCGGACGAGAGAATGTCGAGTGCGCGGAGCGAGCCGACCTCGACCATCATGCGGAAGGCCTGGCCGAGCAGGAAGTCGCCGACCAGCACGCTGGCCTCATTGCCCCAGAGCATCCGCGCGGAGAGCTTGCCCCGGCGCAACTCGCTTTCGTCCACCACGTCGTCATGGAGAAGTGTCGCGGTGTGCATGAACTCGACGGCGGCGGCGAGCTTGATATGGCCGTCGCCGGCGTAGCCGGTGAGGTTGGCCATCGCCAAGGTCAGCATCGGCCGAAGGCGCTTTCCCCCCGACGAGATCAGGTGGTTGGCGACCTCGGGGATCATCGTCACTTCCGAGCCGGTGCGCGACAGAATCGTGCTGTTGACGCGTTCCATATCGGAGGCAACAAGCTCGACCAGCCGATCTATCGATGGCGTCGAATGGCTCTCAAAGGGTACAATAACCGCCACGTCCGGTCTCCGGATGGATTTAAAGCGTCTTCAAGCGAAGTGGGCACCGGTTCGCGTGAAGAAAACGCGTTAAAGTAAAAACGAGAGCCCCGGCTTTGATTTTATTCAAAGCTGGAAAGGCTCTGGAACACCATAGAAACTGCCGTGCGATGCGGCAAGAGCGACAAACGGGCCGGTCAGGCCCGCCCAAATGTGACGGGAGATGGCGGCCTTGCGCGAGCTTGTACGGACCAACGATGCGGTGCTGGTGTCGGCGGTGGGCGCGCTGCTGGATGGCGCCAATATCCATCATCTCGTGCTCGACAGTAACATGAGCATCATGGATGGCTCACTGGGCGTACTTCCGCGCCGCATACTGGTTCATGACGACGACAATCTGGCCGCGCGCCGCCTGCTCACCGATGCAGGTCTCGCCCATGAATTGCGGGACAATGACTGAGCCCGCCGTGACCGGCTTTGGCGATGTGACCGAGGATATGGTCCTCGGCGGACAGTTGCGCCTGCGCCAGCCGAAGCGCGGTCATCGGGCGGGCCACGACGCGATCCTCTTGGCTGCGGCGGTGCCTGCGCGCGCGGGCGACCGCGTGGTGGAGTTCGGTGCGGGGGTTGGCACGGCAGGACTGGCGCTTGCGCGCCGCGTGCCGGGGCTCGATCTGGTGCTGATCGAGATCGATGAAAATACAGCAGCGCTGGCGCGCGACAATGCTGCGGCAAATGGCATTGCCGCGCAGGTGCTGGCGTTCGATGTCACCGCGAGCGCGGACGCTTTTGTGGCTGCCGGCTTGCCGTCCGACAGCGCGGACATGGTGCTGATGAATCCGCCGTTCAACGATGCGGAACGTCATCGCGCATCGCCGGACCCTGCGCGCCAGTCCGCGCATATGGCCGCCGCCGATACGCTGGCGAAATGGATTCATGCCGCGCGCCGGATGCTGAAATCCGGTGGCGTGCTGACGCTGATCTGGCGCGCGGACGGATTGCCGCAGGTGCTGGCCGCGCTGGAGCGCGGGTTCGGCAGTCTCGCCATAATGCCGGTTCACCCCAATCCGCAGGGCGCTGCGATCCGTGTGATCGTCAGCGCGGTGAAGGGCGGGCGCGCGCCGCTGGCGCTGCATGCCGGATTGGTCCTGCAGGACCCGAATGGGGAAGGCGGGGCGGAGGCTGCGGCGGTTCTTGGCGGAACGTCCGCCCTGTCACTGGCGTTCACGAGGCGCTGAGCGCGCGCCGCGCTGCTCAGGAAATACGCAGTTTGCTTACTGCGATACCGGCTTCGGGGCCTTTTCGGGGGCCTGCGTGAAGTGGATCGTGGTCAGGAGAGCGCCAATCAGCAAGATCAGGAGGTAAATCTTCATTTCTGCACCTTCGGGGCTGCGCCGTTGCAACCTTCATGGTTGTTGCAATGCAAAGTGCGTTCCAGTTTCTTGTCGCGCTCCGGGGAAGAACCGGAGAAATTTCGAATAAATATCGCCTAATCAGATGCTTAGACGAAATTCAGGCACAAACGGCGTGCTTAACGATGAGGAAATGTGCTGTAGGCTCCTGATGCCAGTTACCGAATAATAAACCGTGAACATGAAGGACATTCCATGGCCGAGAATGGCTCAGGCAGTCACATTGCCGAGAGATTGAAGCGTCTGCTGCCGGCGCGCCTGCGCGGCGAGCCGGTGGTGCCGGTGGTGCGCCTGTCCGGGGTGATCGGCGCGGTGACGCCGCTGCGGCCGGGCATGTCGCTGGCCGGTGTCGCCCGCCTGCTGGAACGCGCCTTCGCGACCAAGGGCGCGCGGGCCGTTGCGCTGGTGATCAATTCGCCGGGCGGTTCGCCGGTGCAGTCGCGCCAGATCTATCAGCGCATCCGTCAGCTTGCGGCAGAGAAGAATCTGCGCGTGCTGGTGTTCGTGGAGGATGTCGCGGCGTCGGGCGGCTACATGATCGCCTGTGCGGGCGACGAAGTGTTCTGCGATCCATCATCGATCGTCGGATCGATCGGTGTGGTCGGCGGCACGTTCGGATTTGTCGACCTCATCAAGAAGGTCGGCATCGAGCGCAGGCTCTACACGTCAGGCGAGAACAAGGCGCAGCTCGATCCGTTCCTGCCCGAAAATCCCGACGACGTTGCGCGGCTGAAAGCGATCCAGCGCGAGATCCACGACACGTTCATTGCTCTGGTGAAAAGCAGCCGCGGCGCACGGCTGAAAGGCGAGGACAGTTATCTGTTCACCGGCGAATACTGGGCCGGCGAGCGCGCGGTGAAGCTCGGCCTTGCCGACGCCATCGGCGATCTGCGCACCGTGCTGCGTTCCCGCTATGGCGACAAGGTGCAGATGCCGGTGATCGCGCCGCCCACCGGACTCCTGTCGGGGATTGCAGGTCGTAAACCCGGCGCGGGCGCGGCGCTTCATGGTTTTCCCGGCTTTCCGGGATTTTCGGAAGATCTGATTTCGGCGCTGGAAGAGCGCGCGATCTGGGCGCGTTATGGATTGTAGAACGGGAGAGAAGCCATGCCGCCGTTGATCCTGGTTGCCGCCGGCATTCTTGGGGGAGCCGCGCTGCTGCGTCTCGCGGTGCGCGAAAGCCGCCGCATCAACCGCGAGCTCGATGCCGCGCGCAAGGCACAGCCCGCCGAGCAGGAACGCATGCCGAAACTGCACCGCGATCCCGAGACGGGGACGTACAGGCCGGGGTGAGGTGATTTTGAATAGATGCCCCTGTTGTCATGGCCGGGCATGTCCCGGCCATCCACGTCTTAGCTGAACCATCGAAAAGACGTGGATGCCCGGCACAAGCCCGGGCATGACGAGTGGTGGATCGTTGACGCGGAGCCGTCATCCTGAGGTGCGAGCGTTAGCGAGCCTCGAAGGATGACGCCGAAGATGTCACCCGTGCCGGCGCACGTCGTTGATGGTCATGACACACAGCGCGCCCATGATGATCGCCGCTACCAGAACCTGAAAAGCAATCATTGTCGTCCCTGCCGAAAAGCACCGCCGGTTGAAATCCGGCCGTTGGTTGCAATGGCGCTTTGCTAAAGGCCAGTTGCTAACAAACCCCGCGCGCGGGAAACCTGTCTGATGCCGCGGTTAAACCGGCCTTCGGCAGATCCTTAAAATCTGGCCGATTCCGGTAGGAATCCCGACCGGAAAGGGGCTATCGCCTTGATTCCGTTAGCCCGCGCCGATACGGTCCGCGCGCAAATCACCCCCATTCCAACGCTTGAAGATTTCCGATGGATTCCCTGCCTCCGCACATGCGTCCCGAGCGCTCGTTTCAGGGCCTGATCCTGACCCTGCAGCGCTTCTGGGCAGACTATGGCTGCGTCATCCTGCAGCCTTACGACATGGAAGTCGGCGCGGGCACGTTCCATCCGGCGACCACATTGCGCGCGCTTGGCCCCAAGCGCTGGAACGCGGCTTACGTGCAGCCGTCGCGCCGCCCGAAAGACGGCCGCTATGGCGAGAACCCGAACCGGCTGCAGCACTACTATCAGTTTCAGGTCATCCTGAAGCCGTCGCCGCCGGATTTGCAGGACCTCTATCTGCAATCGCTGAAAGCCATCGGCGTCGATCTCGCGCTGCATGACGTGCGCTTTGTCGAGGACGACTGGGAAAGCCCGACGCTCGGCGCATGGGGTCTCGGCTGGGAGTGCTGGTGCGACGGCATGGAAGTCTCGCAGTTCACCTACTTCCAGCAGGTGGCGGGTCAGGAATGCGCGCCGGTCGCAGGCGAACTGACTTACGGCCTCGAGCGTCTTGCGATGTATGTGCAGGGCGTCGATCGCGTCTACGATCTCAACTTCAACGGCCGCGAAGGCGCCGAAAAGGTGACCTATGGCGACGTGTTCCTGCAGGCCGAGCAGGAATATTCGCGGCACAATTTTGAGCATTCCGACACCGCGATGCTGTTCGAGCAGTTCAAGATGGCTGAAGGCGCGTGCAAGAAATATCTTGAGGCCGGTTGGAAAGACGGCAAGCGCGAGGCGCATCTGATGGCGCTGCCTGCTTACGACCAGTGCATCAAGGCCAGCCATGTGTTCAATCTGCTCGATGCGCGCGGCGTGATCTCGGTCACCGAGCGGCAGAGCTACATCCTGCGCGTGCGCGAACTCGCCAAGGCCTGCGGCGAGGCGTGGGTGCACACCGAAGCGGGAAGGGCGGAGTAACGACGATGCCCGATCTTCTCCTCGAACTGTTCTCCGAAGAAATTCCCGCGCGCATGCAGGCGAAGGCGGCGGATGACCTGCGCAAGATGGTCACCGACAAGCTGGTCGCCGAGGGCCTCGTCTATGAAGGCGCGAAAGCGTTCGTGACGCCGCGCCGTCTCGCGCTCACCGTGCACGGCATTCCGCAGCGCCAGCCGGACCTCAAGCAGGAGCGCAAGGGCCCGAAGGTCGGCGCGCCTGACGCTGCCGTGCAGGGCTTCCTGAAAGCCGCCGGATTGAAGTCGCTCGACGAAGCGAAAATTCAGCGCGATCCGAAGGGCGATTTCTATATCGCGCTGATGGAGAAGGCGGGCCGTCCCGCCATCGACGTGATCGCCGAAATCATTCCGCTGATCATCCGCACCTTTCCGTGGCCCAAGCAGATGCGCTGGGGCGAACGCTCCGCGCGGAATGGCGCGCTGACCTGGGTGCGTCCGCTGCATTCGATCATCGCGACCTTCGGTCCCGAGACCGAAGAGCCGGAGATCGTGAAGTTCGATGTCGCCGGGATCGAAGCCGGGCAGACCACGCGCGGTCACCGCTTCATGGCGCCTGCCGAATTCAGCGTCCGCCGCTTTGAAGACTATGTGGCGAAGCTCGAAGCCGCCAAGGTGGTGCTCGATCCCGAGCGCCGCAAGGATATCATCCTCACCGAAGCGAAAAACCTCGCCTTCGCGCAGGGCTTCGAGCTGGTCGAGGATCAGGTGCTGCTCGATGAAGTGGCGGGACTGGTCGAATGGCCGGTGGTGCTGATGGGCTCGTTCGACGAGAGCTTCCTGTCGATCCCTGGCGAAGTGATCCGCGCCACCATCCGCAACAACCAGAAATGTTTTGTGGTTCATGACCCTAAGACAGGAAAGCTCGCGAACAAGTTCATTCTGACCGCGAATGTGGAAGCGACCGATGGCGGCAAGGCCATCGTCGCGGGCAACGAGCGCGTGATCCGCGCACGCCTGTCGGACGCGAAGTTTTTCTACGAGACGGACCTCAAGACCAAGCTTGAGGATCGGCTGCCGAAGTTTGCGCAGATCGTGTTTCACGAGAAACTCGGCACGCAGGCCGAGCGTATTGCGCGCATCGAGAAGCTTGCTGCTGAAATCGCGCCTCTCGTCGGCGCGGATGTCGCGAAGACCAAGCGTGCCGCGCAGCTTGCGAAGGCGGATTTGCTGACGGAAGTCGTCGGCGAATTCCCCGAAGTGCAGGGCCTGATGGGCCGCTATTACGCGCTGGCGCAGGGCGAAGACGCTTCCGTCGCCGCCGCGATTGAAGACCACTACAAGCCGCAGGGACCTGCGGACCGCGTGCCGACCGATCCGGTCGCAATTGCTGTGGCGCTGGCGGACAAAATCCTGACACTCGCGGGCTTTTGGGCAATTTTTGAACCGCCGACGGGATCAAAGGATCCGTTCGCGCTGCGACGCGCCGCGCTCGGTAGCATCAGGTTAATAGTTGAGCAGCGGTTGCGAATCTCGCTTCGACCTATGTTGCACCATGAACTGCGGCTTTGGTTTAAAGCTCTAACGCCTCGAGTACACAAGTTCAGCGAAGAGCAAATTGAGCAAGCTTCGACTTCTGCAACTGACGACCTCCTCGCCTTCTTTGCTGACCGTCTGAAGGTTCAGTTGCGCGATCAGGGCGCACGGCATGATCTCGTCGACGCCGTGTTCGCGCTCGAAGGTCAGGACGATCTGTTGATGGTCGTGCGCCGCGTCGAGGCGCTCGGCAAGTTCCTCGACAGCGACGACGGCAAGAACCTGCTCGCGGGCACCAAGCGTGCGAGCAATATTTTGGCCATCGAGGAGAAGAAGGATAAGCGCAAGTTTGACGGTGCGCCGGATACGTCGCTGTTCAAGGTCGATGAAGAGAAGGCGCTCGCCGCGGCAATCGCGCAGGTGAAGACCGAGGCGGGGGCTGCTGTCGCCAGGGAAGACTTCGCCAGCGCCATGAGCGCGATGGCCAAGCTGCGTCCGGCGGTCGATGCCTTCTTCGACAAGGTGAAGGTGAACGACGACGACGCCAGGGTTCGCGAGAACCGTCTCAAGCTCCTGAATGAAATCCGCGAAGCGACCCGCGCGGTGGCGGACTTCTCGAAGATTCAGGACTGAGTGGAGACGTTTCCACGCTCGCGGGGTCGTCCCCGCGCAGGCGGGGACCCATAACCACCGTCCGTCATGTTCTGTGATGAAGGAA
>CAZQMD010000228.1:0-8215 GCA_964594185.1 uncultured Afipia sp. | reverse complement strand
CTTATCCATCGCGCGGAGCGCCGCTCTGACCTCCGCGGTCGTTGCCGGCTCGCCCCCGGCCTTGCGGACGCGAGCCACCGCGTCCTTCACCAGCGCCTCATTCGTATCGCTGCAGCCCCACTTCGCATCCTCAAGACCGACGCGCACATGGCCGCCGCGCGCGACCGTATACGGAATTAGCGGCGTGATATCGACGCCGAGGCCCGCGATCATCCAGGGCGTACCCGGCGCGGTTTCCGCCAAAAGATCGAGATGAATGTCGAGATACTTTTCGCGCGGCGGAAAGCCCCACGCGAACTCGTCCGAGAACATGAAGCGATAGATCGGCGTCGGCGACGGCGGCGCAATCGCCGCCAATGCCGCGCCGAGCCGCGTAAAGCCCGGCTCATAGACCGCGTAGCTCGGATGGACATTGTGGGCACGCGCGATGCGCATGCCCTCCATGATGTCTTCATGCGGATTCGCGTAAACGCCACCATGGGCGAGATCGTCGAACCGCGAAATATGCACGGAGCCAGGATCGATCACCGCCCATTCGATCAGGCCGCGCTTCGCCAGTTCCAGCGTATGGCCGAAGCGATTGGTGTTCTGTTCCTGTCCAAGCCCCGGACTCGGGATGGTCGGATAAACGATCACATCCACTTTCGCACGGATACCCTCGATGATCCGCGCATAAATCTCCCAGTCGTCTTTCTGACGGCCGGTCGTCACATCATAGGCATGGGCATGGATGATCGCTGCGCCCGCTTCCGCGCAGGCGATGCCGTCGGCAACGATGTCCTCCACCGCGATGGGAATGCCCGGCTGCTTCGCGCGGGTCCATGGCCCGTTCAGCGCCGCCTCGATCCAGACCTTGGCCATGGCTTTACTTCCCGGTCCAGACCGGCTTGCGCTTCTCGGCGAAGGCCGCAAGCCCCTCCTTCGCATCCTGGGTCATTGCCAGCAACGCGATCTGCGACTCCGTGTAGGCGATGCCCTGATCGAACGACATCGACGCCAGCGCACGCATGGCATACTTGCCGCGGCGGATCGCGGTCGGCGATTTGTCGGTGAGACGGCCTACCAGCCATTCGACCTTGGCATCGAGTTCGGCCGCAGGGACCACGTGATTGAGCAGGCCTGCGTCCTTCGCCTCGATTGCCGTGAACGGCTCGCCGGTGAAACACCATTCGCGCACCAGGCGCGGCGGCGCGATGGCCTGCAGCAGGCTCAGCACCTGCATCGGAAACACACCCACCTTCACCTCGGGCAGGCCGAACACGACATTGTCTGCCGCCACCGCCATATCGGTCATGCACAGAAGCCCGATGCCGCCCGCCATGCAGACGCCGTTGATACGCGCGATGGTCGGCTTGGTGGCGTTCTGCGCCGTGCGCAGCATGTCGGCATAGGCGAGATTGGGCTGGGAGAGATCGAACGCGAAGCCCGCGCCCGGCTGCAGGTCTGCCCCGGCGCAAAAGGCCTTGTCGCCAGCGCCGGTCAGCACAATCACGCGGACATCGTTATCCTCATGGGCGCGGCGAAAGCCATCGACAATCCCCGCGATCACCGACGCATTCAGCGCGTTGCGTTTGTCGGGCCGGTTGATCGTGATCCAGAAGGCGTGGCCGCGCCTGTCGTGCAGAACGGGTGCGTCAGACATTCCCTGTACTCCTCAAGCGGCGTCCTGCGCGGCCTCGATCTCCGCAACCACAAACCCGGTCGTGACCTGATCGCCCTCTACTGCATTCAGTGTAGTGAGCTTCCCAGAGACCGGCGCGGCATGGACATGCTGCATCTTCATCGCTTCCAGCACAATGACCGGCGCACCGGCCGCGACAATATCTCCGGCCTTGGCCAGCACCGACACCACGCGCCCGTTCATGGAGGCGCGCAGCTTGCCGTCCGACCCGGCCGCACCCGCCTTCATCACCGCCATATGGGACAGATCGCGCACATGCGACGTGACACCGTTGAAGCTGAACCAGAGGTTCGCGCCCTCGCGAACGAAGGTCGCGGAACCGAGAACGCCATCACTGGAGAAATGCAGCACATCGCCATCGCGCGCACCGAGCGTCAGCGTGTGCTGGGTGTCCGCCAGCCCGACCTTGAAGATATCGCCACGCTCGCGCTTCACTGTCGGCTCGATCACATGGCCGTCCAGTTCCAAGCGCATCGGAACGGGATAACCGTGCGCGAGTCCCAACCCTTGCTGCACATGGACCGGCCCCATCGAGGCGGCATGGACCAGCAGCGCCGCGACAGCAGCCTGAAGCCCGTCGTTGGATCGCGGCGGCAAAAGATCAACGGAATGCTCGGCGATAAACGCCGTTGTCGCCTGCCCAGCCGCGAAGGCCGGGTGATCGAGACAGCGGGCGAGAAACGACTGGTTGGTGGTGACGCCGAGCGCTGTCATGCGGTCTAGACCGGCGATCAGCTTCCGGCGCGCCTCATCGCGACTTGCGCCATGGCTGATAACCTTGGCGATCATCGAATCGTAGAACGGCGGAATCTCGCCGCCGGACTCCAGCGCATCCTCCACACGCAAATCCGATGACGCATGCCAGCGCAGCATCGTCCCTGATTGCGGCATGAAATTGTGTGCGGCATCTTCCGCACAGAGCCGCACCTCAATGGCATGACCGGAGAACGACACGTCCTCCTGCTTGAGCGGCAACGGTTCACCGCCCGCGACACGCAATTGCAGCTCGACCAGATCAAGCCCGGTGATCGCTTCCGTCACCGGATGTTCGACCTGCAGCCGTGTGTTCATTTCCATGAAGTAGTAGTTGCCTGCGCTATCGAGCAGGAATTCCAGCGTGCCCGCGCCCTCGTAATTGATCGCCCTGACGGCGGCAACGGCGGCCGCGCCCATCCGCTCGCGCAGTTCCCCCGAGACCGCAGGCGACGGCGCTTCCTCGGTCAGCTTCTGATGCCGGCGCTGCACCGAACAGTCGCGTTCGCCGAGATGGATCGCATTGCCATGGCGATCGCCGAATACCTGGATTTCGATATGACGCGGCTGGACGATGGCGCGCTCGAGAATGACCGTCGGATCACCGAACGCATTCTGCGCTTCGGAGCGCGCGGCGCGCAGTGCATCCGGAAATGCGGCATCATCCGCCACAAGGCGCATGCCGCGTCCGCCGCCGCCAGCCACGGCCTTGATCATCACCGGAAAGCCGATGCGCTTTGCGGCGGTGAGCATCGTGGCGTCGCTCTGATCCTCGCCTTGATAGCCGGGCACGCAGGGCACGCCCGCCTTCTGCATGATGTCCTTCGCGCCCGCTTTGTTGCCCATGGCATGGATCGCCTCGGGTGACGGGCCGATGAATATCAGGCCCGCATCGCGGCAGGCTTTTGCGAAGGCCGCATTCTCCGCAAGAAATCCGTAGCCCGGGTGCACGGCGTCTGCGCCGCTCGCCTTCGCGGCAGCCACGATGGCATCGATCCTTAAGTAAGATTGCGACGGCTGCGACTCGCCGATCCACACCGCCTGATCCGCCTCACGGACATGGCGTGCACTGGCGTCGGCGGTCGAATAGACAGCCACTGTCTCATAACCGAGACGCTTGGCCGTGCGCATCACGCGCAACGCGATCTCGCCGCGATTGGCAATCAGGATTTTCCGGAACGGCGTCAATGTCACCCCGCTCATGGCCGCGCCACCGAGAACTGAACCTTTTGCGGATTGCGCTGCTCGGCCTCGCGGCAGATCGCCAGCACATTCAGGAGCACCGCGCGGGTGTCGCGCGGATCGATCACGCCGTCATCGAGCAAGCGCCCGCTGGTGGCGAACACATCCATCTGGCTGTCGAACACATTGATGATGCGCGATTTCATTTCCTGCAGTTTCGCCGGGTCCATCGGCTTGCCCTTCCGCGCCGCGCCCGCTTCCGCGACGATCGCCATGGTCTCCGCTGCCTGCTCGCCGCCCATCACCGCCGTCTTTGCGTTCGGCCACGAGAAACAGAAACGCGGATGGAAGCCGCGCCCGCACATGCCGTAATTGCCCGCGCCGAACGACGCCCCGCAATAGATGGTGATCTGCGGCACGGTGGCGTTGGTCACGGCCTGGATCATCTTGGAGCCGTGCTTGATCATGCCGGCCTCTTCATAGGCTTTGCCGACCATGTAGCCCGTGGTGTTGTTGAGATAAAGGATCGGCGTGCGCGACTGGCAGCACGCCTGAATGAAGTGCGTCGCCTTGTTCGCACCGCTCGGGTCGAGCGGACCGTTGTTGGTGATGATGCCGATGGCATGGCCGCCGATGCGGCCGTGGCCGCAGACGGTCGCGGGACCATAGTTCGCGCCGAACTCGAGGAATTCCGATCCGTCGAGAACGCGCGCGATGATCTGCTTCATGTCGACGGGCCGCTTGTGGTCCATCGGCATGATGCCGAGCAGTTCTTCCGCATCGTACAGCGGCGCGCGCGGCGGCTCGCAATTGTCAGGCTGCGGACGATCCCAGTTCAAATCGGCCACGATCTGCCGCGCGATGCCGAGCGCTTCGCGGTCGTCTTCGGCAAGATAATCGCCGAGGCCGGAAATGCTGGTGTGCATCTCGGCGCCGCCGAGCTCTTCTTCAGTCGCGATTTCGCCGGTGGCAGCCTTCAGCAGTGGCGGCCCCGCCAGAAATGCCCGCGTGCGCCCGCGCACCATCACAATGTAATCGGACAGACCGGTCTGATACGCGCCGCCTGCGGTGGACGAGCCGTGGGTCACGGTGATGACGGGTAGGCCCGCCGCCGACAGCAACGCGAGATTGCGGAACGTCGTGCCGCCGCGAATGAAATCCTCAACGCGATAGCGCATCAGGTTGGCGCCCGCGCTCTCCACCAGCTGCACAGACGGCAGCTTGTTTTCCAGCGCGATCTCCTGCGAGCGCAGCCGCTTGTCAAGGCCCATCGGCTGCAGCGATCCGGCTTCGATACCGGAGTCGCTCGCGGTCACCATGCAGCGCACGCCGGAGACAAAGCCAATACCCGCAATGGTGCCGCCACCGGGAATGCTCTTCTCCGGGTCCGGCGTATCGAGGCAGTAACCGGCCAGCGCGGAAAGTTCGAGGAACGGCGCCCCGGCATCGAGCAACAGTGCGATGCGTTCGCGCGGTAGCAGTTGCCCGCGTTCATGAAACCGCTTCTTGGAAAGCTCGGAGGCCGCAACCGTCCGCCCCACCACGGCATTGACCCGCGCGATCTGCGCCAGCATTCCCGCGCGATTGGCCTGATAGCTTTCGCTCGTTGGGGAAATGGAATTCTCGATCACCGCCATGGATAATTGACTTTCAGGCCGCCGATGTCGTGTTGAAATGATCGACGAACTGCTGGCGCAGTTCGACCTTGGGCAGTTTGCCGGGTGCCGGCATCGGGACTTCGTCCAGTATCCCCACCAGTTTCGGGATTTGAAATCCGCCGAGCGACTTGCGGCAATGCTCGATGATGTCCGTCTCGCGTGCCTGCGCATTGGGTTTGAGTTTGACGAATGCAGAGACAGCCTCGCCCCATTGCGGATGCGGCAAGCCGACCACCGCAGCGCTTATCACCTCCGGATGCGCCAGCAGCGTTTCCTCGATCTTCACTGAAGCGACATTTTCGCCGCCGGACTTGATCATGTCCTTCTTGCGGTCGATGAACAGCACTTCGCCATGCTCATCGATCAGCGCCAGATCGCCGGTGTGATGCCAGCCGAATTTCCGCGCCGCCTCCGTGGCGGCGGGGTCTTTGTAATAACCCATCATCACATTCGGCCCGCGATGGACGATCTCGCCAATTTGTCCCGGCAGTAGCAGATTGCCCTCGTCGTCCATGATGGCGGTTTCGTTGACGATCATCGACTCGCCCCAGTAATTGCCAAAGCGCGCCAATTGCCGGTCCGGCTGCGACATGGTCGTCGCCGGATACATTTCCGTCTGCCCACTCGGCTGCACAAAGGTCGGACACAGTTCGGCGATGCATCGCTCCAGCAGCGGACGCGGCATCGGCGCCATGGTGTAGACGCAGGTCCGCAGGGTGGAGAGGTCGAACTCCTTGCGGCGGGGATGATCGAGGATCGCCTGATACATCGCAGGCAGGCCGATGAAGATTGTCAGCCTGTCGCGCTGGATCGCCTCCATGCAGGCGACGGGATCGAACCCGCGCATGATCGCCATTTTTCCGCCGACCGAGAGATAGGTCAGCAGCAGGACATGCGCCGCGCAGTGGAACAGCGGGAATTGTCCCGTAATGCCGTCGTTGCGGTCGAGATGCATCTCGATGGCGTTGCTCATCGCCGCCATCACCACCGCAAGATGACAATGCATCGCGCCCTTGGGCCGCGAGGTCGTCCCCGACGTATAGATGATCATCGCCAGATCGCGATCATCGAACGCAATCTCGGGCTCGATGTCGGAATGACTCTTGATGAGATCGTTGAAGCTTTCGAGCCCCTGCTCTTTTGCCTTTCCGGTCAGGTCGACCGCAATGAGATCGACCCCGCGCTTTTCCAGCGCCGCGCGCCGATCCGGCTGCGCATGCAGATTATCGTCGATCAGCGCGAAGCGGACCTCGGCATGGCCAAGGATGTAATCCATGTCGCCCGGCCCGAGCATGGTGTTGATCGGCACCCAGACGAGACCCGCGCGGTGAATCCCGAATAGCGCTTTGACGAATTCGACCGAGTTGTTGCAGATGGTTGAAATCTTGTCGCCGGGTTTGAGGCCGCGCGCGAGGAGATAATTGGCAAAGCGGTTGGCATCGTGATCGATCTCGGTGAAGGTCACTTGACGCGCGCCGTCCGTCAGCGCGATGCGATCGGGGAAGCGCTTGGCTGCGCGGCGCAGGATATCGCCCACAGCCACGCGCCCGATACGTCCGGGACCGGGCACGCCGCCCGTTGCGGTCAGATCGCTCATGACGTTATCTCCCTGTATCAGCGTGCGGTTCTTTTTGTCCGCTTCGGCTCAATGCATCAGCTTGAGAATTTTCCGCGCTTCGGCCGGTGAGGCAATCTCGCGGCCAGCCTTGCGCGCGCATGTGACGATGCCTTCGATCAATTGCCCGTTCGATGTCACCTTGGTGCCGTCGCCGAGATAAAACGTATCTTCAAGGCCGGTGCGCAGATGTCCGCCGAGTTCGGCACAGCGCTGGTGCAGCGGCCAGATCTCCTCGCGGCCGATGGCGGTGACGCTCCAGTTGGAATTGGGCTGCTTCAGCTTGAGCAGGATGGGCAGCAGCTCCGGATCGGCCGGCATCCCAGACGCGACGCCCATGACAAAATTGTATTCGAGCGGGCCGGAATACATCCCCTTCTGCTGGTACATCGCGACGCTGCGGACAATGCCGACGTCGAAGCACTCAAACTCCGGCAATGTCTTCGTGACTTTCATCACATCGAGATATTTCTGGATCTTGTCCGGCGGATTGTCGAACACATGCGGCGGCCAGGCCCAGGAGCCATCGGCTTTCACCTTGAGATAATTCAGCGATCCCGCATTGCACGCGGCCATTTCCGGCGCGGTCTCGCGCACGCAATCCAGCGCGCCCTGATAGTTCGGGCCGCTGACACCGGTGGTGTGATTGATGATGACGCCGGGGCAAGCCTCGCGGATCGCCTGCTGGACTTCCTTCGACAGGTTCACATCCCATGACGGGATGTGCCCCTGATCCGGCTCCTGCCGCCGCAGATGCATATGCATCACCGATGCGCCCGCGTCGAACGCAGCCTTGGCTTCCCGCGCCATTTCTTCGGGCGTGACCGGAACGTGATGCTGCTTCGGATTGGTCAGCACACCATTGAGCGCGCAGGTGACGACGGCCTTGTCCATTCCGGGTCCTCGGGGTTCGATCGCGAATTGCTCCAAACGGTAAAAGGCCGGGACCGCCAGCGTCTTGTGAAAACTAGCTGGCCTTGTCAGAATTTTCACAGCGCGGCGGCTTAACGCAAGTCTGCGGCGCGGGAACAGGCGATAAATCCGTTAATGCGGAGGACGCTGATGAATGCCCCGGAACGATTCGCCGATGAACCGGCCAGCCCCTTTCTGACCCCGGAACATCTGGCGTTTCGCGATATGCTGCGGCGCTTCGTGGCGACCGAAATCGAACCTTTTGCAGCGCAATGGGACGAGGCCGGGGAATTCCCGCGCGAGCTTTACCTGAAAGCCGCCTCCATCGGCCTGCTGCAGCTCGGCTTCCCGGAGGAATATGGCGGCATCCCCTGCGATCGCTTCATGTCCATGATCGCGGCGCAGGAACTGGCC
>CAZQMD010000227.1:0-8234 GCA_964594185.1 uncultured Afipia sp. | reverse complement strand
GCCGCGCCACCGCATCCCACCCCGCGCATCGGACGATCGCGAAACGCCCCTCATCAACGGGGTGGGATAAATAGGAATATAATCATAAGGCCAATTTTCGTCAAGGCCTGTTGGGCGATTCCGTTTCCGGGAACCACAACTTTTACTCTGCGTTATATGAGGGTTGGCGCATCCCGGTCGTCTCGATAAGAGGTTTGGCAGGCGGTTTGGCCGCTAACCAGACATCGGAGCCGTCCCATTTTCGACCTTGCAAGCACATCCGACTTCCGCGCGCGTCCTTCGCTGAGATTTTATCTTCGCAACCAAACCGCTTCAGCCCATTCGACACTCGATACCGCTGTCGGCGATTTCGATTCTGTGCAGAACTATGCTCGTTATTGCCAGGGCCTTTTACGTTTCAGAATGCCGGTCGAACGAGCGGTGCAAGATGCCATACCCAACGGCATCGACGGGTGGACGCCGGTATCGCTCACCGACTCCCTCAGGTCCGATTTACGCGATCTCGGCCTCTCGGACGATACCGGCGACGCAAAGCCCTATCCTCTCGATGCCAGCACCGTGCTGGGCGCGCTCTATGTGCTGGAGGGTTCGTCACTCGGCGCTCGCGTCCTTGTCCACAGAGCAGCAGCTCTTGGCTTTTCCGAGAAGCACGGCGCGAAACATCTGTCGGTGCAGAACCGCGACCACAGCAACTGGTCGCGCTTTGTCGAAATCCTCGAGCGGCACGGCGAACTGAAGGCGGACGCAGTCGTTCGTGGCGCAAACAATGCTTTTGCCTTCGCGCTAGAGGCTTTTGCGAAAGGCAGCAATGCCAGTTAACGACATCCAGCCGGTCACGCCTCAGGTCGACCTGACCACATGCGATCGCGAACCGATCCATATACCGGGAAGCATTCAGCCTCACGGGTGCCTGCTGGCGTGCGATATATCCGCAAGCTTCGTGCTTCGGCATTCTGCAAACTGCTCTGATCTCCTTGGCATCGACGACGATATCAATGGCCGTAAGCTCGATGCACTCCTCGGCGAAGAGGCCGTCCACAGCATCCGGAACGCACTGACGCGGCTTGATGAAGGCGCACGGCCGGCATTGCTGTTCAATCTCCAAATCGGCAACGGGCGCGCCTTCGATATCGCCGTTCACAGATACAAATCCATCTCGATTATTGAATTTGAGCCATCGGCGACCGGCGCTCCACCGCTTGATCTTGCGAGAACAATGATCGGGCGAGTGACATCGATCAGCACGATGGACAGATTACTGCATGTCACGGCACGCCTGGTGCAGGGCATGTTCAGCTACGACCGCGTCATGGTCTATCAGCTAATGCCTGACGGCGCAGGTAAAGTCGTCAGCGAGTCGAAGCAGCCGCATCTTGAAAGCTTTCTCGGACAGTACTTTCCCGCAAGCGATATTCCGCAGCAGGCGCGGCAGCTCTATTTACGAAGCACCATACGGATTATTTCCGACGCCAACTTCGAACGCATTCCGATCAATCCGGTTCTGGATGCATCCGGCGAACCTCTCGATCTATCGTTCGCACATCTGCGCAGCGTATCGCCGATTCACTGCGAATATCTGCGGAATATGGGTGTTGGCGCCTCAATGTCCATTTCCATCATCGTTGACGGCGTGTTGTGGGGCCTGATCGCATGTCATCACTACGGCCCGCGAACACTGTCGATGGCGGAGCGTGTGGCAGCCGAGATGTTCGGTCAGTTCTTCTCGCTGCACCTCAACGCCTTGCGGCAAGCCAGCAAACTTGAATTCGCAACCCGCGCCCGGCAATCACTTGATCGATTTCTTCGCGTCAATGCGCGCGTCACCAATCTGGATGACGCTATCTTCGATAACCTCCAGGATTTTGCAGCTCTGATGCCGTGCGACGGCGCTACGATCTGGCTGAAGGGAAGAAGCAGGAGCGTCGGCTCCGTCCCGCCGGCCAGCAGAATTGCCGCACTCGCTCGGCTCGCAACAAATGTGGTGGACGGAACGATCTGGGCCACGCACAGGCTTGCGGGCCATTTGCCCGGGGCGGAACAATTTGCAGACGCGGCCGCCGGTGTCATGATCGTGCCGTTGTCGCACCGACCGCGCGACTATCTGTTCTTTTTCCGCAAGGAACTGGTACAGACGCTGAACTGGGCGGGGAATCCCGACAAATCCTACGAAACCGGTCCGCTCGGCGACCGCCTGACGCCGCGCAAGAGTTTCGCCATATGGAAAGAAGCCGTCCACCAGCAATCCGCGCCGTGGACCGATGAGGATCGCGAGATCGCGGAAGCCACTCGCACGGTGCTCTCGGAAATAGCGCTGAATCACAGCGAACTCCTGGAAGAGGAACGCCAGAAGGCCGACGTTCGACAGCGGATGCTAAACGAAGAGCTGAACCATCGCGTCAAGAACATCCTTGCGGTGATCAAATCGCTGATCAACGTTCCGGGACAACATGCACAGTCCGTCGAGGACTACGTGCAGTCCCTTCGCGGGCGCATTCAGGCCCTAGCCTTCGCACACGATCAGGTGGTTCGCGGCGACGGCGGAGGATCGCTTGCCGATCTCATCAAGGCGGAACTGACGCCATATCGGGACCAGAACCTGAATCTCGATGTTGACGGGCCTCCGGTCTGGCTGGACGCGCGAGCATTCTCGGTGATGGCCCTGCTGTTGCACGAGCTTTCGACCAACGCAGCCAAATACGGATCGCTCTCGCAAAAGGGCGGCTTGCTCACGCTCCGATGGACTTACAGCGACGTTGACGGATGCATCGTAAACTGGGGCGAGAGCGGCGGACCGCCAGTGAAACCGCCGAGCCGGCAGGGTTTCGGAACGGTGCTGATCGATAGAAGCATTTCATACGATCTCGGCGGTGAAAGCGAAGTCATCTACAATCCGGCGGGTTTGCGGGCGACATTTCGCATTCCGGCCCGTCACGCATCGCTCGACACCCGCATGCAGCCTGCAAGCGCGGCACCGGCAAAGGCCGCGCGGCAGCCCGAAAGCGGCTTTGAAAACCTGCATGTGCTGGTTGTCGAAGACGAAATGCTGATCGCCATCAACCTGGAGCAGATCCTGATGGACTCGGGTGTTTCCGAGATCACCACCGCCTCTTCGTCAGAAGACGCTTTGCAGAAGATTCGATACGTCAAACCCGACGTCGCGATTCTGGACGTGAATCTCGGTCACGAAACATCGGTCGCCGTCGCGGAAGAACTGAAGCGGCGCGGCATACCCTTCATGCTGACCACCGGATACGGCGACCGTTCAGGACTTGTCGAACAGTTCTCGGAGGTGACGATCCTGAACAAGCCTTATGAAGCGGCCGCCATTATCAGTTCGCTGTCCGCAATCACGAACAGCGAACCTGCCTGACGCTGCCGCGCCACCGCATCCCAACCCGCGCAGCGGACGATCGCGAAATGCCCTCATCGACGGCAAGGGACGAATGGGAATATTATCCGATTTTCCAAAACGTCAATCCCTTCCGACATAGGACTTAGAGACTGAGGGAACTTACGCTTGAAGGAAAAATCCGGTGATGTCCCGCCGCGTTTGGCGCGAATTGACGCATCGGCTGGTCACAAACCGATAGCTATCCGCGCCGGAAAGGCGCACAGTCAGACCATGCGACATCATCACGTTGCCTCGGAGCGCATCTCATGACCATGAGAACGCGGCGGGAGACGGTTATTTTCAAACATCCGGCGCGGATCAACGGGATCGAACGCGTGCTTCCGGCTGGCACCTATGAAGTGGTGACCGACGAGGAAATGATCGAAGGCCTTTCTTTTCCGAGTTTCCGGCGCATCGCCACCATGATCATGGTGCCGGGCGCACCGCCCCATCACCATTCGGTCGAAATGATCGCCATCGGTTCGATCGATCTGGCGGACGCGCAGCATCGCGACGCGGTGGCATCGGATGTCTGACGATCCCGTCGAACTCGATTCCCGTCGTGGCATGGCGGCCCAGAAAGCCACCGGATTACGGCGGATACTCGCCGAGGCCGAAAGTCATGCAGCGTTGCTGCGCGACCGACAGCTTCAGATCGAGGCAGAACTGCTCGATGCGCCGGTGGCGTCATGGCCCGAAGCCGCCGCGAAAGCGCGATATGTCCTGAACCTCTACTATGCGACGCTTGGCGCACACGACTCGCGCCACCGCGATCTCGTCGCGTCGGTCCTCAAGGACTTCGCGAGGCTCGACAGCGAAAGCTGACTACGTTTTGCGCCTCGATTGTTTTCCGCGAACGATTGATCCTGAAACTTCATCACGACGTTCGGCGGGAACGGGAGGATTATGCATGCGCGACATCACCACCAAGGAACTGTCAGCACGGCATGTCAAGCTGGAGGAATCGCTTCGGCTCGGCGTCGTGTCGGGATGGTACACCACCAAGATGAGCGGAACGTTCGTGACCGGCCCGCACGAGACCCACGAAGAGGCATTGCTCAAAATCGCGGAACTTAATCCGCCCACGCCACTTGTAGCAAAACGAAAATCATGAAGAACGGTCGTAACACAGGGATGGTCTATGCGTGCTGCGCGATATCTCGCGATGTTACGTGACGTCGAGAGCGAAAACGACCAGCTTCGGCAACTGCTCATCCAGGCAGGTGTCGAAGCTCACGCCCATGCTGCCGCGGCAAAGCTTCAAACCGTTCTGATCGGCGAACTTCATCACCGGGTGAAGAACATGCTGGCGATCGCTTCAGCGATTGCCTCGCAAAGCCTGCGGGAGGCCACCAGCGTCGAGGCGGCAGCGAAAACGATCGCCAACCGCCTGAGCGCGCTCGGCGTGTCACACGATCTTCTGATCCGCGAGAGCTGGACTGGCGCGGGCTGCCGCACGCTGATCGAAAATGCGATCCTGGCGTTCCAGACCGAGGGGCTGGCGCAGTTTACGATCACCGGTGAGAACGTCGCCGTATCGTCGGGACCCGCCGTAGGATTGTCCATGGTCATTCACGAACTCAGCACCAACGCGCTGAAATACGGCGCGCTGTCGGTCCCTGGCGGCCGCGTCTCGATCACATGGTCGGTCGATGCCAAAGCCGAACGCTTCAATCTTGAATGGAAGGAAAGCGGCGGTCCGCCCGTGACGGAACCGAAAGAGAAAAGTTTCGGCAGCCGGTTCATCGAGCAGGCGCTACCCGGCCAGCTTCAGGGCGAGGCGCGGCTGATCTTCGAGCCCTCCGGTCTGATCTGCCATGTCAACATCCCGATCAGTTCGCTGCAGGAGCCGGTGATCGCGCTGAACGAACCACGCCGCGAGAGCATTGGCGCCGGATAGCATCCTTAAACATGATTGGAACAACGTGACCGGACTTACTATTCGTGTCGGCTATGAGATGATTTACGACTTTCCGCAGGCCACCCCCATGATCATGGTGCTGGGCACGCATTTCACCCGCGCGTCGGATGTCATCACGCCCGATTTTCTCACCACAACCCCACTGGTGCCGATCACGCCTTATCGCGACATGTTCGGCAACTGGTGCAGCCGGATCGTTGCGCCGCCGGGGCGCATGCGGCTTTATGCCGACGGCATGGTGCGCGACAGCGGCCTTCCGGACGTGGCTGTCCCTTCCGCGATCCAGCATGCGGTGGAGGACCTGCCGCCGGACACGCTGGTCTATCTGTTGGGCAGCCGCTACTGCGAGACTGATCGGCTGTCGGACATCGCGTGGAAACTGTTTGAAAACACCCCACCAGGCTGGGCACGCGTTCAGGCCATCTGCGATGTCGTTCACAACCACATCAAGTTCGGCTACGAGCACGCGCGCGCGACCATGACGGCGTTCGAGGTTTACAATGAACGCAAGGGCGTCTGTCGCGACTATGCCCACCTCGCCATTACGTTCTGCCGCTGCATGAACATTCCGGCGCGCTATTGCACCGGCTATCTTAGCGACATCGGCACGCCGAAGCCCTGGGTGGGAGATTTCGCCGGCTGGTTCGAGGCTTATCTCGGCGGCCGCTGGCACATGTTCGATCCGCGCAACAATGTGCCTCGGGTCGGCCGCGTGCTGATCGCACAGGGCCGCGATGCGTCCGACGTGCCCATCACACAGACCTTCGGGCCGAATGAACTGATCAGCTTCAAGGTCTGGACCGACGAGGTCGCGTGAAGCGATCAACGACCTGCGGGACTTCTTGAAAGCAAACACCCCGGCATCGCTGCCGGGGTGTTTTCAATAGCTCTCGAAATCACGCCTTCAGCGTTTCCAGAAACCGCACGGTCTCGCCGGTCGATGGCGTTGCAAGCTCGCCCTGCCACATCACTCGCCTGCCGCGCACAAAGGTGCCGACCGGCCAGCCCTTCACCTTGACGCCGTCATAGGGCGTCCAGCCCGCGCGGGACGCGACCCACTTGTTGGTGATGGTTTCTTCTCGCTTCATATCCACGATGGTGAAGTCGGCGTCGTAGCCCGCGGCGATGCGGCCTTTGCAGGCGATGTTGAACAGCCGCGCCGGGCCTGCGCTGGTGAGATCGACAAGGCGCAGCAGCGACAACCGCCCCGCATTGACGTGATCGAGCATGATCGGCACCAGCGTCTGCACGCCGGTCATGCCGGAGGGCGAGGCCGGATAGACCTTGTCCTTTTCTTCCAGCGTATGCGGCGCGTGGTCGGAGCCGAGCACGTCCACGATGCCCTGCTCGATGCCGCGCCAGATGCCGTCGCGATGGCTGGCATCGCGCACCGGCGGATTCATCTGCGCGCGGGTGCCGAGCCGCTCATAGGCCTCGGGGCCTGCCAGCGTCAGATGATGCGGCGTCGCCTCGCAGGACGCGACATCCTTGTGGTCGCGCAGATATTCGATTTCCTGCTTGGTCGAGATGTGCAGCACGTGGATGCGCTTGCCGGTCTCGCGCGCGAGATTCACCAGCCGCTGCGTCGCGATCAGGGCTGCATCCTCGTCGCGCCACACCGGATGCGAGCGCGGATCGCCCTCGATGCGCAGATGCTTGCGGTCGTTGAGGCGGTATTCGTCCTCGGCATGAAACGCGGCGCGGCGGCGGATCACCTTGAAGATGCGGCGCAGGCTGTCATCGTCCTCCACCAGCAGCGAGCCGGTCGATGAGCCGATGAACACCTTGACGCCCGCGCAGCCCGGCGCGCGCTCCAGGTCCGGCAGATGATTGACGTTCTCGCGGGTGCCGCCGATGAAGAAGGCGAAATCGCAATGCATCCGGTGATGCCCGGCCTTTACTTTCGAAGTGAAGGCTTCCTCGGTCACGGTCAAAGGATTGGTGTTCGGCATTTCGAACACGGTGGTGACACCGCCCAGCACCGCGCTGCGCGATCCCGTTTCCAGATCCTCCTTGTGGGTCAGGCCCGGCTCGCGGAAATGCACCTGCGTGTCCATCACGCCGGGCAGGATGTGCAGGCCCTTGCAATCGACCACTTCACCCGCGCTGGCGCCGCCAAGCGACCCGATTTCCGCGATCCGCCCGCCAATGATGCCGATGTCCCGAAGGCCCTCGCCGTCCTGGTTGACCACGGTGCCGGATTTTAGAATCACATCAAATGTCTGGGCCAAGGTGCGAAACTCGTCTGGTGGGAGAGCCCTGTTGAAGGGCGGTCTTGCGGGCCCTGCGGCCCTTGTTGTCCACACCTTAGCGCCTTACGTTGCGGTGTAACAGCAAGCGGGATGCATATCCCCAGAGCACGCCGGGAATATCCGAGAAAACCTTATGAAAGCAGCGTTTCTGCCCGATCGCGGCGTTGTCAAAGTCAGCGGCGAAGATGCCAGGCCATTCCTCGACGGCCTCATCACCACCAATGTGGAACTGGTGCGCCCCGGCATCGGCCGGTTCGGCGCGCTGCTGACGCCGCAGGGCAAGATCATTGTGGATTTTCTCGTCACCGAAGCGCCGGACGCGCAAGGCGGCGGATTCGTGTTCGACTGCCCGCTGCCGCTCGCGGCGGCCTTCGCCACCAAGCTCGGCTTCTACAAACTGCGAAAGAAGGTCACCGTCGAGAATCTGTCATCGCAGCTCGGCGTGATGGCGGTATGGGATGGCGCACCGGCAACGAAGCCCGATCTTGCGTTCGAAGATCCGCGCGATCCGCAGCTCGGCTGGCGCATTTTCGTGCCTGACGATCTGGTGGATGAGACGGCAGCCGCGCTCGGCGCGGACGTCACCGACAGCGAGGCCTATGAAGCGCACCGCATCGCCTGCGGCGCGCCGCGCGGGGGGGTCGATTTCATCTACGGCGACGCCTTCCCG
>CAZQMD010000226.1:0-8244 GCA_964594185.1 uncultured Afipia sp. | reverse complement strand
GGTCCCGGACGCGACGGCAGTTCCGAGCGCCCCTAGCAGAGCGGGAATTCAAGCCTGCCGAAACAAGAGAAACCGCCGGATTTCCGGCGGTTTTTCTCGATGCGCGGGGCTCTCAAATCCTGTGATTTCAGGCCGGGAAAAAACGGTCACATTGCTGGACATGGCCTACTCGCTTTGCTAAACGACGCCGTCCCGAACGGTCCGCCGCCGGGCATTCGGGCGATTAGCTCAGTTGGTAGAGCAGGTGACTCTTAATCACCGGGTCGTAGGTTCGAGCCCTACATCGCCCACCATCCACATCAGACAGCAGGCTGATCTGGTACACGCTGAAATCGCAGCGGTTTATAATCCTGTTTTAGCCCTGAGATGAATTCGCGCCTGTCGCGGCTGTGTGAGGTATTGCACAGACGCGCCTTCCAGACCGGTGCTTGAATTCCGGAATGGCAAAGTGGATCCAAAGCCGTTGTCCCCACTGCGGGACCAAGATGGCCATCGCTCTCAAGGGCGGGCGAATCCAGTTGCTTTGCCCGGCCTGCGATTCCGATCCGCTGAAACCGCCAAAAATCTACCAGATCATCGATGCCGCGCGGCGGTCAAAGGATGAGCATGAGATGTCCGGACCGGCGGATGCCTGACGCGTCGGCAACTGGACGCTGGGTGCGCATGTCGGCATGATCGATCCTGCCGATTGCAGGAAGCTCGATGCCCCACATTGTCTGCCACTATTCCGCGACACCCGATATGCCGCCGATACGGGACATCATGCAGGCGCTTCACCGCGCCGCAGCTTCGACCGGTGTCGTGAAAGCCGAAGATCTCAAGATTCGCGCGCTGCCGTTCGCCGATTATCTCGTGGCGGGCGAACATCGGTCGTTCTTTCATGTCTCGCTGTATCTTCTGGCGGGGCGAACGCCGCAACAGAAGGAACATCTCAGCACCGAGCTGAGACAGACGCTTGCCGGGATGCTGACGCATGTCCATAGCATCAGCGTCGACATTCGCGACATGGACCCACAGGCCTACAAGAAGCGGCTGCTCGATAACTAGACCAGCAGCGGTTTCGCCGCAGCTGACATGTCATTGAGCAGCGGAAGGAAGCGATCGATCATCTCGCCGGTGGTGATGCGATCCACATGCGCGCCGATATTCGCCGCCGCTACAACCGCGCCATCATAACGGCGGATCGGCACCGAAATCGAACGAAAGCCCGGCTCGGCTTCGCGATCCACGAGCGAATAGCCCTTGTTCCTGTCGCTGATGATGGTTGCGATCACAGTGGACTTGTCGGTCACAGTTTCGGGCGTCTGCGCGGTCACTGCCATCGCGGCAATCGCCGACGTCAGGTCGTCGTTGGACAGGCGGCCGAGCAGGACGCGGCCGACAGAGGTGCAATAGGCGGGCAGCCGGTAGCCGATATCGATACCGGCGGAAAACACCCGCGCCGGACTGGCTCTGGCGACGAAGACGGCTTCCTGTCCGTCGAGAATGGCGAGCGAGCAGACTTCTCTGGCTCTGGTCGAGATGTCGTCCATCAGTGGCTGCATCACCGCCACGATCTGGTTCGACGACAGATAGGCCGACGCCAGCGCCAGCACACGCGGCGTCAGCGAGAACAGCCGCTCGTCACCGGCGACGAAACCCGCGCGTTGAAGCGTCAACAGAATGCGGCGTGCGGTGGCGCGTGACAGGTTCGACGCCTTGGCGATGTCGCTCAGAGTCATCGGGCGATGCTCGGTGCCGAACGATTGCAGCACGCGAAGCCCGCGGTCGAGGCTCTCGATGAATTCGCCGCCCTCGCGCCGGGCCTCTTCTTCCTCTGCAGTGCGGTTCACACGGGGCATGGCGACCGAGCCGTTCTTTCCGTTAATATGACAAACCTCAGGTTTGCCCGATCATGCGCCTGTGGCTTTGATCGGTGTCAAAAGCGATTTAAAATCAAACGAAAGGTCCGCAGCCTGCTCCGGCGACGGCGATATGCCCCCGCCGATCAGGCGGCGCGCCGCCATCTGGTCTCCGGCGCGGTTGATGCTGTCCACGGCGCAGAGCCTGTCCTGCTTGTAGTAGAAAACCGAGAACTGTCCGCTTTCCAGCGATCCGCGCACCGCCTGCCGGTCGAAATTGCGCGAGATGCCGACGGTCTGCAGCTTGGCATCGTATTGGTCCGACCAGAAGCGCGGCACGCTGTCGTATGGGCCTGTCTTTCCGGCAACCGCAAGTCCCGCGGCCTTGGCCTGGTCCTGGGCGTTCTGAACGGATTCGAGCCGCACCCAGTCGCCGGCATGGGCATTGTAGTGATTGGCGCAATCGCCCGCGGCATAGATATCCGGATCGCTGGTCATGCCATGATCGTCCACCACGATGCCGTTGGTGCAGGTCAGTTGCGCATCGCGCGCGAGCTGATCGCTGGAGACGCCGCCGATACCGACCAGAACGAGGTCTGCTGGCAGACGGTCACCATCCGCCGCGACGACAAACGCCGCGCGGCCGTTGTCGCCACCGATCGAGGCAACCGATTCATTGAGCCGGATGTCGATACCGTGGCGGGTATGCAGGTCGAACAGGAATTGCGAGACAAGTGGTGAGACCGCGCGTTCGAGCAGGCGTGACGCACTTTCGATCAGCGTCAATTTCTTCCCGAGCTTGCTTGCGGAGGCGGCTACTTCAAGCCCGATGAAACCGCCGCCGATGACGACAATCTCCGCCGCGTCCTGCAATCTTTCCTTGAAGTCGAGCGCATCACGGACCGAGCGGAGGTAACACACCCCGTCCAGTTCAGATCCCGGAACGGTAAGACGCCGCGCATGAGAGCCGGTGCCGATGAACAGTTTGTCGAAAGCCAATCTTGTGTTGTTGCCGTTGATCGATAGTTGCCGCGCGTGCCGGTCGATTGCATGAACGCGCGTCTCGAGCATGAGATCGATCTGCTTCAGCTTGAAAAAGTTGTCATCGCGCAGAACCAGACCGTCCTGCGTCACCTTGTCGAGCAGGAAATCTTTCGACAGTGGCGGGCGCTGATAGGGCAGCAGGTGATCGTCAGCGATCACTGTGATGCGTTCGGCATATCCGGAGTCGCGCGCGGTCAGCGCAGCCTGAATCCCGGCATAGGAGGCGCCGATGACGACAAGGCCACTCATACCGCTGCATCCTGAACGCGAAAAATAAGGAGGGCGACCACCAAGAGCATTTAACGAACATACGGGCGATGATCGAACGTTTCAATCCTCCGCTGGAATGGGCCTTAGCGAAGGAGGAGGAATTTCGCGTCTGCAGCACAAGTAGGCAGTGAAAGCTGCCAGAATATACTTGTGCCCAATATAGTTTGGAGTCAGTCTAACAAATATCGTACATATGTTCGTTGATCGAACTATATGGACTATCCAAGTAGACGCAAGCGGAGATGCATGGAGCGACGGGTTGATTGCGGCGCAAATCTCATGGCCTGCGGCGATTTTACGGTCACAAGACCTCGCGTGACGCGGTGGAAAGGTTTTCAATCGCCGAAGCATGTCGGCGAACCGGAGCGGCCGGTGACGTGCGTCATCGGCGTTCGGCAATAATCCTCACGGGGACTGGAAGGACGACACAGCCATGATGAGCCAAGAGCAGAACGATCTGATCACCCGCACGGGCCGCGCCGATCCGGCAGGCAAGTTGATGCGGATGTATTGGCAGCCTGCGGCGCTGGTGGATGAACTCGAAGGGCCGCGTCCGGTCCGGGCGGTGCGGCTGCTCGGCGAAAACTTCGTCCTGTTCCGCGACGAGCAGGGCCGTTATGGGCTGATGGACCGCGACTGCCCGCATCGCGGCGCGGACCTCGCTTTCGGCCGTCTGGAAAATGGCGGCCTGCGCTGCGCATTTCACGGCTGGCTGTTCGACGTAGAGGGAAACTGCCTTGAGACACCGGCGGAGCCGGCCGGCTCGGTGCTCTGCAAGAACATCAAGCAGCGCGCTTATCCTGTCGTGGAGAAGGGCGGCATCCTGTGGGCTTATCTCGGCGAGGGCGAACCGCCCGCATTCCCCGAGATCGACTGCTTTGTCGCGCCCGATGCTTACACCTTCGCATTCAAGGGCCTCATTGAATGCAACTGGCTGCAGGCGCTGGAAGTCGGCATCGATCCCGCGCACGCCTCGTTCCTGCATCGTTTCTTCGAGGACGAGGATCTGGAAAAGTCCTACGGCAAGCAGTTTCGCGGCGCGTCCGCAGGCAGCGACTTGCCGATGACCAAGATCCTGCGCGAATACGATCGCCCGATCATCAATGTCGAGAAGACCGAGTACGGCCTTCGTCTGGTGGCGCTGCGCCAGATCGACGACGAGCGCACCCATGTGCGCGTCACCAATCAGCTGTTTCCGCACGGCTTCGTCATTCCGATGAGCCAGGAGATGACCATCACGCAGTGGCATGTGCCGGTCGATGACACGCACTGCTATTGGTACGCGATCTTCACCAGCTACTCGACCCCGGTGGACAAGAAGAAAATGCGCGAGCAGCGTCTCGAACTCTACGAACTGCCGGACTATGTGTCGCGCCGGAACAAGACCAACGATTACGGTTTCGACCCGCACGAGCAGGCGACCGAGACCTATACGGGCATGGGCCTCGACATCAACGTGCACGACCAGTGGGCCGTGGAATCCATGGGCGCGATTCAGGATCGCACACGTGAACATCTCGGTCAGTCCGACAAGGCGATTATCCAGTATCGCCGCCTGCTGCGTCAGGAAATCGAGAAGGCGGCCGGAGGCACCAAACCGCTGCTGTTTCTCGATGAAGCGCATGCGCGCGCCATTCAGGGGCCTGCGACCATGGACGGCATCGGACCGACGCGCGGCTGGGAAATCTACTGGATGGAAGTCGATGTGAAGCGTCGGCGCGGTGCGCCGTGGGCTGCGCCGGTGCCTGCGGAAATCGCGGCGAAGGTGCCGCACCTCACAGCAGCCGAATAAGGTTTGATCTCACCCATGTCAGGGAAAGCAAGTTCGTTGAGTTTTGTTGCGCGACATCGCCTCTGGTCGGAAGAGCAGAACGAGGCTGCGGTCCGGCTGCGGCGCATTGCCGAAGAGCAGGGTCTCCAGACCATCCGCTTCTCGTTCCCGGATCAGCACGGCATTCTGCGCGGCAAGACTCTTGTTGCCGATGAAGCGCTGCGCATCCTGGAAGATGGCTGCACCATCACGACAACAATGCTGGCGAAGGACACCTCGCATCGCACCGTGTTTCCGGTATTCACCGCAGGTGGCGGTTTCGGCATGACGGAAATGCAGGGCGCCGCCGACGTCCTGATGATTCCCGATCCGACGACCTTTCGGGTGTTGCCCTGGGCGCCGACCACAGGCTGGGTGCTGTGCGACGTTCATTTCGCCGACGGTCGCCCCGTGCCGTTTGCGACGCGCGGTCTTTACAAGTCTGTCCTGAGCAAGCTCGCCGCACGCGGCTATGACTTCAAGGCGGGACTCGAAGTCGAGTTTCATGTCTTCAAGGTCAACGACCCGAAGATGCAGCCCGCGCATGCGGGGCAGCCCGGTGAGCCGCCGGATGTCAGCCTGTTGTCCCACGGCTATCAGTATCTGACCGAGCAGCGCTACGATCAGATGGAGCCTGTGCTCGAACTGATCCGCCGTGATGTGGTCGCGCTCGGTCTGCCGCTGCGCTCGATCGAAGTCGAGTTCGGCCCGAGCCAGTGCGAGTTTACATTCGCGCCTGCGATCGGTCTTGACCCCGCCGACACCATGGTGCTGTTCCGCAGCGCGGTGAAACAGATCTGTCACCGCCATGGCTATCACGCGACCTTCATGTGCCGCCCGCGCATTCCCAACGTGGTGTCGTCTGGCTGGCATCTGCATCAGTCGCTGGTGTCGAAGGCCGATGGCCGTAACGCCTTCATGTCGGACAGCGACGGCGAATTCCTGTCGGATTTCGGCAAGGGCTATCTCGGAGGGTTGCTGGACCATGCCCGCGCGGCCACCGTGTTCACCACGCCGACCATCAACGGTTACAAGCGCTACCGGTCCTATTCGCTCGCGCCGGATCGCGCGATCTGGGGCCGCGACAACCGGGGCGTCATGATCCGCGTGCTCGGCGGACCGAAGGACCCGGCAACCCGGTTCGAGAACCGCGTCGGCGAGCCTGCCGCCAATCCGTATCTTTATATGTCGTCGCAAATCCTCTCCGGGCTGGACGGCGTGGACCGTGCCATTGACCCCGGCCCGTCAGCCGATACACCTTACGAGACCAAGGCGAGCCTGTTGCCGAAGTCGCTGCGCGAAGCGGTTTTTGCGCTGCATGACGATCCGTTTTTCCGGAATGCCATGGGTGCCGAACTGGTGGACTATTACGTGCACATCAAGAACGCCGAGATAGAGCGCTTTCAGGCCGAAGTCACTGAATGGGAGCAGCGCGAATATTTCGAGATGTTCTGACGGTGCGCGGTGCGTGATATAACGATAAGCAAAACAAGCAGGAGCAGGGGACGAGAATGAAGAACACATTTAAGTACGCGTGCGTGCTGACTGCCGCCGGATTGATGTCGGGCGCAGCGGCTGCCGACACCATCAAGATCGGCGTGATCGGTACCATGTCCGGGCCGTATGCGCTGTTCGGCCAGAACTTCAAGGCGGGTATCGATGCCTGGGTGGCGGAGAACGGCAGCAAGGTCGCCGGTCACGATGTCGAATTCATCTACCGCGACGAAGAGTCGCCAAATCCTGCAAAGTCCAAGGCGCTTGCGCAGGAACTGATCGTCAAGGACAAGGTGCAGTACATCGCCGGCCTCTACTTCACGCCGGATGCCATGGCCGTCGCGCCGCTTCTTGAAGAAGCCAAGACGCCGATGATCGTGTTCAACGCGGCGACCTCGGCCATTGTCGAGAAGAGCCCGTACATTGTCCGCACCTCGTTCACGATGTGGCAGAACACCGTTCCCGCTGCGAAGGTGGCGAAGGAGAAGGGTGCGAAAAAGGTCGCCATTGCCGTGACCGATTACGGTCCGGGCATCGATGCTGAAGCCGCGTTCAAGAAGACCTTCGAGGCTGACGGCGGCACCATCGTCGAAGCCATCCGTATGCCGATCGCGACCACCGATTTCAGCCCGATCATGCAGCGGATCAAGAACTCGGGCGCGGACACCATCTTCACCTTCCTGCCTGCCGGGCCTCCGACGCTTGGCTTTGTGAAAGGCTATATCGACAACGGCCTGAAGGCCGGCGGCGTCAAGCTGATCTCCACCGGTGACGTGGTGACCGAGCCGGATCTGCCGAACATCGGCGACAACGGCCTCGGCATTCTCTCGACCTATCACTATGCGGTGTCGCATGCGTCGCCGGAGAACAAGGCGTTCCTTGAGCGGCTCGCCAAGGTCGGCACCAGCACGGACAATGTCACGATGACCTCGGTGGCCGCCTATGACGGCGCGCGCGTGATCTACAAGATGATCGAGGCCACCAACGGCCAGCGCGATCCGGAGAAGGCGGTTGCGGCGGTCAAGGGCATGAAGTGGGTCAGCCCGCGAGGTCCTGTCTCCATCGATCCCGCGACACGCCACATCACGCAGAACGTTTATCTGCGCGAGGTCGCGAAGGATGGCGGCAAGCTCATCAACAAGGAGCTGCAGACATTCGAGGCTCAGCCCGACTGGGCGCTGGTCAAGTAAGCCATCTATCTGACGTGACAAGTGGCGCGGGCTCGCTCGCGCCAATCTTGTCATACTGGACCGACACAACAATGCGGCACAGCCCGGACTCCATCCGATTCATCAATGCGCGGGTCTATCGGTCCGCCGATGATGTTCGGCCGGCTCGTTCGCTGATGACGCGGAAGGGCGTCATTCACTGGATCGGCGACGAAGCCGATGCGCCGAAGGCGGACCGTGTCATCGACATGCAGGGGGCGGTGATCGTTCCAGGGCTGACCGACGCGCACGTCCATCTGTTCGCCATCGCCAATGAGCGCCAGCAGATTTCGCTGAACGGACCGGATATTCGCAGCATTGCCGATGTTCTCAATCGCATTTCAGACGCTGCGCGCAGATCGTCACCTCCGCAGTGGATCAGGGCGGTGGGGTTCGACGAGAACAATCTCGCCGAGCATCGCTATCCCATGCGGGATGAAATCGATGCGGCTGCGCCGGATCATCCGGTCATCATCCGCCGCTTTTGCGGTCACACCGCCATCCTCAACAGCGCGGCGCTGAAATTACTCCAGATCGATGACGGCGTTTCCGATTCGGCAAGCGGGTCGTTCCGACG
>CAZQMD010000225.1:0-8347 GCA_964594185.1 uncultured Afipia sp. | reverse complement strand
CTTGGCCGCGGAGACCGCACGCGCCGATACCGTCATGCTCATGCTCGACGCTGTGCAGGAGAGCGCGATGCCGACGCAGATGCCCGCGCCGAAGGTGAAGGCCAGCGCGGTGGTCGAAAAGATCATGGTGACGAGACCGAGAATGTAAACCAGAACGCCGGCCAGCATCACGTAGCGGGAGCCGTAGCGATCCGCGAACACGCCGACGAACGGCTGGGTGATGCCCCAGACGATGTTCTGGATGGCGGTGGCCAGGGAGAAGTCGGCGCTGGTGATCTGGGTGTCGTGCAGGATCGAGGGCTGGAAAAGCCCGAAGCTCTGCCGCATACCCATCGACAGGCTCAACATCACGGACGCGCCGATCAGGATCGACCACTTCTGATAAGAACTGAGCTGTGCGGCCTGCATTGTAGAAAATTCTCCTGAGATGACGTTCATCATCGCATCGGAATCGGTATTTTACCATCTGCGCAGAGAACAAGGCTGATGTGCGCGGCGAGAGAACAGAGACAAGCAAGAAAATGAGTATCGAGATCGATATTACGACCGGAGATTCCAGCTGGCCTGCCGTCAAGCCGCTGCTGACCGCTGTCTGGCCGCCGGAGGTCGTCAAATCAGCGCCATGGGGCCATATCGTCTTCGCCCATGCCGATCTGCGGGTCATGATCGAACTTGACGGCGATGTGGTCTGTCACGCCGGGATCTATCGCCGCACAGGCACATGGAACGGCCGCAAGGTCACCATCGGCGGGATCGGCGGCGTGGCCACGCGGGAGGATTGCCGCGGCCGAGGCTACGCCACGCTGGCCATCAATGCGGCGATCCATACCCTGACCGAAGAACGCGCCACCGATTTCGGGATGCTGTTCTGCGAGCCGCACAACAGCGCATTTTATGAAAAACTCGGCTGGCAGACCTTCAACGGCACTGTCTACGCCGAACAGCCGTCGTCCGGCCGCGCGCCGTTCGATGCGATGCTGCCTTACGTCTTCAAAATCAAGCGCCTGCTGCGCGAAGGGACCATCGACCTTTGCGGTCTGCCGTGGTGACAATGGCTGAACTCAGCAAAGTCTGACAATGGGAGGAGCGCACCGTGAGCGATACACAGGCCGATCCGCGAAAGCTGCCCAAGGATGCTCACCCCGCCGTCGCCGCATCCAATGCGGCAATGCTGGCCGCGCTACCCTTCGACGACCGTCAGGATTATGAGGACGCCAGCCGCGGGTTCATCGACACGCTTCCCGATGCGACCGTTACCAGCGCACAGGGCCGCGTGGTCTGGACGCTCAAGCCTTACGGCTTTCTCTCCTCGGCAGATGCACCGCCGACGGTCAATCCGAGCCTGTGGCGGCAATCGCAGCTCAACATGAACCACGGCCTGTTCGAGGTCTGCGACCGCGTCTATCAGGTGCGCGGCCTCGACATCGCCAACATGACCCTGATCGAGGGCGACACCGGCGTCATCGTGGTCGATACGCTGACATCGACGGAAGGCGCCCGCGCCGGGCTCGAACTTTACTTCAAGCATCGCGGACGCAAGCCCGTCTCTGCGGTGATCTACACCCATACCCACACCGATCACTGGGGCGGCGCGCGCGGCGTGCTCAGCGACGAGGATATAAGCAGCGGCCGCGTGCCGATCATCGCACCGAACCTGTTCATGGAGTTCGCCGTCTCCGAGAACGTGATCGCGGGCAACGCGATGCTACGGCGGGCGCAATATCAGTTCGGCCCGTTTATTCCGCGCGGCGCGCGCGGACAGGTCGATTGCGGCCTCGGCAAATCAATGGCCGCTGGAACGGTCGCGCTGGTTGCACCTACCGATCTTGTCATGGCAACCGGCGATACGCGCATCATCGACGGTCTTGAATTCGTGTTTCAGATGGCTCCGGAGAGCGAGGCGCCCGCCGAATTTCATTTCTATCTGCCGCAGTTGAAAGTGCTCAACATGGCGGAAAACGCCACGCATAATTTTCATAACCTGCTGCCTTTCCGAGGCTCCGAAGTCCGCAATGCGCTGGCCTGGTCCGGCTATCTGAGCGAGGCGCTGCAGATGTGGGGTGACAAGGCCGAAGTTCTTGTCGGGCAGCATCATTGGCCGGTCTGGGGCAATGCGCGCGTGCGGACCCACCTGAAACAGCAGCGCGATCTTTATAAATTCGCGCATGACCAGACGCTGCGGATGATCAATCACGGCATGACCGCGTCCGAGATTGCCGAGACGATCCGTCTGCCCAAAAGTCTTGAAGGCGCATGGCACACGCGGGGCTATTACGGCCACATCCGCCATAACGTGAAAGCGATCTATCAGCGCACGCTCGGCTGGTACGATTCCAATCCGGCGAATCTCGATCCGCTTCCGCCCGTCGCCCTCGGAAAGAAGCTTGTCGCCTATATGGGCGGCGCCGGGCGTGTGCTGGCGAAAGCGCAGGACGACTTCGCCGCCGGCGAATTCAGGATCGTCGCGGAGGTCCTCAATCATGTGGTGTTCGCCGAACCCGACAATGAAGCAGCACGGCTGCTTCTGGCCGACACCTACGAGCAGCTTGGCTACGCCAGCGAAAGCGCGACCTGGCGCAATGCGTATCTGTTCGGTGCACAGGAGCTGCGGCATGGCATGCCGAAAGTGCCGAGCCGCAGTCCGATTTCGAACGATACAGTGCGCGCACTGCACACCGGCCAGCTGTTCGAATATCTCGGCGTCCGCCTCAACGGCCCAAAAGCCGAAGGCAAGACCATTGTGCTGAACTGGGCGTTCACCGATTCCGGCGACCGTTTTGTCCTCAATCTCGAGAATTGCGCCCTCACCCATACGAGCAGCCGTCACGCTGCCGGCGCCGATGCGACTTTCACGCTCGACCGCAGTGCTTTCAACGAGCTGGTCCTGCAGAACTCGACCATGGCTGATGCCATCAAAGCCGGAAAGATACGCGCCAGCGGTGAAGCTTCCCGTTTCGACGAACTGATGGCGCTCATGGACGACTTCGAGCGCATGTTCGAGATCGTCGAACCGCGTCCGCGAAGCGAACGGATATGAGGACCTAGCACTATCCATTGCCCGGTTCGAAAGACCGGGATAGCCTCCCTTCACAACAAGAAAAGCAAGGGAGAGAACAACCATGACAAAAATCAAAACTACCCTGACGATTGCCGGATGCGCCGCTGCTGCGATGATGTTGCAGCAGCCGGTTGCGAAGGCCGAAACAGATGCCGATGGCTTCATCCGTATCAAGCAGGGTGACGAGCAGTACAAGAATCCGTTCGGCGTCGGCGTTGAAGTCGCGACACTGTTCGGCGATCCGTCGAAGCCCGGCATCTATGTGCTGCGCATCAAGTGGCCGCCGGGCATCATGAGCAAGCCGCACAAACATCCGGAAGACCGCCACGTCGTGGTGCTCTCGGGAACGTGGTACACCGGCACGGGTGAGACGTTTGAACCCGCCAAGGCCATCCCGCTCAAGACCGGCGCCTACATGATGCATCCGAATGGCAAGGTGCATTGGGACGGCACGCGTGAGGAAGGCGCGATCATCCAGATCACCGGCTACGGGCCGAGCGGAAACGCCTTAAGCAAACCGGAAAAACCGCAGTTCGGCAAAACCATTTGACACTTTTCCCCACCCAATAAAAGCCCGCCCGAAGGGGGTGCTTTTTCCTTGATCGCGTGCGACGAACTCGCACCCCAACCGCTGGTATAATGATTGTCTCGTATACCAGTTTGCGCTAGACACCGGTTGCTCCTGCGTGCAGGAGCTATTTCCCCTGTCATTTCAAGGGTCTTGCCGGCGCCGTGTCTCGGCCTGAGCAGAATTTTGGCGTGACGCGCAATCCCGGCCCGCTGGGCCGGAACGTTAAAACCATATTTCTGGACGAGTGAGCATGGCGCGCAACATTCTGATTCTGGGAGCCTCCTACGGCTCGCTGCTTGGCACGAAGCTTCTGATGGCCGGTCATAACGTGACCCTCGTCTGCCGGAAAAATACCGCAGACCTCATCAACCGCGACGGCACCGAAGTCCGCATCAAGCTGCGCGACGAGCCGACCCATCGCTCGATCTTCTCGCGCACCCTGCCCGGCAAGCTGGACGCCACGTCGCCCGACAAGGTCGATCTGTCGCGCTACGACATGGTCGCTCTTGCGATGCAGGAGCCGCAATACACCAACCACACCATCCGCGTGCTGATGATCAAGATCGCGGCGGCGAATCTGCCTTGCCTGTCGATCATGAACATGCCGCCGCTGCCGTACCTGAAGCGCATTCCGGCGCTGGCGAACATGGATCTCGAAGAGGCCTATACCAACGCGCAGGTCTGGGAACGCTTCAAGCCGGGTCTGGTGACGTTGTGCTCGCCCGATCCGCAGGCGTTCCGTCCGCCGGAAGAAGGCGCGAACGTGCTTCATGTCGGCCTGCCGACCAACTTCAAGGCGGCGACCTTCGAAGACGAAGCGCATAACAAGCTGCTGCGCGAACTTGAAGCCGATATCGATGCCGTGAAGCTCGACGGTCAGGACGTCCCAGTCAAGCTGAAGGTGTTCGACTCGCTGTTCGTCCCGCTGGCGAAGTGGTCGATGCTGTTGACTGGAAACTATCGCTGCATCACGCCGACCGATCCGCGTCCGATCCGCGACGCCGTGCACGGCGACCTCAATCTCTCGAAGTCGATCTACAATCACGTCGATGCGATCGCGCGCAAGCTCGGCGCAGAGGCGGAAGATCAGGTTCCGTTCGAAAAGTATGCGAAGGCGGCGGAAAGCCTGCTCAAGCCATCTTCGGCTGCACGCGCAGTCGCCAGCGGCGCGCCTTTCATCGAGCGCGTCGATCTCTTGGTGAAACTGATTTCGCATCAGATCGACATGCCGAACGCCGAGATCGATCGCACCGTGCAGGTGGTCGATCAGAAGCTGAGCGAAAAGATCGTTGTCGGTGGCGGCGGCTAGTCACCCGCCGTTTAAAACGCTGATCCCCAAAAAAAGGCCCTTCCAGACAATCGATCTGGAAGGGCTTTTGTTTGCGTGCCCCCTTGATGACGCAACCCTGCTCCCGCCTATCAAGCAGCGCATTCGTGCTTTATGAATTTCATCGAGGAAACATCCACGGGAGAAACTTTGTATGAAACACCATGCTTATGTGCCGCGAACAACCAGCTACGGACTCAATCCGGGCGATGAGCTCAATGACCTGCGCATGTCGGATCAGGTCCGTCCGCTGTTCGAGCACGTCAAGAAATTCATCCGTGACACCGTCGATCCGATGCTGGTCGAATACACCAAGCACGGCGAGGGCAAGAAGGATCGCTGGAGCTTCACGCAGGGTCAGCTCGACGTTCTTGGAAAGGCCAAGGCGAAAGCCAAGGAGGAAGGCCTGTGGAACTTCTTCCTGCCGGACAGCGAAACCGGCGAAGGCCTGAAGAACCTCGATTACGCCTACATTGCGGTCGAACTCGCGAAAAATCCGCTGGCCTCGGAAACCATGAACTGCTCCGCGCCGGATACCGGCAACATGGAAGTGCTGGAGCGCGTCGGCACCAAGGAGCAGAAGGAAAAGTGGCTGAAGCCGCTTCTGAACGGCGAAATCCGCTCAGCCTATGCCATGACCGAACCGGCCGTCGCATCCTCGGATGCCAAGAACATCACGACCACCGCGAAGCTCGAGGGCAACGAGTGGGTGATCAACGGCGAGAAGTATTACATCTCGGGTCTCGGCGATCCCCGCTGCAAGATCATGATCGCGATGGTGAAGACCAATCCCGACGCGCCGCGCGGCAAGCAGCAGTCGCAGATTCTGGTGCCTGTCGATACGCCCGGCGTCGAGGTCATCGGCCCGATGCATGTGTTCGGGGCTGATCATGCGCCGCGCGGCCACATGCACATGCGCTTCAACAATGTCCGCGTGCCGAAGGAGAACATCCTGCTCGGTGAAGGCCGCGGCTTCGAGATTTCGCAGGTCCGCCTCGGACCGGGCCGCATCCATCACTGCATGCGCACCATCGGCAAGGCGGAAAAGGCGCTCGACCTGATGGTGGCCCGCGGCCTGACACGCGAAGCCTTCGGCAAGCCGATCGCGCATCTGGGTGGCAATCTGCAGATCATCGCGCAGGCGCGCTGCGAGATCGAGGCGATGCGCCTGATGGTGCTGAAGGCAGCCAAGGCGATGGACGTGCTGGGCAACAAGGAGGCCCGCGTCTGGGTCAGCATGGTCAAGGCCATGGTGCCTGAGCGTACCTGCAAGATCATCGACCAGGCGATCCAGATTCACGGCGCCACCGGCATTTCCGAATGGACGCCGCTCGCTGACATGTATGCCGACGTCCGGCATCTACGCTTCGCCGACGGTCCCGATGAAGTGCACTGGATGGTGGTTGGCCGCCATGAGCTGAGCATGGCCTGAGCCGGTATCGGCGAACTCAAAACAAAAGCCGCCCCAAGGGGCGGCTTTTGCAATTACGCTGACAAGTCAGCGTCTTATTTGGTTGCGGGGGCTGGATTTGAACCAACGACCTTCAGGTTATGAGCCTGACGAGCTACCGGGCTGCTCCACCCCGCGATAAACCGGTGCAAAGCCTTCAAAGGCAGACGAACGATAGGTCAACGCCAAGAGCGTCGTTCCAACCCGTCCGGAGGCGAGAGAAGGCAACCAGGGCAAAGCCCGTGGTGCGAGGGGTATGTACCAACGACACCCCGCTTTGGAAAGGCCTGCGGGCGATCTTTTTCACGATTTTATGACGTCCATCCAAGGGCCTGATCTAGAGGCATTTTTGCCGTCCGGACTTGCCAAGGAGGCTTTGAGCGATCAGCCTTCGGCCCAACAATGTCCGGTGTTTGGAACCGGCTGCGGGAAGCTCAGGGAAGCCCGAGGAAGCTCATGAATCAGATCGTCAGGAATCCCGCCGCAGGCGGCATCGAGGACGTGTTCCAGCGCGCGACAGCCCTGTCGCGGGGGGGAGAGCCCACCCTCGCCGAGCGGCGAGACCGGCTCGCCCGGCTCCGCGCGCTGGTGGTGAAAAATGAGACCAATTTCGACGAGGCGATCTCCGCCGATTTCGGCAACCGCTCGAAGACGGAAACGCTAATCGCCGAAACGCTGTTCGTGCTCGCCGAGATCAAGCATGCGACGAAAAATCTCGGCCGCTGGATGGCGCCGAAACATGTCGCGACCGAACTGCAGTACTTCCCCGCGAAAAACAAACTGCTGCCGCAGCCGCTCGGCGTAGTCGGCATCATCGCGCCATGGAATTATCCGCTGCAACTGACGCTGGCGCCTGCGGTCGCAGCCATCGCCGCCGGCAACCGCGTCATGATCAAGCCGAGCGAACTGGTGCCGCAATTCTCGGCACTGTTGCAGAAGCTGATTGCCGAAAAGTTCGACGACACCGAACTGATGGTCACCGGCATCGACGGTGATATTTCCGAGCAGTTCGCGGCTCTGCCGTTCGACCATCTGATCTTTACTGGCTCGACACGAGTCGGGCGACTGGTGGCCGAAGCCGCAGGCCGCAACCTCACGCCGGTGACGTTAGAACTCGGCGGCAAGTCGCCCGCGATCATCGACCGCTCTGCGGACATTGCCGAGGCCGCCGAGCGCATCGTCTATGGCAAGCTGATGAACGCGGGGCAAACCTGCATCGCACCGGATTATGTGCTGATCGCACAAAGCAATGTCGATGAATTCGTCGCCAAGGCGAACAGCGCGGTCGCGCGGATGTTCGGCACCAGCCCGGACAACAAGGATTACACCTCCATCGTCTCAGACAGGCATTATGCCCGCCTCGAAAGCCTGGTGCAGGATGCTGCCTCGCGCGGCGGCAAGATCGTGCAGCCCGCGAACGCCGACAATCCGGCCTGGAAATCGAAACGGAAATTCCCGCCGACCTTCGTCAGCGGCGCGACCGCCGACATGAAGGTGATGCAGGAGGAGATTTTCGGGCCGATCCTGCCAGTGTTCGCCTGCGCCGACACCAATGCTGCCATCGCCCATATCAACGCCAACGATCGTCCGCTGGCACTGTACTGGTTCGGCAAGGACAATGCCGCGCGCGATCAGGTTCTGGCGCGCACGGTTTCCGGCGGCGTCACCATCAACGATTGTCTTTTTCATTTCGTGCAGGCCAACCAGCCGATGGGCGGTGTCGGCGCATCGGGCATCGGCGCCTATCACGGCGAATGGGGTTTCCGGACCCTGAGCAAGATGAAGCCCGTGTTCTATCGCTCACCGTTCAACCGGCTCGCCGATCTCTATCCACCCTATGGCAGCAAGATCACGCGCCTGATCAAGCTGCTGCGCTTCATGTCGTAAGTTTTTGCAAAACAGACGACCGGCATCAAAGCCGGCGTCAACAATGCTGTCCTG
>CAZQMD010000224.1:0-8380 GCA_964594185.1 uncultured Afipia sp. | reverse complement strand
CCGGGACCCATATTCCCTGCGCTTTGTGGCTTAGGTCTGATGGTTCAGCGGACCCATGAAATGTGGTGGTTATGGGTCCCGGCCTGCGCCGGGACGACCCTGAAAGTTTATCCGTCCCGCCTGAGAACCGACACAAAGAACCCGTCGGTCCCGGTCCGGCGCGGCGTCATCAGCAGTCCCTCGTCCGACTGGATCGTCGCGGCGGCGAAATCCTCGGCCTTGTCCCACAGCACCGACATCACCTGCTCCGGCGGCACCACCGCATATTCGGGATGACGCGCCGTGAATGCCCTCACCTGCTCGTTGTTCTCCTGCGGCAAAACAGAACAGGTGATGTAGGCGATCCGCCCGCCGGGCTTTACCAGCGCGGCGGCGCGGTCCAGCACCTCAAGCTGGTCCTTGACGCGGACCTCCAACGCACCGGGGCGCATGCGCCATTTCGCATCGGGATTGCGACGCCACGTTCCGGTGCCGGTGCATGGCGCATCGATCACCACAAGATCGGCCGACGCCTTAATGTCGCTCAGCGTATCGTCCGGCCCCCGTGGTGTACGAACATCCGCGTTGTGAATGCCCGCGCGCGACAATCGTTCATGGATCGGCGCGAGCTGACGCTTGTCATGGTCGGTCGCGATCAAGCGGCCCTTGCCCTGCATCATCGCCGCCAGCGCCAGCGTCTTGCCGCCAGCGCCTGCGCACATGTCGATGACCTGCTCGCCCGGCTTCGCACCGGTCAGAAATGCGGCAAGCTGCGAGCCTTCGTCCTGCACCTCGACGCCGCCCTTGATGAAGGCCTCTTCGGAGTGGATGCCCGGATTGCGCGCATCCGCACCAAGATCGATCCGCAACCCCCACGGCGACCACGGCGTCGACCGCGCACCGAGATGCTTCATCGACGCCAGCACTTTGTCATGTGACGTCTTCAGCGTGTTGACGCGCAAGTCGAGCGGCGCGCGGCTGGCCATGGCAATTGCCTCTTCCACCCGTGTGTCGCCGAACACGGCAGCAAGCTGCGGGTTGAGCCATTCGGGATAGTCGCCTGCAATATGCGCCGGTGCATCTTTCGTGCTGCGCGACGTCAGCGCGGTGCGCTCAGCGTCCGTCAACGGCTCGGGCGCAAAGCGTCCGCCATCGCAAAGTGCCGCGACCGCATCCGCATTAAGACCGCGCTCGAGCTTGAGCATGCCCAGCAACCTCGCGCGCGGCGTATCGGCATCCATCAGCCACGCGGACGAAGCACGGCGGCGCAGCACGTCAAACACCAGTCCCGCGATGGCGGCGCGATCGCCAGAGCCGGCAAAGCGGTGCGCCGTGCCCCAGTCCTTCAGCGCATTCGGCGCGGGGATGCGCTGCGCGTCGATCGCTCCCAGAATCTCGATGGCTGCGGACAACCGCGCGGCAGGCGTCATGATTGGCTTTCAGGACAGTCTTGTGAACAGACGCCTGACCTAGCCGTGTCTCAAATCAGAAACAAGACGCGAATGGCGAAATACAGCCACATCGCCAGCAGGACCAGCGCCGCCGAGATAAAGAACAACGATCCGCGTGAGTTCGCGGAGGTGACCAGAAATCCAGCCTGAAAGACCTGCAACACCACGAACACCCAGGCCAGCAACACCATGATCAGGTCGGCATGCCGGGTCTCGATCGCCAGCACCACCACCACATAGAACAGAGTGTGGAGGTGATAAGTGAACCAGTCGCTGTCCGCCGGCTTCGCGGCGTCGCGCCCCCGCCAGAACAGCACCAGAAACGTCAGGCCGGCCAGAACAAAGGTCGGCAGCAAAATCATCTGAAGCATCATTTGAAATACCCCTAAACCCGCCTCGGTGGCCCTTTCGGGCATCTGAAATCATTCTGGCGGTCTGTGAACCTGTTCACAGACAACGGCGACCAACGCTCGGAAGTTCCATTCGGACCGGGTGCTGAGATGGCTGATCTAAGACAAGGTGTAAAAACTGTCCGGCGCGTCGCCCTGCGCGGCCTCTGCGCCGTCTTGATGACCGGCGCGCTTGTAACCGGCGGCTACGGCCTGCGCACCGCCGCGATGTCGCACTTCGGAATGATCGCGAAGGCGCCAGCCGTGGAATTCGAGATCCGGCTCCCAAAGGCCGCCTCAACCGCCGACCTCAGGCGCGAAGCGCAGGTCGAACTGCTGACGGATCAGAACCAGACACTGGCGCGGATCGATGACGGCCTGCGCGCTACTGAGGACGGCCGCGCCGTACTGCGCGGATCGGTGCCGCTGAAATTCCGCACCTCGGACAGAATGGTGGTGCTCAGCCTGCCCGGCCAGGAACAGCGCGCGTTCAAGCTGCGGCTCCCCGCCAATCCAAGCCCGTCGGATGAATTCGGACCGTGGCACATGGTCGATCGTGTCGTCTCCAGCGCACGGACAGAGACCGCCCGGGGAGCGCCGGACGACGCCTTCGCTATCCGTTACCGCGTGCTGTGAAGCACCGGTCAGTGTTTTTTATTGACGGACGCATTAGTAGAAGGCGATTTTTAACCTTGGCCTTATTTTAATCACCGAACAATTCCGCCCGCCTCCACCTCGCCGCAAGGACGAGGTGAAGGCGGACCGAAATCTTAGAGCTTGTCCGGCCCGACGCGCACGAGCTGCTTGCCGAAATTGGCGCCCTTGAGCAGTCCCATGAACGCATCCGGCGCGCTTGCGAGTCCCTCGGTCACGAATTCCTTGTGCTTGAGCTTGCCCTCACGCAGCCACTGCGGCATATCGCGGATGAAGTCTGGATACATCGACGCAAAATCGCGCACGATGAAGCCGCGGAATGTCAGGCGCCTGACAAGGATCATGCGCATGATGGTATTGGCCCATGGCGGGACCGGCGTGTCCTTGCCGAAGATGGTGTTGTAGTCGGCGATCAGGCCGCACACCGGAATGCGCGCGAAGTCGTTCAGACGTGGCAGAACAGCATCGAACACTTTGCCGCCGACATTCTCGAAATAAACATCGATACCCTTCGGGCAAGCCTCCTTGAGCTTCGCCTTGAGATCGGGATCGCGATGATCGAGACACTCGTCAAAGCCGAGTTCGTTCTTGACGTAGTCGCACTTCTCCTTGCCGCCTGCGATGCCGACAGCGCGCGCGCCTTTGATCTTGGCAATCTGCCCGACGGCTGAACCCACCGCGCCCGACGCTGCGGCAACGACCACCGTCTCTCCGGCCTTCGGCTTGCCGATTTCCAGCAGGCCGGTATAGGCCGTCATGCCCGGCATCCCGAGGACGCCAACGGCGGTCGAGATCGGCGCCATTTTCGGATCGACCTTGCGCAGGCCCTTGCCGTCCGACACCGCATATTGCTGCCAGCCGGTATGCGCCAGAACGTAATCCCCGTTGGCAAAACCCGGATTGTTAGATGCGACGACTTCGCAAACCGTGCCGCCTTCCATCACACCGCCGATCGGCACCGGCGCAGAGTAGGATGGGCCATCGTCCATGCGTCCGCGCATGTAGGGATCGAGAGACATCCAGACCGTGCGCAGCAGAACCTGCCCGTCTCCCGGCACCGGGACCGGATAATCCTCAAGACGGAAGTTCTCCGGCTTGGGCTCGCCTACAGGACGGGACGCAAGAACGATACGCTGGGCTGACTGAGACATGGTGTTTCCTCGGCTTATTGAACGTGGAGAGTGTTTAGCCGAGAGAGCAACACATGGCCATGCGCCCGAATGCGCTTCCCGCAGCGGCATGACGTCCATGCCGCTCCCGTCACAGCCGCTCCGCCTAGCGAGCAGCCGGGTCCCGCGCCCTGTCCGGATACCAGGCGGTGAATTTGAAAGCACCATAGAGCGCGGCGATGGTGAGAAGAATCCCCACCCGATGCGGCCATTCCGGCATGTAGATCAGGATCAGATCTGCGATAACGAGCACCAGAAACGCCAGCGCCCAAACTGCCGTGATGACGTAGTTGGTGCGCAGGAATTCGGGACTGTCCCAAAGCTCCTTCGCAACACTCTCGCGCGCATACTGCAGCGTGAACGGCTTGCGCAGCATCATCGTGATCAGGACGAGCAACAGCAGTCCGGCGTCCACCCGCAACCGCACCCCCATCAGCGACCAGTAGGGAGTGGCCAGCAGCGCATACAGCGCCATGGCGGCGAACAGAACGAACGTCCCTATTTCGAGAATTTTCGGTGAGCGATCCGCGCTCATCCAGTCCCTGATCAGCAGGCCCGCGGAAACGAGCGCGCCTGCGATCAGGCCTTCGGTAGATCCAACAAGTCTATCAAGAACGGCAAATGCAATGAACGGAGCAAAGGCGATCAATATCCCCATGTGAAGCCCCAAATGGTTTGTGGGTTAGGTCGTAATCCTCTCCAGCGCTTTGTCGAAAACGTCTGCGGCGGTTGGCAAATCCTTGAAAGAACGAATAAGGCGAGAACTCTGCAATTCCTTTTCGGCAACGCCCGGCCGGACCTCGGAGAACGGCTTGCCATCCTCGATCATGGACGCGGGAGCGCTGACATGAAATTCGTGATCTTCAGCCGGTGCATCCTTTAGCAGCCACACACCGAGCGTAACCACATCATTGCCGCGCCGATATGAAATATAGCGGTCGATTGCGACAGACCCATCACGCTGATGTCCGCCGAGTTTGGCGTAGCCCTTGGAATCCAGCAGCTTGTGCGCCCTGAATCCCTTCACGCCTTCCGATCTCGCCTTCGCGGTTTCTTCCGACAGGTCATACTTGGCGGCCATCGCCTTGCCGACTTCGGCAAGCTGCTCGGAGACCGCGTGCTCGAACTCTTTCAACTCGGAGCGCGGCTTGGCTGCCTTGCGCGGCTTGAGCGCGTTGCGCTTGCCCAGTTCTGCCCTGCACTTCTCCGCGACGTCCGCAACCGATTTACGCTCCGCGTTGCCGAGCAGGTTCTTCAGATCCTGATCCGAAAGCGCCGCGATCCTGTCGTCTGTCCAGTCAACCATGATGTTTTTCTTCTCTGAGTGTTAGGAAAAATTGCGGCCGGACAGACTGCCGGTTCGTCGCCCGCGACATACGCGGACACGGATAGACGTACGCCGGCGGGATCACACGCGGCAACGGCTTTGCTCTGTTCTGGCAGGCCGTTGAGGCCGAAATTGGACAGCCGTGTGGGCTACGGAAGCCGCGAAATAAAGCGAATTCCGGATTCAGGACACCAGTTATGCACCGCCCGGATAGTTCGGGCTTTCGCGGGTGATGGTCACATCGTGCACATGGCTTTCGCGCAGGCCTGCGCCCGTGATGCGGACAAACTCCGCCTTGGCGTGGAAATCCTGAATGTCCTTTGCGCCGACATAGCCCATCGCGGCGCGCAAGCCGCCCGCAAGCTGATGCAGCACGTTGGCGACAGGCCCCTTGTAAGGCACCTGCCCCTCGACGCCTTCCGGCACAAGCTTGAGCGTGTCCTTGATGTCCTGCTGGAAGTAGCGATCTGCCGAGCCGCGGGCCATCGCGCCGACCGAGCCCATGCCGCGATAGGCCTTGTAGGAACGGCCCTGCCACAGGAACACTTCACCCGGCGTCTCGTCGGTGCCAGCCAGCAGCGAGCCGACCATCGCGACATCCGCGCCGGCGGCGAGCGCCTTGGCGAGATCGCCGGAATACTTGATGGCACCGTCGGCGATCACCGGGATGGTCGCCTTCCTCGCTGCTTCCACCGAATCCATGATCGCGGTGAGCTGCGGCACGCCGACGCCCGCCACGATACGTGTGGTGCAGATCGAGCCCGGACCGATGCCGACCTTGATCGCGTCCGCGCCGGAATCGATCAGCGCCTGAGTGCCTTCCATTGTTGCGACGTTACCTGCAATAACCTGCACGGCATTCGACAGCTTCTTGATCCGGTTCACCGCTTCCAGCACGCGCATCGAATGACCGTGCGCGGTGTCGACAACGATCACGTCGACGCCAGCATCGATCAGCTTCTCGGTGCGCTCAAAGCCGCCCTCGCCGACCGTGGTCGCGGCTGCGACGCGCAGCCGTCCCTGCGCATCCTTTGAAGCCAGCGGATAAGCCACCGCCTTTTCCATATCCTTCACGGTGATGAGGCCGACGCAGCGATACTGATCGTCCACCACCAGAAGCTTTTCGATCCGGTTCTGGTGCAGCAGCTTCTTGGCTTCGGTCTGACCGACGCCTTCCCTCACCGTGATGAGGTTTTCATGCGTCATCAGTTCAGAGACCTTCTGCTCCGGATCGGTGGCGAAGCGGACGTCGCGATTGGTGAGAATGCCGACCAGCTTGCCGGGCTGTCCCTTGCCGCCGCCGGTCACCACCGGAATTCCGGAGATACTGTTATCCTTCATCAGCGTCAGTGCATCGACCAGCTTGGCGTCCGGGCTGATGGTCAAAGGATTCACCACCATGCCGGATTCGTATTTCTTGACCTGCCGGACCTGCGCGGCCTGACCATCCGGATCGAAATTGCGATGAAGCACGCCGATGCCACCGGCCTGCGCCATGGCAATCGCCATGCTGGCCTCGGTGACGGTGTCCATCGCCGAGGCGATGATCGGAATGTTGAGCGGGATCGCGCGGGTCAGATGGGTGCGGACATCGGCATCCGACGGCAAGATGTCGGACAGGCCCGGTTTCAGCAACACATCGTCAAATGTGAAAGCTTCGCGAATACCCTGACCCAACTGCTTTGCCATTGCCAACTCCGTTCGGCAGCCCGTGGCTGCGGTAAAAACCTCAGGATGTGCAAAATCGAGCGGTCCGCTAACGCGTCGCTCGAATCGAAGCCCATCGATGGGGTTGGCGGTGGTCGATAGCATGAAGGGATGACGTTTCAAAGCATTTCGCTCGAAATTCAGCGGTTTTTGCGCATGGGACATCTGCAAAAGCCCCTCTGGCAGCAGGCTTTTCCGGAACGGGTCAGCTCACGGCGAGTTTATTGACGCCATCCGGAGAAACAGGCCTATCAGGGGTCGCTATTCTCCTGCTACCCGCCGCCTCCCGAAATCCTTCCAAAAAGCCGAGACAATGCAGAAGGAACGCCTGATACCGCTGATCGTCGCCTCCGCTTGGTTCATGGAAAACATGGATTCCACGGTGATCGCGACATCGCTCCCGGCGATTGCCGCCGACATCGGCACGAGCCCTCTGACGCTGAAACTCGCGATCACGTCCTACCTGCTGTCGCTTGCCGTATTCATCCCCGCGAGCGGCTGGACCGCGGATCGCTTCGGCGCACGCGCCGTGTTCAGCGTCGCCATTCTCGTGTTCATGATCGGCTCGATCGGCTGCGCCGTTTCGACATCCGTCACCGACTTCGTGATTGCGCGAATTATTCAGGGCATGGGCGGCGCGATGATGATCCCGGTTGGACGACTCGTCATCCTGCGCACCATTGACAAGAGCGCACTCGTGAACGCGATGGCATGGGTGACCGTGCCGGCCTTGATCGGTCCGGTGGTCGGACCGCCGCTCGGTGGCTTCATCACCACCTTTTTCTCATGGCACTGGATTTTTCTGATTAACATCCCGATCGGATTGATCGGCATCTGGCTTGCGCTGAAGTACATCGATCCGATCAAAAGCGAGAATCCCGAACGTTTCGATCTCCTCGGCCTGGTGCTGGCAGGATTAGGGCTGGCCGGTCTCGCCTTTGGCCTGTCGGTGGCTGGTCTCGGCTTGTTACCATGGCCTGTCGTGGCCGCGCTGATTGTCGGCGGCGCAGTATGCATGATGCTCTATCTGAGTCATGCGAAGCGGACCGCCTCACCGGTGCTCGACTTCACTTTGATGAAGCATCAGACGCTGCGCGCGAGTCTCACCGGCGGCTTTATGTATCGCCTTGGGGTCGGCGCCCTGCCGTTTCTGCTGCCGCTGCTGATGCAGATCGGGTTCGGCCTCTCGCCGTTCAAATCGGGGCTCGTGACTTTTGCATCCGCTGTCGGCGCGCTCGGGATGAAGGCGCTGGCCGCGCGGATTATCCGCACCTTCGGTTTCCGCAAGATCACCGTCATCAACGCCGTGGTGAGTTCGTTCTTCCTCGCGGCCTGCGCGCTGTTCACGCCCACCACTCCACTCCTGCTCATCATGATCATCCTGATCGTCGGCGGGTTTTTCCGCTCGCTGCAATTCACTTCCATCAACACCCTGGCCTATGCGGAGATCACTCCCGCCGAGATGAGCCGCGCGACGACGCTTGTCAGCGTCAACCAGCAGCTTGCGATTTCGGCGGGCGTTGCGGTCGGTGCATTCGCAGTCGAGGCGACCATGGCCGCGAACCACTCCACACAACTCGGCGCTGAAGACTTTTGGCCTGCATTCCTGATCGTCGCGGTGCTGTCCGCTTTGTCAGCTTACTCGTTCTGGAAATTGCCCGAGGACGCGGGCCATGAAATCTCGGGCCACAGGGTTCCAATCGT
>CAZQMD010000223.1:0-8383 GCA_964594185.1 uncultured Afipia sp. | reverse complement strand
GACGCCAGCAGCGACACCGGCGCAAAACTCTTGAACGGATCGAACTTAATGGCCGTGTTCACATGCGGCAGAATCGTGAGTTGTCCCGCAGGGGCCAGCGACAACGTGTAGCCATCAGGATCGGCCGCAGCCACGGTTTCCGCAGCAATCGCCGTTCCGGCACCGGCCTTGTTTTCAATCACAACGGGCTGTTTCAAAGCCTCGCTGAGCTTCTCGGCATAAATACGCGCGATGGTGTCCGCAGCGCCGCCTGCCGGGAACGGCACGATCAATTTGATCGAGCGGCCCGGCCAGTTCGCCGAGGTATCAGCAAGGGCGCCCGCACCGGCACCAACAAGCACGCTGGAGGCAGCGATTGCCGCGACAACAAAGCGGCCAAAACCAAAAGAACGCATGATGAATCCCCTGCCATTCGATCAGGACTCGTCGTGCATCACATCTTTCGTCGCATGATCGCGGCGGAGGGCGCGCTGATGACCTGATCGCCTGCGCGACCGCTTCAATCAGCGGCGCGCATCGATGAAGGCCTAAAGATCGTCGCGCGACGCCCGTTCAGCAATGAAATGCTATTGCGAAATGAGATAGAACGCTGGTGGATCCGCCTCGCAGGCGAACGGCGACGAGAAAATAATTTTTCGACGCCGGAAACGCCGTTACAGCCAGGGTGCTGTGCGATCCATTGCAATCAGGGCGCCGGCATCGATGCGCGGCCGCACCACGGCATACCGATCGCCGTTCACAAGAACTTCTGGCACCAGCGCGCGGGTATTGTAGCTGCCGGACTGCACCGCGCCGTAAGCACCTGCCGTCATGATCGCTACAAGATCGCCCGGCTTTGGTTCGGTCATCTTGCGATCGAGCGCGAGATAGTCGCCGGTTTCGCAGACTGGCCCGACCACATCCGCTGTGAAGTCACGCGACGCGCTCTCGCGCACCGGAAGAATGTCGTGATGCGCTTCATACAGCGTCGGGCGAATGAGATCGTTCATGGCTGCGTCGATAATGACGAAGTTCTTCGCATCGCCGTGCTTCACATAGATCACGCGGCTCACAAGAATACCGGCGTTGCCGACGATCATGCGACCGGGCTCGAACATCAATGTCGCATTGATGTCCTTGGCCACACGCTTGACCATCGCGGCATAGACGGAAGGTTCGGGCGGATTGGGCAGGTCGTGCTCGTACGGAATACCGAGGCCACCGCCGAAATCGACATGCGAGATGATGTGACCATCTCCGCGCAGCGTGCCGACGAACTCAACCAGCAACTTGAACGCATCTTCCATCGGGCCGAGATCGGTGATCTGGCTGCCGATGTGCATATCGACGCCGGTGACCTTGAGACCCGGCAGCTTCGCGGCGCGGGCGTAAACTTCGCGAGCACGGCTCAGCGGAATGCCGAACTTGTTCTCGGACTTGCCGGTGGAAATCTTGGCATGCGTCTTCGCATCGACATCAGGATTGATGCGAATGGAGATACGCGCGGTCCGGCCCGTCTCGGTCGCGAGCTTCGACAGCAGTTCGAGTTCCGGCTCGGATTCAACATTGATACAGAGGATGTCTTCAGCCAGCGCCTGCCGTAATTCGGCTTCGGTCTTTCCGACACCGGAAAACAGAATCTTCGATGCGGGGATGCCTGCGGCCCGGGCGCGCTTCAATTCGCCGCCGGACACCACGTCGGCGCCCGCGCCGAGCTTCGCCAGCGTGCGCAGCACGGACTGATTGGAATTTGCCTTCATCGCGTAGCACACCAGCGACGGCACGCCGGTGAACGCTTCGGCGAACACGCGATAGTGACGCTCTAACGTCGCGGTCGAATAGCAATAGAAGGGAGTCCCCACCTCGTCGGCGAGACGGGCCAAGCTCACGTCTTCGGCGTGAAGCACGCCGTTGCGATACTGGAAATGATTCATGGGATCAGTCCAGGATCGCGTCGAGCGGAATGCGCTTTTTCTCGCCACGCGGCGCAGTCGGAACGTTGGTGCTTCCCGGCGGACGGTAAACATCGTTCTGAACGTTGGCCGCCGAATTCGGATTCGCGGTGGCGTAGTCCGACGCAGGAGGACCCTTCTGGTCTGCGGACGCGCCCGGCGGCGCGTCGAGATAGGCCTTACGGCCGCAACCGGCGAGCGCACACGATGCGACAATCAGCCCGATGGCGGTCAGCTTCGAGAAAGAGCGATTCGAACGAACAGTCACGCAGCAGTGTCCCGTGTCCCTGAAATTGCGCGCCACCATACAAAGAAGGTGCCGCTCTGGCGAGGCCCGGATTGAATGAAAATATCCGTGGTCAGCCCGAATTTTGCTCTTTTTCCAGCCGCTTGAGCCATTCCTTTGCCTGGGCGCGGACATTGGCCGGTGCGGTGCCGCCATAGCTGATGCGGCTTTCCACCGAAGCCTGCACCGACAGCACGTCGAACACACTCTCGGTGATTTTCGGCTCGATGGCCTGCATCTCGCCGAGCGGCACCTTGTGCAGGGCGAGGCCCTGCTCCGCCGCCTTGGCAACGATCCGCCCGGTGACGTGATGTGCGTCACGGAACGGCATCTTGAGCGTGCGCACCAGCCAGTCGGCAAGGTCGGTCGCGGTGGCATAGCCCTCGCCCGCCGCCACTTTCATGCGCGCTTCATCGGGAACCAGATCCAGCGTCATGCCGGTCATGGCGCGCACCGCAAGCGACAGCGCCGCGAAGGCTTCCATCGCGCCTTCCTTGTCTTCCTGCATATCCTTTTGATAGGCGAGCGGAAGTCCCTTCATGACAATCAGCAACGCGGTCAGCGAGCCGATGATGCGGCCGGTCTTGGCGCGCACCAGTTCGGCCGCGTCCGGATTCCGTTTCTGCGGCATGATCGACGAACCGGTGGTGAATTTGTCGGACAGACGCACCAGTCCCACCAGCGGGGAGGTCCAGATCACGATCTCTTCGGCAAAGCGTGACAGATGCACGGCGGTGATTGCCGACGCCGACAGCGTCTCCAGCACGAAGTCGCGATCCGACACCGCGTCGAGCGAATTGGCCATCGGCCGGTCGAAGCCGAGCGTTCGCGCCGTCGCATGCCGGTCGATCGGGAATGATGTGCCGGCCAGCGCCGCAGCACCCAGCGGACTTTCATTCAGCCGCTTGCGCGCATCGGCGAACCGGCCGCGGTCGCGTGAGGCCATTTCGGTGTAGGCCAGCAGATGGTGACCGAATGTCACAGGCTGCGCGGTCTGCAGATGCGTGAAGCCCGGCATTACCGTATCGGCGTGCTCTATGGCGCGATCCACCAGCGCGCGCTGGAATGCAGCCAGCGCGCGGTCGATGTCGTCGATCACATCGCGCACATAGAGCCGGAAATCGGTCGCAACCTGATCGTTGCGCGAACGCGCCGTATGCAGACGGCCCGCAGCAGGTCCGATCAGTTCACCCAGACGGCTCTCCACATTCATATGGATGTCTTCGAGCGCACGCTTGAACGAGAACGAACCCTTGCCGATCTCTGACAAAATCGTGTCTAGACCGCCCGTGATGTTTTTTGCATCGTTCGCGGTGATAATGCCCTGAGCCGCGAGCATTGCGGCATGAGCCTTGGACGCAGCGATATCCTGGGCGTAAAGGTGCTGATCGACGTCGATGGAGACGTTGATCTCCTCCATGATCGCATCGGGACTTTCACCGAAGCGGCCGCCCCACATCTTGTTGCTCATTGTCCGCCACTCATCGTCTGGTACTCACGCGTTCCTGCTCAGAAATCCAACCCGACCGCCCACCGAAAGCCTTCCGTCAAATTGCCATAACCGTTAGGGAAATGGCGCTCTGACGACGTCAACCGAGACAAGACCATGCCCGAGTCCGTACCCAAGACTGATCCTGTGACATCCGGCTTGCCCCGCACGAATGCGTTCCGCATTCGTGTAGCCGCCATTTCCGTCATTGTGGCGGCCGCGGCGGGATGGGGTGGGGTATACGGGATCGGCGGGTTCATGCGCAATGCACAGGCGCAGGCCCAGTGCGCGCCAGCGGTCGATCTGGCCCGGAAAATCTCACCTTTGGTGAAGGGCGAGGTGGCCGCATTAACCATGGCCACCGCCCCGCTCCAGATCCCCGATCTCGCGTTTCAGGACTCCGAGGGCAAAACCCGGAAGCTGTCGGAATGGAAGGGACGCACGGTCCTCGTCAATCTGTGGGCCACCTGGTGCGTGCCCTGCCGCAAGGAAATGCCCGCGCTGGACAAGCTGCAGGAAACGCTCGGAGGTACGGATTTCGAGGTCGTGGCGATCAACATCGACACCCGCGATCCCGAAAAGCCGAAGGCCTTCTTGAAGGAGGCCGGGCTCACCAGGTTGGCCTATTTCCATGACCAGAAGGCCAGGGTCTTTCAGGACCTCAAAAGCGCAGGCCGGGCGCTGGGCATGCCGACCTCGGTGCTGGTCGATGGCGCCGGCTGCGAGATCGGCACCATTGCAGGCCCGGCTGAATGGGCCAGCGACGACGCTATTAAATTGATCAAAGCCGCCACCGCGAAGTAACGCCGCAGTTCCATTTGGCCCGGGCCACTTGACGGGACGGCTTGCGCCCCTATACTTAACCAAATGGTTTACTATTCTTCGGACCACCTGAATCGCGTGTTTGCCGCCGTCGCCGATCCGACACGGCGCGCATTGCTAGCTGAACTGGAAGGACGCGGCGACATCACCGTCAGCGACCTCGCAAAACCGTTCGCAATGTCGCTGCCCGCCGTCATGAAGCATCTCGAGGTGCTCTCGGACGCCGGGCTGATCACGAAGACCAAGACGGGCCGCACGGTGACGTGCCGCCTCACCGCGGCGCCGATGGAGCAGGCAATGGAATGGCTCAGCCGCTACCAGCGTTTCTGGACTGCGCAACTCGATCGCCTCGCCGCATTTGTGGAGAAGGATTTATGCTCACCCAACCCAGCCTCACCCTCGCCCGACGACTCAAAGCCCCCGCTTCCAAAGTCTTCGAAGCGTGGACTGACCCCACCAAAATCGTCCAGTGGTTCGGACCCGGACACACCATAGGCGACAGCGTGAGAGCCGACATGGATGTGCGCGTCGGCGGTCACTTCAAGATCAACTTCAGCACCGACGACGGTCAGTCGCATCAGGTCGGCGGCAAGTATCTCGAAGTGACGCCGCCGCAGCGGCTGGTCTTCAGCTGGGCATGGCATTCGACACCGGAGCGAGTCTCGCAGGTGACCGTGGTGCTGCGCGAGGAAGGCGACGTCACGCTGCTGACGCTCACCCACGACAAGTTCTTCGATGAAGCGGCGCGGGACGGCCACAAGCGCGGCTGGACCGGAACCCTCGACAAGCTCGAGACGTTCTTCGCCTGAGATCGACAACGCCGGCGGCGCAGTGCCGCCGCTGGCAAATCATGGAAACCAACAAGGAGTACTGAGTATGGAATATGTCGATGGATTCGTTCTTCCGGTGCCGAAGAAAAACCTCAAGGCCTACACCAAGCTGGCGAAGCTGGCCTGCAAGGTCTGGCTCGAACACGGCGCGCTCGATTATCGCGAATGCGTCGCCGAGGACGTCAAGCCCGGCAAACTGACCTCATTCCCGCAAAGCGTGAAACTGAAGACCGGCGAGACCGTGGTGTTTTCCTGGATCACCTACAAGTCGCGCAAACATCGCGACAGAGTCATGGAGAAGGTGATGAAGGATCCGCGCCTCGCGGCGATGATGGACACGAAGAGCATGCCGTTCGACACCAAGCGCATGTTCTTCGGCGGCTTCGACACCATCGTGACGGCCTGATCTCCACATTCATCCATTTGCTCTGACACACAGGGAGTAACCCCTATGCAGACCATCGTGCCCTGCCTGTTCTTCGACGGCAAAGCCGAGGACGCCGTCAACTTCTACAAGTCCGTCTTCAAGTCCGCCAAGGTCGGCCATATTGCCCGCTATGGCGACAACATGCCGATGCCCAAGGGATCGGTCATGACGGCCGAGCTGGAGATCGAGGGACAGAAGTTTCTGGCGCTGAACGGACCTCCGATGTTCTCTTTCTCACCGGCCATCTCGTTCATGGTGAACTGCGACACGCAGCAGGACATCGATCACTACTGGGAAAAGCTCTCCGCGGGTGGCGAGACCCAGCAGTGCGGCTGGCTCAAGGACAAGTTCGGCGTATCGTGGCAGGTCGTTCCGAAGGAAATGCCGCATCTGATGGGAAGTGCATCGCCTGCACAGTCGCAGAAGATCATGGAAGCGGTCATGCAGATGACAAAGCTCGACATCGCAGTGCTGAAACAGGCCTATGACAAGGCTGCCTGACACGGCTCTGCATCGCGAAGATTTCCGCTGGAATGGCCTCAAGGCCATTCCAGCGACGAGAGTTGCAACCAACCTCTACAGCCGGGCGTTCAATGTGGCATGGGCACACGCCGAAGCCACCGAGGCGCAAAGGAGACAAGCCATGTTGAAAGCGAGCAAGGCATTCAGCGGCTTTTCAGCCAACGATATCAGAAAGGCGAAAGAGTTTTATGGCCGCACGCTCGGTCTTGATGTCTCGGAGGAACATGGAATCCTGAGCCTCCATCTCGGCGGCGGTGCCGACGTACTGATCTATCCAAAAGCAAACCATACGCCAGCGACGTTCACCGTTCTCAACTTTCCGGTCGAGAATGTGGATCAGACTGTCGACGATCTCGGAAAACGCGGCGTGCGGTTCGAAATCTATGACGAGCCGGCGTTCAAGACCGATGCAAAAGGTATTTCGCGCAATAACGGCGGCCCCACCATCGCCTGGTTCAAAGATCCCGCTGGCAACATCCTGTCGGTGATCGATGCCAAAGGCATGATGTGACGCGTTTCACGCGCAGAACGAGGACACACGATGGCGGCACACGGACATTTTTTCTGGAATGAGCTGGTAACGCCCGACGCGGAACGCGCGATGCAGTTCTACAGGAAAACCATCGGCTGGACGTTCGAGCCGATGCCCATGGAAGATGGCGCAACCTATTGGGTCGCCTATGCCGACCGTGAGATGGCCGCCGGAATTTTCCCGACCAACCGCGCCGATTTCGAGGGCGTGCCCGAAGGCTGGATGTCCTATCTGGCGGTGGACGATGTCGATGCGCGGGTGAAGGCTGCGGTCGCCGCCGGCGCGCAATTGATGCGGCCGATTTTCGATGTTCCGAATGTGGGACGTATCGCAATCCTGACCGAGCCCGGCGGTGCCGGGATCGGATGGATCACGCCGGTGGCTGATTAGACCGAAATATCGAGGTTGCCGCCGACGCCCGGGGCGTTATTCGCGGCCGGCTGGAGCAACTGCAGCACCGATTTCTCGGAATCGATGTTCTGCTTCATCACGCTGGTCGCGATCTGCTGCTGGGTATTGGCAGCCTGCATGGCCATCATGCTGCTGACGATGCTCATCACGTCCATAGAAACGTACTCTCCGGCTCAACGCGTGGCGCGACCCTAGACGGAGAGGGTTAATAAATTCTGGCTGAGGGATTCTTTGCGTTAACGCGTGGGGACCGGCTTGTCGCCGCGATAGTCATAGAAGCCGCGCTGCGACTTGCGGCCGAGCCAGCCGGCTTCGACATACTTCACCAGCAACGGACATGGGCGATACTTGGAGTCCGCCAGCCCCTCGTGAAGCACCTGCATAATCGACAGGCAGGTATCGAGGCCAATGAAGTCCGCCAGTTCCAGCGGTCCCATCGGATGGTGGGCGCCGAGCTTCATCGCCGCGTCGATGGCTTCGACGTTTCCGACGCCTTCATACAGCGTGTAGATCGCCTCGTTGATCATCGGCAACAAGATGCGATTGACGATGAAGGCCGGGAAATCCTCCGAGACGGCAACCTGCTTGCCCATCGCGGTGACGAAGGCGCGAGCGGCTTCGAATGTAGAATCGTCGGTGGCGATGCCGCGGATCAGTTCGACCAGCTCCATCACCGGCACCGGATTCATGAAATGAATGCCGATGAACTTCTCAGGGCGGTCGGTCGAAGCCGCCAGCCGCGTGATCGAGATCGACGACGAGTTTGACGCGATGATCGCATCCGGCCGAAGCACGGAACAGACGTCATGGAAAATCTTGCGCTTGACGTCTTCCTTCTCGATCGCGGTCTCGATCACGAGATCGCAGCCGGCGAAGCCATCAAGGCTCTCGGCGGAGGTGATGCGGGCGAGCGCCTGCTTGTGCGCGTCTTCGGTAATGGTCTTCTTGGAAACCTGACGCGTGAGATTGCCGTTGATGGTGGCCATCGCGGACTTCAGGCGATCGGCGGAAATATCGTAGAGCACGACATTGAACCCGGCGAGCGCGGCAACATGCGCGATGCCGTTGCCCATCTGCCCTGACCCAATCACACCAACCGTCTTGATCGCTGCCATTCGCTTTTCGGTCTCTAC
>CAZQMD010000222.1:0-8419 GCA_964594185.1 uncultured Afipia sp. | reverse complement strand
ACAGGCTGCAATCCCCACGCCAAACCTTTGCGAATGGGACGCGAACGTCGCTTACATTCCTTCGCCTTTCAGCCCTAACGAAGCTTCGTGACCTCAAGCACACCATCGTGAGTCATAAGAGCACCAAAAGCACTTCGGTGTTCGACGATATCCATCGGAATAATCATTGGAAGTCGCCTTTATCCGCTTCCGGTCCGGGCTCTGAGCTTGCTGAAACCGAGGAAGTTCGCGCCCTATTGCCGGGCCTCGTCGCAGAGCTAGGAATAAGAACGCTGCTTGACGTTCCGTGCGGTGATTTCTCTTGGATGAAAACAGTGGAACTCGGGAACATCGAGTACCTCGGCGGCGACATTGTCGCTAGCCTTATCGAAAGTAACAACAACTCCTATGGCAATACTCAGCGCAAATTTTCGGTACTGGACGTTGTGAAGGATCCACTACCAATCGCCGATCTCATCTTCTGCCGAGACTGCCTCATTCACTTGAGCTTCAAAGATGCAACTGCAGCCTTGAAAAATATCAAGACATCAGGCGCAAAGTATCTGTTGACCACGACCGATCCAGCGGTGCGAGCAAATAGGCCGATCTCCACAGGAGAATATCGACCAATCAACCTCGAACTGCCTCCATTTAATATGGGCAAACCGCTATCGATCTATCGAGACCGACGTCGAACATATGAAGGAAAGCAACTCATCGACCCAACGAAATCGCTCGCTCTCTACAAACTGCGATGAACCTCTACTGGGGATTTGCTTCTCTCAGGTCGCGAGCGCGGATTTCTGTTAAGGCCCGATCGAACAATCCCGCGCTCGCCTCCCACGAACTGTCAGCCACGGTGCTAAAGGCGTTTTCCGAGACTTGCCTCCATTCCGCCTCAGACTGACTGAGAACCCACTTTATCCCTTTCACCAATTCCATCTTGTCTCCAACATCCGCAAGCCAGCCATTCCAGCCATTTAGTATGGCTTCAGCTGGCCAACCCGTACGGGTCGACACCACAGGTGTACGGCACGCCATCGCTTCCATCGCGGGTAAATTGAAGCCCTCACTCGTGCTTGCAGTCAACCAAACATCACAGCGGCTGTAGATGTCGCGGATGATATCCTGGCGAGGATCATGAAAGTAGATCGTTTTTGCTGGCAGGGGCATTCGAGGTATTGGATCGATCGCTCCAAACGACACAATCCCGAGGCTTGGAATCTCCTTCCGAAGCCCATTTAAGATTTCGATGGAAGTCTGCACACCCTTGAATTCTGTGGCGGAGTAGAGAAAGCCAACAGTTGGAACTACCTGCTTCGATCGAGTCCGCGAGTAGAATTGCGCTCTGTCGACACTGTTCGGCACAAGATAGACGTTATTGTCCCCATATTCCTCCCGCATAACGTCCTCTAGCCCCTTCGCTATGACGATCTTGTGCAAAGGCAGCCGATACGTCGCCTTAGATCTCTCAACCGGGAGATAAGGAAATATCTCATGATGTTGGATAAAGTAAACTTCTGTCCCTTTAGAGGCCTTTAGGCCGCTGACCCATTCTGCAGTTTCCCACCAAGTGGCGATAACAACGTCCCCGTCCGGAACATCTTCGTCGGATATTGATTTGCCGGGAGGACTGAGCTGAATTGGTGGGTTTAGCGACTGCAAATAAGGCGCGATCACATTACGTCCTGAGGGCCAGCCACGCCCCTTAAGCAACGTCTTGAGCGACTTGGCAAAAGAAGGACGCGAAGACGATCGAGCGATGACGGAAACTTGGTGTCCCCGCTCCCGAAGAAGTCGCGCATAGATGGAAACAACCCTGTTTCCTCCGGAAAATCCCGAACTGGGAAGAACGAAAGTTATCCGCATAGCTAAGTCGCTATAGCCTCAGAGCATGCAACCAATTGACGCCAGCGTTTACGATAAAGCCGCCGAGTGCACCAACAAAAAACGCGGGCAAGACACGCACTTCTTTTCGAATCTCTAGTAATCCAGTGCGCCGCGCGTAAAACGCGATAAGCGGTACGCTCGAGAAATATGACAGAGCTATTCCCAGTACGCACCCTTCAAAGCCATATATTAAGAAACCTGCTGGGCCTAGTAGCGCTAGTCCGATCACTCGACACAGACTCAACTGGAAATAAATGCGGGCCAACCCAAGCGCTAGAAACGCTTGAGATGCAATCCGGAATGGGAACACGAGCAACGCAAGTGATAACAGTTGCAGTATCCAGCCCGCAGCCTGATAGCGATGATCGTAAAGCAGGCCTACAATTGCCTGACCCGACACGAACAACAAACCCGAGCAGAAATAGGCGCAACCTGCGATTGGCAGATGGAAGCGATAGTAGACTTCAGTCAATCTCGCTTCATCGTGACGGACTATTTCCGTTAGCGCCGGAAACGAGACGTCTACAACGACTTTATTGAGCAGTTGATCGATCGAACTGAAGATCAGAAAAGCAATAGCGTAAGCCCCAAGGGTGGCCGGATCAACTACGCCACCCAAGAAAATGCGATCTCCATTGCTTGCAACGAAATAGAGAACAGAGGAATAGAGAACCCATTTTCCTAAAGCCATGATTTCGACGTAGGCATTTCGATCCCACTCGAAACGGTTACGGCATCCAGGCAACCAAACATGCGTAAGCGTTGTCCGGGCGATAGACGATGAAATGGCGCCAGCAACGAGCGCCCATATAGACCGATCGTACAGCGCCCATACCATCATGACAGCAAATCCGGCTAGTTGCGCCAATATTTCAAGCTGCGTGAGGGGAGCTATTGAGAGGCGACGACTTGCTTGTAGAGCTTTGGTAGATTCAAGCCCGGTAATTATGCTGGTCACAGAGAAGGCTGCGATAACGAAGGGCAGAAGGTCATTTGCATAGACACTGTGGGCTGGGGCAATCCCAATCCGCCCCGACAGAAAAATGATGAAACTTATGAATATTGCCGCAGCAAAGAGCCCTACCCCTCGAAGAGCCTGAATTGTCCAAGCCGTATTTAGAAATTTTTCTTCATCTCCCCGCCGATTTTGGATCACGCTAGGCTTCACACCAAAATCCGAAAACATCGCAAGACCCGCCATAACCAAGCCGGCGATAGCCATGATTCCGAAAGCTTCCGGAACCAGAAGCCTCGTCATTATGAGGTTGCTGCCGAGACGAAAAACGTAGGTGAAGCCGTATCCGACGACACTCCAAGCGCCCGCCCTTACAACTCTTGCCTTTAGGCTCGCCCCATGTGTCATGGACATCTCAAACCTTCACTCCTAGAAACTGCTCAGAAGCGCGCGAGCTAAACCTCCAGGTTAGATTGAGCAGGAGCAGTTCTTTGCGCAATTCGACTACGTTGACCTGCATCTGCAGTCATCCCAGAGACGACTCCAGCCAAAAACCAAGTCCACGGAGTGATCGATGCGTTAGGTAACTGATCCAACACGGTAAATGCAATGATTATGCTAAGTGAGGCGCACAGGACGGCCTCTTGGGCCGAGCGTAGTCGACGAATTCTGACGGCGGCACAGAACAATGGAAATGTGAGCAGACCGAACTGCGCAAAAAAGCCGACAATCCCGAATTGGCCTAACGTCAAAATCCATTGACCATCAGTGATACTCGTATCCTTTCCTTGATCGTCATAAACTCGATTTCTGCCAAATCGCCCCCAGCCAAACCAAAGGCGCTCATTTGCGCGAGCTAGCAGCTTTTCTTCTTCATCAAAGCGAAACTTGAGAGAGTAAGCGCGCTCATGATTGACAATTATTTCGGCAATATCGACCACCTCGCGCGTCGGAACCGCCTCGGAGATACGCAGCAGAGGGTAGACAAGCGCAATGACCGCGATCATTGCAGCAACTCGCACCTGAAATTTCGGAGAAGACCACCGAGCTGTCGCGCCTCCAAGTAGACCATAGCCAAGGGAGGCGGCCGATTTCGACAACAACAACACAAAGCCGAAATATGAAGCGACGGCGAAAGCAGATACTGGCCCGACCTTAACTCGCAAACGATCGAGCGTCGCAGCGCCGATCAAGGCTGTGGACAGAAACATGGTCGCCATGAGCCCATTTGACATGAAAACAACGGGTCGAAATCCTCCATACCGCATCTCGATATCGAAGGACGGCGAAACGCCATAGATCCAGCGAGACAACTGGGGGCTAAATCGAATCTCAAAGAGCATCAACACCGAGTAAGCCAGCCCCGCGATGACGAGCACTCTGATGACTGCTCGAACATCTGCGGCGCGCGATACGAAACGATATCCTAGCAACAATGGAGCGATCGCGATCAACTGGCTTACGGCAGCCGAGATGCCGTCGTAGTACCCCACGCCCGGCAAGATTCGCGCGCCAATTATTATGAGATCGCCGTTGAGAACCGATGTAACAATCGGAGACAGTATATAGATTGAAAGTAGAAACTTGAGAGAGCCCGACAATCGTGGACCGTCGTTCGACCGCGCGGGAAATAGGAAACACCCGATAACGGCTGCAAGACTGGCGACGGCGAATTTGTCAAGCGCTGGCACCATTTCTATTTTTAGAGCTGCCTGGATAGGCAGAGCAAGAAGTCCGCCTAGGATCGTCCACGCGAGCGCCTCTGATCGCGGACGGAGCGAAAAGAGTGCAATCGCCACTACAGGCCAAGCCAATATCGCTACGTATGCAAGCCTGTTTGCCTGATAGACCTCCATGAATATTTTCCAAACGGAGTCCCCCGCGCCTTGACGGGGGGCAATCTTCTCACGAGCCGCGATTGAAGGCGACTATCGCCGCCCACTGTGGTGGGTTCGGTGCCTGGTAGATATCTTCCAAAAGTGACCAGACATTTGTAGATGGGTTTTGGCCAGACAAGGTCAGATGCGACGGAAACTCGGCAGAGAAAGTAGCATCTGAGAGACCGATAAAGCTATTATAGTTTGTTATCGTAAAGGTATACAGGGCGGCAGCTTGCTTCGATGCGCTTCTGAGCAGGTCAACGGGCGACTTCCCACCTCCAGTATAGTCTGGTGAGTACCCTCCTTCATAGCCGCACATACGAGTAATGCCGTAGCTTTTGGCCCAAGCTTTCCAGTTGGCATACATCGCTGCGCATTTTGGCAACGTGAAACTACCCAAGCCTTGGCTTGACGTTAAAGCGTAGGCTGATGCGAGAGACTGCTGGAGATCCCCCTTCCCCAACGCCGACACAAATGTATTTGCCCGAGTTTGCTCATCACTAGTGTTGTATTCTGACGGTCTATAATACTGCGCGCAACAAATGTGCGTAACCCACTTCGCAGCCGGGCTTTTGGTATAGGGAGCTTGAGGACTGGCGCTCTGGCTTAAATACTTCGTCGAAGCGAGTCGATCGTTCGACGATTTGGTTCCCGCGACGCTAGAGCCCAAGGCAGTCTGGACTCCACAAATCACCTGGTACCGAGTGCGATTGTCGGAATACACTGTGCTGATTGCCTGACCCAGCACCGACATCACCTTTCCGTACCAGTTATTGTAGTCGAAGTCTCCGCCCCAATAGGCCTTCGCTTTATTGTTGGCGTAAGTTGTCTGGTAGAAGCCGCCGGCAGTATTCCAAAGCTCGTTTGGCCCTTCGAACCTAGGAATCATCCAAGACGGACCAGTGTCTCTACAATACGCCGCTAACTTGGGCATGAAATCAGTCGCAGGATCAATAGCCAGCGGAGGAGTCACAAAATAGGGATGAGCTCCGATCTCCGAACACAAGCGCACCATCAGTTCCGGCGGACATCCATTGTCGAGACCTCGGCCTCCAGTATCCGTGCCTCCACCCTGCTTGATCCAACTATTCAAGGTCGCGTCGTAAACGAGAGTCGCTATGCTTCGATAATCAGCAGCCGGGTATGAATTGGAATAGCCGCTGAGATAGTTTGAATACGCATCACGAATATCGACATCCCCGCTCCCTCCAACGTTCAAGGTCAAGACGGGGTTGGCATAAATACTACCAGACGCAGCCGTCCCGGCAACAATGGCCGGTCCCTTCGCGGTGCTCGCGACCTGGATAGTGTTCGAGTCCGGCACCGCCACGACATGGTACAAGACGTTGCCGAAAGCAGTGAAACCTGAAGGCATAACTGCGCTGCTCAACTTGGTGAAATGCAACCGTGCGCCAACTGACAGCTTGTGTTCAGGCATGGAGATGCTGGCAGTCCCAGCGGTAAAGGAGACCTGCGTCGCCTTCGCGGCACTTGCGAATTTCACAATCACAGTGGCTTTGTCAGCGAGTCCGGACCAAGAAGTGGGAGCTCGTGCTGCGAAGGTCAGACCATTTGCCGATACTGATGTCGCCCCGCAATAGAGCGCTGGCCGCAACTCCGATCCGCTGTAAGTGAAATAGGAGACCGGGCGGCGCGTCGCCCAGGTTGTTACGTTCGTGGTGTTCGCGCTCTGCCAAGCCAGAAACCGAACAACGCCGAAGTTTGCCTCCTGGAGCCTTTGCTTGAACCGAGTGCCGAAAACCTGACCATTCTTCAACGCACTCTCATCGTCCACGTGAAAGACCTGAAGGTTGGTCACGCGAGGCGTGCCGATAGCAAGGATGCTGAGCACAAAGCGGGTCTCCGTCGTCGAGAACACAAAGCGACCACTTCCACCTGTACTGGTCAGGCTCCCGGACACCGGAGTATTGGACATCCCAAGTCGGAGCGTGCCGTTTCCGGTCCAGGTGATCACGTAATTTCCGGGACGAGCCGCTTGTGAAGGCGCAAAGAAGACTGTGTAGACTCCGCCGTTCGTGATCTTGGTGGGATACCCGTCGTCATCCAAAGTGTTTGGCTCGGGCAAGCCACTGTTGTCGTTCAGCGACCAAGTCTGAGCGGTTTTGAGAAGATTAAGAAATGGAAACGATCCGCCGCTTTGGAGATCACTTACGTTAATTTGCGACCGTCCCCCATTATAGGCACCGCCAGCGCTCTTGGCTGATGCCGCAACTAGCGGAGCCGGCGCTGCGTTTACGTCGCCAACGCGAAAGGCAGCCAACAACGAAGCCGCGCTTGCGGTCTGCAGAAAGCTACGGCGGTCAATAGGTAAGGACATGTTAAGCTTCCGCTTTTGACACTGATCTCGATGGACGAACGTATCGGCCCAGTTCTTAGATTCACGCTAAGCCGAAAGCACAAAATGCTCACATTTGGACGAGAGTCGGCATCTCTCGCGAACCCCATCTAGTTATGTCGTCACCAAAATCTGCTAGCTCCCGATTGACGGAGCCTCCTGTTTGCTGAAATGCAGGCCAAAATTTGCAGCGGAGTGGCAGCAATCGCGATCGGAAGCCGCTTGACGAATTTCTTTACACTTTGACCGTGTAGACCTCGCAGACGCTTGAGTACAAAGCCCTTTGGAACGACCCAATATCCACGCGTGGCGAGTTCATGTGAGATCAGATCCTCCACCCACGACGGATTAACTTCGTTTTGCTGTTTGATAAATTGACCAACATGTCCGAAGCGACCCTCGACCCATAGTTTACTGAATATCCATGAGTTGATTACGCTACCTACGACAATCCGCTGTTCATGCCTCAAAAAGCCAAAAACGTCTTCGTGAACATCGAAATAATGGGTTGCTTCGACTACCTTCGAGATGACGCCCGACCGCGATTCAACAGTAAAACCGTTTGTCACGATCATCGCCGCAAGAAATCCATCTTCCACCGGAAGGTCCAGCGGCATCCATATACGCCGCAGCTCCGAGGCACGAGCGCAATATAGTTGACCGGTTATCGCATTCTCATCGATGGCTTGCTGAGACGCCGCCAAGGAAGCTCGATCAGATATGGAATACGAAGCCTTGAGCTTGGTCGCTTTCAGCGCCTGATCCGTTGAAACAAGAGCCACCTGATTTGAAACGAGCCTTTCAATCAAGAGCTCAAGGACATTCGAAGACGCGAAACGAATATCGGCATCCATCAAAATGAGAAAATCGACCTCGTCTCTCGAGAGCTCGTGCACATAGAAATTCCATGCTCTCGCTTTACCTGCTTTAGCAGAGCTCTTTACGACGTATCTGACTTTTCCGGATTGACGTGCTTCGGCAAAGATCGACGCGGCAACTTCTTCCGTTCGATCTGTGCAACCATTTGGAACGCATATCACCTCCAAACTATCTACGACAAAACTCCCAAGTTGTTCCGCTTCAAAAACCGACTGCTCGAGCAGCGAGCGGATAGTGTCCGCTATGACTTCCTGTTCGTTATGAGCTAGTATTCCGATGGAAATTTTGACTCGCTTGTCTTTGACCAACATCTTACACTCTTCAGAACCTATTTTTACGGTCAAACCGGCGCGATAGAGGCAGTGGCGACGTCATTTATGCTATTTTATCGACCAGTACAAAGCTAAGCGTTTCGCCGACAGCCCCCATGTCTCTCCTGATCGTCATCGTCAATTTCCGCGTCCCCGATCTCGTGATCGA
>CAZQMD010000221.1:0-8468 GCA_964594185.1 uncultured Afipia sp. | reverse complement strand
CCGCGACGGACGCCACCACATGCAAGTCCGCGTCTATTACGAGGACACGGATTTCCCTGACTTGCCATTGTCGTAGTATGCAAGCGAGGCAATTTTCCCGGTCTTACGGCGGTTTTCTGGGAAAAGTTTCATGCCGAAAAGGGCGGCGCTGTTCATGTAGGGCGTATATTCGTAGGGCATCCGCTTGCGAACCGGATGAACTACAATGCTGTCAATCAAGTTGCGGAAGGCGATGCGGGTTTCGCTTGCCTTCGGGTTGCTCTCAAGCGCGGTAACCAGTCTCTTGGCCTCCGAATAGTATCGGTCACTGAACTTTGGGTGTTCGAACGGGATCACGTCTTCGCCGCCACCGCCCAGCAGCCGCAAGCGCTCCTCAACAGTTTCACGTTCCACGTCACACGCATCGATCCGCTTGAGCAATTCATCCGGCTTGCGACGGCTGTTTGCAACAGCGTACGACAGGCGCTCAATCTCGGTAGTCAGCACACGGCGTCGACGCTCTAGGATAGCGCGTTCGCTATTCTTTTTACGATCGTTCTTGCGTTCTTCCTGCCAAGCATTCATCGCCTCTTCAATGGCCCTCCGCGAAAGCAATTTCACTTCGATTTTGGCCGCGACATCCTTAAGTAGGACGTCCATGTCAAAGCTATGGGTGTGCTCGCAGGTGCCTCGCTGATGCGCGTCGGCGCATGCGGCACGCGGCGCGCCATTCCGGGAGGACTGAGCGATTCGCATATGGCCGTTGCAGACACCACACCGGAGGACGCCGGCAAGCGGGTGCGCATTGTTGCGCGGGATCACGGGGCGGCGCCGTGGCTTGCCGGTCGGCCCGAACATATGAATGGCGCGCGCACTGCGAACCTTCTGCGCGCTATCCCAGAGGGCTTGCGGAATGATCCGCAACTCGAGCTTCTTGACGATGATGTGGCGTTCTTCCGGATTGCGGCGCTTCTGCTTCTTCTGCGTTTCCGGGTTGAGAATCGTTGAGCGAACGTTCCAATGTATCTCGCCGATATACAGCTGGTTGCCGATAATGCCGCGCCCGTGGCGACCGCCGGTGATGCACTGATGATTCCAGGTGGTGCGTCCGGCCTTGTTCTTGTGACGGGTGGCGCCGGGCGAGGGCACGCCTTCGCGAGTAAGATCCGCGGCAATTTCTCGAGTTGAGCGGCCGGACGCATATTCGGTAAAAATGCGGAGTACGATCTTCGCTTCATTCTTATCGATCACGCGCTCACCAGGCGCGCCCAGCGTCGGCCGATAACCATACGCGTAAGAGCCAGGAATTCTTCCGTTGGTGACGGCGTTATCATGGCCGCGCCGAACCTTCTCGGCGAGCTGTGGCTTGTAAATCGTGTTGTAGAGACTTGCGATGCTGATGTCAGTGGCGGTCGCATAAACGCCCTTCTGATCCATCAGCTCAACACCGTTGAATTCGAAAACCTGCTTGAGGCGCTGGATGGTAGCGGGATCGCGCGACAAGCGATCGAAATGCTCAACGATGACCACGTCAAAGTCATGGTTGCGCACACCATTGAGTAGTCGCTGATAGCCATCGCGCGCATCTTCAGTAAGGCCAGACTTTGCGGCATCAACAAATTCACCGATGACATCCAGATCGTTGCGTGCGGCGATCTTCCGGCAAAGCAATAGCTGACCATCAATCGAGGTCGCCTTTTGCATGTCGCTGGAATAGCGTGCGTACAGCACGGTCCTCTTTTTGGGTGACGCTATCGTCATGCCGTTCCTCTATGGGCTGCTCCGAACCGTCTTTTTCATCCTGTGCAATCTGCCTTCCGATGGCGCGCGCCAACTCAAGCCAAATTACCTCATTGTCGGGATTGTCCCAGCTCTGAGGGTGGGAAGGATCAAGCGGTCGGATGATCGCCTTTTGCCCCCGAGGCGATCGGATGCGGGTGCGCATTGCGGGCTGGCCGGTAGAGGTTAGCGAAAATTTCCGCCCAGCGCCATGGCCGGGCGGCTGTAATCACTTGCGGCGCTTGCTTCCGCAATTCGGAAGTTCGAGCGTGCCCGTATCGCTGGAGAATTTTCTGTGATTTCACAATTTTTGTCGACCCGATGATCAGGTCCTGGCCGTACTTCAGCCCCAGCTTCAGTCGGCCGTGGCGACAACCCGACGGGAATCTCAGCGGGACAAAACATTACTTTGCCTTTTGTATGCTCACGGAGGTCTTGATTTGCGTAGTTGTGAGTCCATTCATGGTGACCGCCGCAGCAGCGAATGAAAATGAGATTTTTCAAGTAACTCGATGCTCCGCATCGGGTGCCAGCGCATTCCTGCGATCGTCGTCGCAGACCGGCGCAGATCTACGAAGCAAAGCGGAGTAAAAATACTTGCGCGTGACGGCGACGAAGGTCCGAAGACCTACGACTAGCTCGCTGCGGAGCCGTCCTGTGGCATTGCCGCGCTCACCGGCAACAAGGCCTCATATTCGAATGCGGTCCGCATCGACACGCCGACCGCCATCGCGAACATCAAGAAGATCATCGAGCACGAAAGCGGTCAGTTCACAGATATCGTTCGTTTTCCGGGTCTACGTGTCGGCGATTGATGGTGCCTCGATGCGCGACGTACACGACACGCCTGCCACAAAATCTTTTCCCGGGGACCCGCCGCCCAGCACGCTATTCCGGCCGATGGCTAATGTGTCTAAGGGAGCTCTGGTCGAGATCGATGCTAACGTCGTGATGAAGCCAAAGCCGTTCGGTTGCGCAGGCCGCTTCGCTCGGATTGACGGTCGACCATGCGAGACTGAAAGCCACCGTCGCCGAGATGGCCAATGTCCGGAATCTCCGGGTCGACGCCGTCGCAACGACGGTAAAATAGAACCGTCGATCCTTGTTGAGTTGATGCCTCGAAGGTCTAGAAAAATTGTAATCTTCGTGCTACATATTTAGCCGATCTGTAGTGCGAAGGTGTCAAAAATGCCCACGCCACACAACCCTCCAGCCGCGGTCCGACGCGCGCTGCGCAAGCTTGGGGCGGACATCCACGATGCCCGTCGACGCCGACGGCTGCCGATGGCGGTCGTGGCCGAACGCGCCTTCACATCTCGCTCGACATTGCAAAGGGTCGAAGCCGGCGACACCAACGTTAGCATCGGCATCTACGCTGGCGTCCTGCAGGCGCTCGGTCTGCTCGCCGGCCTAAGCCAGGTCGCCGACATCAGCAACGACAGCGTCGGACAGGCGCTGGCCAGCGCCGATCTGCCTAAGCACGTCCATCTCAAGCGGCCAACCGGATCGTCCCGCGATGGCTGACTTCGAGGTGCATATCGATCTGGGCGGGCGCACGCGCCCGATCGGACTGGCGAGGAGCAATCGCGTCCGAAGCGCGGAGACTATTCTCTTCGAGTACGACGTCGCATGGCTTGAGGATCCGGACCGATTCTCGCTGGAGCCGGCACTTGCACTGACACGCGGCGCCTTCGCCCCTCCTGCGGGACTAGCGACCTTCGGCTCCGTCGGTGACTCAGCGCCGGATACCTGGGGCCGTCGCCTCATGCAGCGCGCCGAGCGCCGCCTCGCTGAACACGAAGGCCGTGCCGTTCGCACGCTTGTAGAAAGCGACTATCTGCTCGGCGTCGCCGATGAAACCCGGCTTGGTGCGCTCCGCTTCCGCTGGGTCGGAGAAGAGACTTTCCAAGCACCGATCCGTGCAGGCGTTCCTGCCCTGATCGAGCTTGGCCGGCTGCTCCAGATCACCGAGCGAATTCTCCGGGACGAGGAAACGGATGAAGATCTTCGACTCATCTTTGCCCCCGGCTCCTCCCTCGGTGGCGCGCGTCCGAAGGCGTCGGTCATCGACCAACATGGCCACCTCTCCATCGCGAAATTCCCGAAGGAGACCGACGACTACAGCATGGAGACCTGGGAAGAGATCGCCCTGCGGCTGGCCGGCCAGGCAGGTATTGCTACTCCTCAGCACGAGCTGATCGAAGTCGCGGGCAAGGCGGTCATGTTGTCGCGACGCTTCGACCGCGACGGTGCGATCCGTATCCCATTCCTGTCGGCGATGGCGATGATGGGCGCCAAGGACGGCGAGCGCGGTAGCTATCCGGAGATCGTCGATGCCCTTGCTCAACACGGCGCCCAGGGGAAGACGGATGCCCACGCCCTCTATCGGCGTGTCGTCTTCAACGTGCTGATCTCCAATGTCGACGACCACCTCCGCAACCACGGTTTCCTATGGCTGGGAAAGGCGGGATGGTCGCTTTCGCCGGCATACGACCTCAATCCAGTTCCGACCGATCTCAAGGCGCGGGTGCTGACCACGAACATCGATCTCGATGAGGGCACCTGTTCACTCGATCTGCTGGAGGCCGCGTCGGAGTTTTTTGCTCTTACTTTGCCGCAGGCCCGCACGATTATCAAAGAGGTCGCGACCGTGACGGCGACATGGCGTGACATCGCCAAGGCCGTCGGCGCTCGCTCGGCCGAGATCAACCGCATGGCCAGCGCGTTCGAGCACGACGATCTCAAGCGAGCGCTGGCGCTATGACGAGGACATTCATTCACAGCTTTGAACCTACCACTGCAAGTCCCATCACCGGAGCCACTGTCGACCTAGAAGTCTCGGATATTGAGGATGCCGGTATTCGGGAAGTGCTGCAGACCCCCGGCGCGGCCTATGGCGCGTGGTCCATTCTGGACGCACTGCTAACGCCCACCGGCGCGGGAACGCCGTTCATCTTCAAGGAGCCGCTCGGACAGGCGCGTGAAGTCAAAGTCGCCCTGTCAGGCTTATTCGGGCGCTTCGTCGCTCGCGCTTATCTTGAGCGCTATTTCAATCTCTCGATCTTCGCCCATCTCGGCAGCCGAACGATCGATCTCGATCGTCGTCGGCGGGTCAAGGTGACGCGCCTGTCGCGTGGCGATCTACCCGATTGGATCGCCTGCGCCGCGGATCTGTCCTCCCTGACGGTGGCCGAAGCGAAAGGCTGCCATGATGTCGGCGGCCCGGCGAAGGCCCTGAACCGCGCATGGACGCAAGTCGGACGGATCGATGTCACCGCGCAAGGCCGCAAGGTCACGGTGAAGCGCATTGCGATCGCGACGCGCTGGGGTATGGCCGCGTCGGGCCCAACCGACGCCCACCTCTCCGTCCGTGATCCGATTGATGAAGGCGACCCGATCGATCCCAAAGAAAAGGATACGCTCTTCATAGGACTTCTGCGCTTGCACATTGCGAACTTGATCAAGCCGCTCGGTTACGCCGAGCTTGCGGGTGCGCTCCACCGCCTCACTCACCAGCCATTCGCGCGAAGGCTCGAAGACGACCTCGCACGCGCCCGGACGTTGCTGGATGCGGCCCCGGTAAGGGAGGTGGAGAAGGCGACCGCCATGGGTGGATTGATCGGCGGGATCGTCACGCGCGCGGGGCCGATCACTGACGCTGACGTCGCGCCCGCCGATCAGGAGGCGCTTGCCCGCCTCGACCTCCGGCCGGTCTTCGTCGGGATCGAGCGCGACCTCATCCGCGCGGCCATCGACGCGGAACCGCAGGCCGTGCGTACCCGCCTGACCCAGATGGTGCATCCGGATGAATCTGCTCGGCCTGACCGCGCCGGCGGCTGGATTGTCCCACTCGGTCAGGAGCGACGCATCTCAGGCGGCACCTGAACCGGTGACTACCGAACATAAGCATCACGGGGAAACGGCCGACCACACCAGGCGCGGCACGATCAAGGGCAGAATGATGGAAGCGCACGAGAACGATCTCTCGAATGAGGCGGCGGCACTCGCCGACATCCTTAAATGGTCGGCGGACCTGCCGGCATGGCAACGCGACACGCTACGCCGACTGTGCAGCCAGACCAAGTTGGAGACGGCCGACATCACGGCCCTCGTCGCGATCTGCAAGGGCGACGCGACAGCCGTCCCGCTCGACGCGAGCCACATCAGGGATCCTGCGGCCAGCCACGCCGTCGTCAGCCTCGGCGCTCTTCACAGCCTGTCGTATGTTAACGCGCTGGCGCCCGGCGAACGCCTTTCGTTCGGGAAAACCGGTATGACCATCATTTACGGCGACAATGGTGCCGGTAAATCCGGCTACGCCCGTGTCCTCAAGCAACTCTGCCGGGCGCGGTCGCCGAAGGGCGACGCGATCCTTCCAAACATCTATGCGGCTGGCTCCGGCACCCCGGCTGCCAGCGTCGACTTCTTCATCGGCGGACAGAAGCGAAGCGCATCCTGGACCCAGGGGAACGCGCCCGACCCAATGCTCTCGGCCGTCAGTGTCTTCGATTCACGCACTGCCAACGTCCATGTCGAGAACACCAACGATCTCGCCTACACGCCGCTGCCGCTCCGGACCCTCGCCGGTCTGGCGCAAGCATGCCAGGATGTGAAAGCCAAACTGGCTGCTGAGATAAAGGCGCTCCAAGAGCAAACGCCCGCAATCCTCTCGAAGCCCGAATGCAAACCGGATACGCCCGTCGGCAAGCTGATCGCCGGCCTTTCGGGCAAGACGAAGCAGGACGCCGTCGAGAAGCCCGCGGGCCTAACGGCAGAAGAGGAAACTCGCCTCCAAACGCTCAACACCGATCTGGCCAGCGACCCCGTGCGCACGGTTCGCCAGCTCCAGGGCCAGGAAGCCCGTATCAAGGCGGCCATCGAGCAGCTCGAGCGGCTCATGTCCGCCGCTACGGACGAAAGCCGGGCAAGGTTACACGACGCCCATACGCACCTCGCAACGGCGCGCTCCGCCGCCGCAGCCGCCTCCGCCAACCTGTTCGCCGATGAGCCGCTTCCCGACATCGGCTCGGACGTCTGGAAGGCCTTGTGGGAGGCGGCCCGGGATTATTCCCGCGCATCCGCCTATCCCGACCGGCCGTTCCCCGTGGCCGGGACTGGAGACCACTGCGTCCTCTGCCAGCAGCCCCTCAGCGAGGAAGCCTCCAAGCGGCTCAGCAGCTTCGAGGCTTTCGTGCAGGACGAGAGCAAGCGCCGCGAACAGGAAGCCGCAGACGCGTACGACAAGAAGCTTGAAGCGGTCTCGTCGGAAGCCATTTCGATGAAGGATCTCGTCACGATCGTCGCGATGGTCCGCGATGATATCGGTCAGGAGGAACTCGCGAGCAACCTTCGCCGCGAGATCCTCTACCTTGCTTGGCGGCTGCGCGCCATTCTGCGAACCCACCGCCTTGCGACCCTGCCTGATCTTCCGCCCCCAGCCGCCATCTCGCTCGATCCACTCCACACGGCCCTCAACGGCATCGGCACGCGTATCGAAGGCCTACAGTCGGAAGCCAGCTCCCCGCAGCGCGCCGCGCTCATCGCCGAGCGCGACGGCCTTGCGGACCGCAAATGGCTCGGCGTGGTAAGGGCCGACGTCCTTGCCCAGATCGAGCGCCTTAAGGCCATCGAGGCAATCGAGAAAGCCAGCAAGGACACGGCCACAAACAAGATCACGACCCAGAGCGCCCGTATCGCCCAAGCCCTCGTCACCAATCGCCTGCGGGGAAGGTTCGCGATCGAGCTGGATAAGCTCGGAGTCGCGGGTCTCGCCATCGAGCTTCAGCAGGCCAAGACCACCGCTGGCGTCCCCTTCTTCCAGGTGCGGCTGATCAACAAACCGAACGAGCCGGTCGGCAAAGTTCTGAGCGAAGGCGAGCATCGTTGTGTCGCGCTCGCCGCCTTTCTCGCCGAGCTGTCGACCATTGATGCGCAGTCAGCGATCGTGTTCGACGATCCTGTCTCCTCGCTTGACCATCTGCATCGCGACAGGGTCGCCGCTCGATTGGCCGAGGCCGGCCAGACCCGCCAGGTGATCGTCTTCACCCACGATATGGCGTTCCTGCTTCTCCTCGATGAAGCGTGCCGGGCGACCAAGGACCGGGAAGCGACGCCGGTGGCGTACCGCCTGATCAGCCGCGGTCCTGAAAATGCGGGCTACTGCCATCAGGACCCGCCCGCCAATGTCATGCCGCTCGACAAGGTGGTCGACGGGATGAAGGCCCACCTCGCCAACGTGAAAATCCATCACGAACGCGGCGATCAGGCGAAATGGCTGCGCGAAGTGACGTCCTTCCAGGACCAACTCCGCACGACCTGGGAGCGCGCCGTCGAGGAAGTGGTCGGGCCGGTGATCCGCCGCCTGTCCCGTAAGGTCGACACGACGGGCCTCATCAAGCTCACCGTCCTCACCGATGCAGATTGCACCGCCATGCGCGAAGCGTTTGGGCGTTGCTCGGCGCTCCTTCACAGCCAGCCCGGTGAGATTAATCCGCGGCTGCCTGCGCCATCGGTGATCGAAGCTGAAATCGATACGCTGGAAAAATGGATCGCCGATATTCGGTCGCGGCAGGAGAAGGTCGCATGATGATGAATCTTCAGGCCACGCGGCCGCGCGTTGGAGGCGCCCCTCCATGGTGAAATGGTCCGAGCTGAAACGGGCATCCGATGTCGTCCTGGCCGTCTGGCCCCACTACCGCCCTCTCTTCGAG
>CAZQMD010000220.1:0-8487 GCA_964594185.1 uncultured Afipia sp. | reverse complement strand
GTGTTGCCGTGAACCCCACACGCGAGAAGCACCAACCCCGCTTCGAGCGCCTTCTGAATGACCCGTTTGGTTGCGTCGACGTCAGGCTCGGCTGAGCCACGTGACCTAAGGACGTCGAACGCGACCATCGCTCCCGGACCACGGACATAGCCAATCGGAACGATGTCATTTCTGCGTGCGATACGAAGAAGTTCATCCTGCATGCGCGCACCGATCTCATTGGCTCGGTCGAGCAGCTTCTCGTTATTGATGACATCAAGAACGGCAAGTGCCGCTGCGCAGGCCACTGGACTGCCCGCATAAGTTCCGCCCAATCCGCCAGGATCCGGAGCGTCCATGATTTTTGTGCGGCCGATAACTCCTGAAAGCGGAAAGCCACCGGCGAGCGACTTCGCGACCGTCATAAGGTCAGGCTCCACTCCGGAGTGCTCTATTCCGAACATCTTGCCTGTGCGGCCGAATCCGGTCTGAACCTCGTCGGCGATCAGCACGATGCCGTTGCCGTCGCAGATGCGGCGCAGCGCGGAAAGCAACTCCGTCGGTGCGGGATGGAATCCTCCCTCTCCCTGAACCGGCTCGATGATGATCGCAGCGACGTTGGCTGGGTCCACATCCGCTCGAAAAAGATAGTCGATCGCCTTCAGCGTGTCCGCGACCGTCACGCCATGCTGCGGCACCGGGAACGGCACATGCCAGGTACCAGCAGGCATCGGGCCGAACTTTTTCTTGTAGGGCGCGATCTTACCCGTCAATGCACTCGTCATGAGCGTGCGACCATGGAAGCCACCCGAAAAGGCAATGACGTCCGTGCGTCCGGTATGAGCTCTCGCGATTTTTACGGCGTTTTCGACGGCTTCGGCGCCTGTCGAAAACAAGATGCTCTTGACATCTCCCCCGATCGGGGCGAGCGAATTCAATCGCTCGCACAACGCCACGTAAGGCTCATACGGGATGATCTGAAAGGCCGTGTGGGTGTAGGCCGCAAGCTGATCCCGAACGGCCTGCAATACGGCCGGATGCCTGTGTCCAGTGTTGAGAACCGCAATGCCACCGGCGAAATCAATGAAGCGCTTGCCGTCGGTGTCCCACAACTCCGAATTTTCAGCCCGCGCAGCGAAGACCGGAAATGCCGACGAGATCCCGCGCGGGATTGCGGCTGTGCGCCGCGATTGAAGTTGGTTTGCACTGGACATGAGTTGTTTCCATCTTGATTCCAGCAAACTCTAGCTTTCGATTTTTTCTCGCAGGTACTAGTTTTCTGCCCACGCAGTGGTGCATTCAAGGCACCACTGCGTCGACGAATGCCGCGGTCAACCGGCAGCCATTCCCACACACGAATTGGGTGTAAAAAGGGGATCGATCGGATCATCGGCGCGAGCGTCGTCCCCTCGGCATGACCGCTTGGAGCGCCAAGCGAAGCTCATGTTGCTTCCATCGATAGTGGTGCACTATTGTGCCACCGAACGCAGAGTTGAGCACATGAAACGCCGCGCCAATCGCGCCTCTAGGGACAAACTTGCGAAGGGCTTCGACATAGAGCCGCCAAAGATGCCGCCTTTGTCGATGGTTCGCGCTTTTGAAGCGGCGGCCCGTACTGGAAGCATGCGAAGGGCTGGCGAGGACATCGGAATAAGTCATACCGTGATCAGCAGGCACGTTCGCAACCTTGAGGCCTGGGCTGGTCGCAAACTTCTGGAGACAGGCCCGCGCGGCACGTCGATGACGCGAGAAGGCGAGATTTTTTATAGAGCCGTGTCAGAAGCGTTTCAGATCATCGCCGCAGCTGCAGTAGAGTTGCGCCCGCGCACCCGGAGAGGGATGCTTCGCATTTGGGCAATGCCGGGCCTCGCGACGCGGTGGCTCGCGCCCAGACTTTCCGAAATCGAGCATACGCTTGCCGGGGCGGACATCGTCCTCCGAGCCATCGATCGATTGCCGGATTTCTCGAAATCTGAAGCTGATGTGATGATCGGCTTCGGTGCGCAGGCCGATTGCCCGGTGGGTGCGACGTGGTTGACCAGCCCGAGGATGTTTCCCGTCGCGAGCCGAGAATGGATTAATAAGAACGGACATCCGGAAGACTTGATGGAATTGTCTCGGCTTCCGCTGATCCACGAGGAAAGTCGTCAGCAATGGACGACGTGGTTCAAGAGCGCTGGATGCAAGTTAAGATCGCCGCTCAAGGGGCCGATGCTGTGGGACGCCAATTTGGCTATTGACGCCGCTTTGGCCGGGCAAGGCATAGCGTTGGCCTCACGCTTGACTGTGGGGCATGAAATCGACAGCGGACAGCTCGCAGAACTGTTGCGCACCCACGTTAGGTTGGATGGATACTATCTTCATGTTAGACTTGAGCGGTCGCGCGACACTGTCGTCAAGCGGCTACGAGCCTGGCTCGAATGCGGTCTGCGCAATGAGGAATAAGACAATAGCTGATCTCTCGCGCTTGTTTACACGCGCATCGATTTTCTAGAGCCGAGGTTTCCAGTCAACCAGCTTGATCGCCCGTCAGTCGAACTGGATCGGTTGCGATCCAGGATAGGAATAAGCGACGAACTCGCAGAAGGCGCGAGCCGCCGTAGAAAGCCTCGCCTTGCTCTTCCAGGCAAGCCCGATATCCATGGTGTGGACATCGTCGTCGAGCGTCTTGTGATCGATGCGATGTCCCTCAAGCGACCAGGGACGATAGACCATGTCCGAAAGGATGGTGATACCCATGCCGGTCGCCACCATGCTGCGAACCGCCTCGACCGACAAAGTGCGGAAGATAACGTTTGGAACATACGTCGTGTGTTGCCAGTAGCGCATCGCCGAGCGTTCTGCTTCGTCGACGGTCAGCATCAGATAAGGCTCGCTCGCCAGATCGGCCAGCTTGATACTATCCTTGCGCAGAAGCGGATGATTGGCGCACGTCCACAAGCGGCGTGGCGAGCGTAGTAACAGCCGGGAGCGGATGGAGTCCCGGTCATGCAGATTCGAGACGAGTATGATTGCCGCGTCGACGCTGCCGCTGATCAAGCTCTGCTCGATCGCGCCACGTTCGAATTCGTGAAGGCGAACGGTGATGCCCGGGAAGGACCGCCAGAACCGCGACAGCAGCGGAGGTAGGAAATAACCGGCGACGGTGTAGCTGACGGCAACGTCGACGGTGCCGTCGACCTGCGTTCCCCATCGATGCGGCCCGCGCATCGCGTCCGATACGCTCGCCTCAATTGCGCGGGCGCGCTGCAGAAACTCCTGGCCGTCGAACGTTAACGTCACGCCGTTGGAGTGACGGTCGAACAGCTTGCGACCGAGATCGGCCTCTAGCGCCTTGATAGAGGCCGTGACTGCCGACTGAGTCACATTGAGAGCCGCGGCGGCTGCCGAAACGCGTCCGGTCTCCGCAGTCGCAATGAAGTGCCGGACCTGTCGGAAAGTCAGGGGCATAAAAATTTCCGATATCAGCGAACGATATTTCGAATTTTACAATCGCCCGGCGGACCGGGCAAATCAATCCCATCGGTTGGCGGGTGAGAAAACGTTCAGATGATGTCCGGTGGCTTGGAGTTGGTGGCGCTCGATGTCAGCGTCCAATTCGAAGGCTTGAAAGCGCTATCCGGCGTAACCTTGGCCGTACCACGGGGGCGCATTACCGGGCTGATCGGCCCCAATGGCGCCGGCAAAACCACACTTATTAACGTACTGACGGGGTTTCAGCCGGTTGGCATCGGTCGCGTCGAATTGGAAGGCGAGCCGCTCAACGGCATTGCGGCGCACAAGCTGCGACGCAAGGGTGTGGCGCGGACGTTCCAGTCGGGCCGACTCTTTCGCGATCTGCCGGTGATGGACAACCTGGAGGTAACAGGTGTCGGCCTCGGTCAGGCCCGTCGTGAGGCGATTGCCGAGGCCGAGCGTGTCCTGGCTTGGCTCGGCATTTCACATCTGGCGAGCACCATCGCTGGGGCCCTGCCATATACAGACGAGCGGCGCGTTGCCATTGGTCGCGCCATCATGTGCACGCCGCGCTATCTGCTGCTCGACGAGCCCGCGGCAGGCATGTCCGAACACGAAAGCCACGATCTCGCCGCAAGCATCCGACGGATTGCGAGCGAGCTCAACATCGGTGTGCTCTTGATCGAGCACAATATCGGCCTCGTTCTCGAGCTCTGCGAGCGCATCTATGTCCTCGACTCCGGCGAAATCATCGAAGTCGGTACCCCCAAAGATATCCGCGACAGCGATGCTGTGCGACATGCCTATATGGGTACGCAACGCGATGAATTGATTCCGCCGATCGTCACTCAAGACGTAGGCGTGTCATGACGCTGCTCGCCGTCGACGACATCACGGTCAGCTACGGGCGCTTGACGGCCCTACGCGGGGTCACGCTGAAGATCGAGGAAGGCGAAGTCTTGTTCGTGACTGGTCCGAACGGCGCCGGCAAATCGACCCTGCTCAACGCCATCGCGGGCGTCGTGCCGACCAGATCCGGCTCCATCACGATGAACAACGCAAAAGTCGCGGGAGCGGGACCGGAAGATATCGCACGTCGCGGATTTTCGCTGGTGCCGGAGGGGCGGAACGTCTTCGGTGCGCTGACCATCGAGGAAAACCTGAAGGTCGGCACCGGCATGCGGAGCGACCGGAAGAAAGTTGCCGAAGATCTGGAGTCCGTCTACGCCGAATTCCCTATCTTGGCTGAGCGCAGGCTCACACCTGCCGGCATGCTCTCTGGCGGCCAGCAGCAGATGCTCGTCATCGGTCGCGCGCTGATGGCGGCACCGCGCATCATCGCTATCGACGAGCCGTCGCTCGGCCTCGCGCCAAAGATCATCGATCAAGTTTATGAGATCTTGGCGCGGCTGCGGGTGCAGCGAAAGCTCACGCTCTTGATCGTCGAGCAAAGCTCGACTCGCGCCGTGATGACCGGGGGGCGGATGGTCCTGATCCGCGGCGGACGCATCGTGTTGGAGGGCGCCGCCTCCGACATGATCAAGGACGATCGCCTGAAGCAGGCCTATTTCGGCTTCGGAGATCATTGAAATGACGGAGGTCCTTCAGGTCATCTTCGATGCGCTGAGCCTCGGCAGCCTCTATGCCCTGGGCGCTCTGGGAATCGCACTGATCTTCGGCGTCATGCGGCTCGTCAATTTTGCCCACGGTGATTTCATCGCGTTTTGCGTGTTCGCAATGTTGTGGCCCTCAGTCGACGCCGCGGCGGTCGTATTTGCCGGGCAACTCCCGTTCTATCTGCTGATTCCGCTCCTCCTGTTGATCGGCGCCGCATTATCGATCCTTTCGGAGATTGTCGTCTTTCGGCGCTTCCGCACCGCCAATCCGGCGACGATGATGATCGCATCCTTCGCGCTCGGCTTTGTCATTCGGCATCTTCTCCTGATGCTTTATTCCAGCCGACCGAAATCGATCACGCTATGGCCGAGCCTCGGTCTTCCGGTCGAATTCCTCGGCGTCCACGTTCCGATGCTCCAGATCGTAACCATTATCGTCACGCTGGCTGTACTCGTCATGCTCGTGCTGTTTCTCAAGCGCACGCGTTATGGCCTCGAAATGCGCGCTGCGGCCGAGAATTTCACCATGGCCCGCATGCTCGGGGTCCGCGCCAATGGCGTGATCCTGTGTGCCTTCGCAATCAGCGGCATGCTGGCTGCAGCGATCGGTCTGATTCTCGCGACTAACTCCGGCACTGCCGATATCGGCATGGGCGCCAACGTCATGTTAATCGCCTTCATCGCGACCGTGATCGGTGGTTTAGGCAGCATTCCCGGCGCCGTGGCTGCTGGTTTTTTGATCGGCGCGGCGAGCGTCGTATTCCAGACGACCCTGCCGCATGATGCCCGCGTGTTCCGCGACGCCTTCGTCTACGGCGCAGTCATCGTCGTGCTCCTGGTGCGGCCGCAAGGCCTGTTCGCACCGAAATCCGCCAAGCAGAGAGTCTGATCGAATGTCGACCCGGCCATCCGTCATTCGGCAAACGATCGTGGCGCCGATCATTCTGGTTGTGGCTCTCCTGATCATGGCGGCTCTCACCTGGCAGTTCGGCAGTCGTGCCTTCAACCGTACCGCGGTCGAGATGTTCATCAACATCATGGTGGCGGTCGGCCTCTACGTCTTCGTCGGTAATTCGGGACTGCTGTCCTTCGGCCATATCAGCTTCATGTGCCTCGGCGCCTACATGACCGCCTGGCTCGCAATTCCGCCGGTGATGAAATCGATCACGCTCAAGGGGTTACCGACCTGGCTACTGCACACGCAACTGCCGATGTGGGTAGCCACCCCGATCTCAGGCCTTTTCGCGGCGCTGTTTGCGCTGATCATCGGGCGCATCATCATGCGTCTGTCGGGCATAGCTGCGTCGATCGCCACCTTTGGCTTGCTCGGCGTGGTCAATAACGTCTACTCGAACTGGGACTCGGTCACCGGCGGACAAGGCTCGATCGTCGGAATTCCGCCGACCATGAATGTCTGGATCGGATGGCTCGGCGCCGCAATCGGCATCACGATCGCCTATTTTTATTCGATCTCGCGTTCGGGCCTTGCGCTCCGCGCCACGCGCGACGAAGCGGTCGCGGCAAGCGCTTCCGGTATCGACATCGTCCGCGAGCGCCTCGTCGCCTTCGTCGTCAGTGCCTTCATCATCGGGCTCGCTGGTGCGCTCTATGCCCACTTCCTCAGCATCGTCAATCCTGGCGCGTTCTATCTGCGGACGACCTTCGTCACCCTCTCGATGCTGGTGGTCGGCGGCATGTACAGCCTCAGCGGCGCCGTCTCAGGCGTGGTCGCAATATCGGTACTGATTGAGCTATTCCGCAATCTCGAAAAAGGCATCAGTTTGGGCGGCCACACCGTCGCATTGCCGAACGGCGCCCAGGAGATTGCGATCGGCGTCATCACAATCGTGATCCTGATCTACCTGCCCATGGGGCTGACCCGTAACCGGGAATTCACCTGGCGCAGATGGCCGTTGCAGCGACGTCTGGCACATCCGGTCCAGACGGCGCTGAAGGAATTGAACTGACGTTGGTTTGGCTCAACTGGAGGAGTGACTCATGCGTTTTAAAACAGTACTTTGCGCTTTGGCCGGAGCGTCCATGTTCTGGTTCTCGCCTGCCGAGGCAGCCGACGAGATCGTCGTTGGTTTTGCCACCGCGGCATCCGGCTTCATGCAGGCCTATGACAAGCCGGCGCAGGATGCGGCATTGATCCGGATAGATGAGATCAACAAGGCGGGCGGCCTGCTCGGCAAGAAGATCAAGCCGGTCTTCGCCGATACCAAAACAGACCAGGCCGAAGGCGCGAAGGCAGGCCTCGCTGTGCTCGACCAGGGTGCCGACCTCGTCATCGTCTCTTGCGACTACGATTTCGGCGCACCGGCGGCGCTGCAAGCGCAAGCGGCCGGCAAGATTTCGTTCTTTCTCTGCGCAGAGTCGATCAAGGCTGGCATCCCCGGCGTCGGTCCCTTCTCGTTCTCGGCCTCTGTGCTGGCGGCCGTCCAAGGCGCGACCATGGCAGAGTGGGCTTACAACAAGAAGAACGCCCGCACCTTCTACCGGCTGCTCGATAGTTGGACCGTCTATAACAAGGGCATCTGCGACGGCTTCGACTGGCAGTTGCCGCACCTGAAAGAGGCCAAGCTCGTCGGCAGCGACACGTTCAAGAACGACGACGCCTCGATCGCTTCGCAGATCACGCGCATCAAGAGCCTCCCGAAGGAGCCTGATGCCATCATGCTCTGCACGATGATGCCGGGGGCCGTCTCCGCCATCAAACAGATCCGGGCCGCTGGCATCAAGTCAATGATCCTGAACGGCTCGGGCGTCGATGGCAGCTACTGGCTGAATGCGACGCCGGGTCTATCGAATTTCTACGTTCCGGTACAGGGTTCGGTTTATGGCGACGATCCCAATCCGAAGGTCAACGAGTTCAACAAGAAGTACAAGGAAGTCACCGGCGGCGACCCCTCGAGCCAGTACGTTTATCCCGGCTACGTTTTGATTGACGTCTGGGCCAAGGCCGTCGAGCGCGCCAAGTCGACCAACGCCACGGCGGTTGTCGCCGAGCTCGAGAAGATGAACAATGAGCCGACCCTATTCGGGCCTCGCACCTTCACCAAGGATATCCATCATCAGAACCAGGGCCGTTACCTGATCGTCGACACTGAGGGCGGAAAACCGAAGGTGGTCGATCAGTGGACGATCTCGGAAAAGATCCCGCTCGACTATCTGACATCCAAGTAAATCGGCTACGCGCCGTCCGGGTGCGCAAGTTTGCGGTCCGGACGGCCTTGCCTGTCCGTCTACCAAGTTGCTCGGAGGAAATGGAGAAATGGTCGTGATTAACTGCGACATGGGCGAGGCCTATGGCCTCTACAAGATGGGCGACGACACGGCACTAATGCCCCATATCGACGTCGCCAACGTCGCTTGCGGCTTTCATGCTTCCGACTTCAATCATATGCGGAAGACGGTGCAGTTGGCTAAGGAGTTC
>CAZQMD010000219.1:0-8553 GCA_964594185.1 uncultured Afipia sp. | reverse complement strand
CGCGTCTCAGAAGCACGGCTGGACCAACCCGGCGCATATCGCTCAGTGGCATTCCACCTTCAACGAGACCAAGCGCGGCAAGCTGGTGTTTCCGGCGCTCACTGCCGACCTCAACGGCCTGCCTGTGCGCAAGGTCGATACCAACGCCGTGGTCGAATGCCTCGAAAAGATATGGACCACGAAGACCGAGACCGCAAAGCGCGTCCGTGGCCGCATCGAAGCCGTTCTCGATTGGGCCAAGGTGCGCGGGTATCGCTCAGGCGACAATCCGGCCCGCTGGTCGGGTCACCTCGATAAAATTCTGGCTAAGCCGTCCAAGGTGAAAGCGGTTACGCATCACCCGGCCATGCCATGGCGTGACGTTCCTGCATTCATGCAGAAGCTGCGCTCGGGTCAGTGGGTCAGCCACCGCGCCCTTGAGTTCATGGTCCTGACCGCTACCCGTACGAGCGCCGTCATTCACGCTAAGTGGGATGAGATCGATTTTACGGAACGCCTCTGGACCGTCCAGCCGGGCCGCGTCGGTTCGAAGATAACCGATGGCAAGCCTCGGACTGTTCCGCTATCCGACCGGGCTATCGAGATATTGAAGGCTGCCCCGCGCATCGAAGGCAACCCGCATGTTTTCGTCGGCGGCAAGGCGTCTCGGGGCCTCAGCGATATGGCGATGCTTCAGGTCATGCGAGACATTGCACCCGCGTATGTCCCGCACGGCTTCCGTTCAACATTTTCTGACTGGTGCACCGACCAGACTAGCTTTCCAGCGCGAGTACGGGAAGCATCTCTCTGGCATGTGGTGACGAACAAGGTTGAGGCTGCATACAATCGGACTGACGTTATCGAGCCGCGCCGGTTGCTTATGGCCGACTGGGCCAACTATTGCGCGCGTCCGCCGATTGAGGGCGGCGGCGTAGTCACGCCGATGCGCAGAACGAAGGAAACAGCCTGATGGGCGAAGCTCTAGCCGTCGACAAAAAATCCGTTCGCGAGATGATGCGCGATGCGTACGAGAGTGGCCGAGCGTCCGAACTAGCGGATTTCGTCGCTGGCGGCGGCATCATACCCTCGGAGTCGCTTATTGAGTTGCTTCGAAGCGCGCGGATTGTCAAACCGAGCGGCGGTCAAAAAGGACCGCGATTGCCTGCCGACGAGATTAAACAGAATATCAAACTAGCTCGCCTCTGCGCTGCTTACATCGTTTCAAGCTGCGTTCTGAAATATAACGAGTGGCGCGAGAAGCCGCTCGCTCCCTCTGATGCCCTCATGAAAGAGTTGAGCGACAGGGCGGAAAAGATTGCGTGTGACTTTTATGGAATTGAAAGCGGTTCGCGGTATGAGGTTGGGAATATCATCAACTCCAAGGGCGCGAAGCAATTCCTCTATCAAAAGGGCGCGCATAGCGAGATTGCCGAGATAGTGCATGCAGGAATGCACGATGACCTGATGAAGCTTATAGATTGGATGGTTACAAAATATTTTCCCGACCATTCCCCCTCTGGCGACACGGTTTAACCGGGGGAAATTTCAAGCCAGAGTCCGACTAGGTCCACCTAGCACCGGATACGTCCATGTCAGCCGAACAAGAACAATTCCCGACCTTCTTGCGCGTAAAGCAGGTCGTCGCCATCACAAATCTCTCGCGTTCCTCAATCTATGACCTAGTTGCGAACCAAGGCTTCCCCAAGCCCGTACGCATCAGCGAGTGTCGCTCTGCGTGGGTTAAATCTGAGATCGAAAGCTGGATGCGCGCTCGAATGGACGCGCGCGATACAGACCCGCCGCGTGGCAATCCCAAGAGACCGAAAAGCACGACGCGCATTCGGCGGCTGACCACGAAGCCAAAGCGCATTCAGCGGCGGGTGACGAAGTGAGCAAGCAAGTTCAGCGTCAAGCCCGCACGCGCGTCTCAAACGGCAAGCAGCTATTCCTAGAGTCTTCAGTTGACGGGCGCACCCTCATTGCGCGTCGTTTCCGCGAAGTGCTTGCGTCCATCGTTTCGGATTTGGGCGGCGCGGATGCCATGAGCGAAGCCGAGATGGTGCTGGCACGTCGCGCCGTCACGCTGGTGGTGACATGCGAGACATACGAGTCGAAACTTGCCGAAACCGGCAAGCTCGACTCCGAGGCGTATCTTCCCTGCGTGAATGCCTTGGCAAAACTGCTGAACGCCCTCGGGCTGAAGCGCAGACCCAAGCACGTCGGCCCCTCACCGCTTGAAGGCTATCACGCTGCCAACGCCAGCCGCCGCGAACCTGAAGTCGTCGATGCTGTGCCTGAGCGCCACGAACCATTGCCAGCGCGCCGGATCAACGAAGCGATTGCAGCCGTGGCGAACGGTTCGGACTCTCGCCCTCGCCGCATCATCCGCGCCGTCCGCAACTAGCGTGCTGACTTTTCTTTCGGGCCGAATACTTCGCGCAATTTAGCCCGCGCTTCGCGAACCGTTGGAAACGGGGTCCCGAGGTCATTGGCCTTTTTCTTCACCGCTAGGACTTTCCGACTGAGCGCCGCAGCCGCGCGCGTAGCTGATGCTCCCGACGCAACCAAGGCTTTCAGCTTCTCGATCTGTTCCGGTGTCCACCGGTCACCAGCGCCCGGCATAGCTTAGCGACCGTCAGGCGGCTTGAGGCCCGGAGAGGACGCCCAGTTAAAGGCCTTCGATGCTGTCTCTAGTCGACGGGCTTCTTTCAACAAGGCGTCGCGCTCGCGTCCGTACGGCAACGCCTCGGCTTCCTTGCGCTTGGCATCGGCCTCATCCTTCAATCGCTGCTCGGGTGTTCTATGCGGCATCGCTCTCGTTCCGATGATGACGGAACTATGCTGTGGGGGTGAGTTCCCATCTATGCACTTTGGACGACTCATGACAACAATCTTGCCCAGTTTTAATGCAACCGATTGTCCCTCTCGTGCGTCATGCTCTTGTCACCTTCGGGGAAAGCCCATGCTGCCAAGGTTCATTGACTGGTTTCGCCGCTGGCTCAGGCCAGCGCCCGAGATAAACGCCTCAACCGACGCGGCCACGCGTGATCCTTCCAGCATGGCCGAACTGGTCAGGCTGCTCGGCAGGCAGCCGAACGAACCTGCCGAATAATCCTACATCTCGGAGTTGATTTAGGCAGCAGGACCGCCCTTGGGTAGGTCTGCTTGCCGTCCAGCAGGCTGGCGGCGGGTTCCGGCCCAGCCGTCCATGCCGACAAACGGCCAGAAACGGGGTCTGGGTGCGTTTTTCGGCTTCCGCCGGGCCGACCCACCGGCCCCAGCCCAAAGGCCCCTCACCGGCCTCGACAGCGAAAAAACGTCTAGAACCAATCGGTTACGTGAAGATAGGACTTGCGAACCGTTCGCAGTTGTGAGTCCTTGGCCGCTCACGCCCCTAGCCGGGGACCGGGAGAGCGGCGGCTGCCATGGCCTCAACGAACCGATACGAACGCCAGACGCACCGACCGGCCAGCCCGCCGTCGCCCCCTAAAACGATATTCTCCGCAATCGAGGACATGGAATTGCTTGGCCCGTGGTTCGCCAAGGACCCCGCTGGCTGGACGGCATGGTTCGCGTTCCTCAAGGCGTTGTTCGGTTTGCCGATGTCAGCCGAGCAAGCCCGCATCTTCCGCGAATGCACCGGCCGCACTGAAACCCCGTCATCCGTTGCTCGCGAGATTTTCCTCATTTGCGGTCGCCGTTCCGGCAAGAGCTTCGTACTTGCGCTCATCGCTGTCTGGCTCGCCTGCTTTCATTCGTACCGCGAGTACCTGGCCCCCGGCGAGCGCGGCACCATCTTCATTGTCGCCAGCGACCGCAAACAGGCCCGCGTTATTCTTCGATACATCACCGCGTTGCTGACCGGCGTTCCGGCACTCGGTCGCCTTGTCACGCGAACATGGCAAGAAGGCTTCGACCTTTCCACCAGCATCAGCATTGAAGTCGGTACGGCTTCACACAGGTCGCTAAGAGGCTACGCTATCGTTTGCGCCCTTTTAGACGAGGCTAGTTTTTTTATGGCCGACGAGGACGCGGCCAGCACCGACGCCGAAATCATAACGGCCGTGAAGCCGGGCATGGCTCAGTTTTCCAACAGCATGTTGCTGGTTGCGTCATCGCCTTACGCGAAACGCGGCGCGCTGTATGAGGCGCATCGCGAACACTACGGCAAGAACGGTGACAGCGTCCTCGTTTGGCAAGCGCCGACGCGAACGATGAACCCCACGATCGACCAGTCCATCATTGACGAAGCCATGGCGAAAGACCCGGCATCAGCCGCCGCTGAATGGCTGGGCCAGTTCAGGAACGACATCGAGTCGTTCATTTCGCGCGAAGCCGTCGAAGCTTGCATCAGCGAAGGCATTCGCGAACGCGCGCCAGAACAGGGCATCAACTATTCCGCATTCGTGGACCCGGCTGGCGGCTCAGGCAAAGACAGTTTCACGCTGGCAATTGCTCACAAAGATAAGCTCACCAGCATGGGCGTCCTCGATTGTATCCGAGAAATTCGGCCGCCGTTCAATCCGGCGCAAGTCGCGCAGGATTTCGCTGCAACCCTCAAGAGCTACGGTATCAGCAAAGCGCTCTCCGATAAATTCGCGGGCGCATTTCCGGTCGAGGCATTCAAACGTAACGGCATCACGCTTGAACAGTCTGCCAAACCCAAATCGGATTTATACAGAGACTTTCTGCCGCTGCTGAACAGCAAGCGCGTCGATTTGCTCGACCATCCGCGACTCGTCACGCAGCTTTCATCGCTTGAGCGGCGCACCGCCCGCTCCGGCAAAGACAGCATCGATCATGCGCCCGGCGCGCACGACGATGTCGCCAACGTTGTCGCTGGCGCGTTCACCAATCTCAGTGTGAGCAAATACGGCAATTACGACTCGACTTACGCTTGGGTTGATGGCGGCGGCGATCAAGCTGACAGGTTTCAACAGATGCAACGCAACTTCTACATGACAAAGGGAAGAATTTTATGATGCGCAAAGCCAAGGTTTACGACGCGAACGGCATTTTTCTGAGAGAACTTCAGGACGGAGAAATCGCAAAGGACGGGGAATGTGTCCGCTTCAATATGATGGCGATGGACTCGCTTGAGCCGACGCAGCGCCTCGTCGTTCAGGACAGTTTGACCCCAGCATCACCGAGGCACGCACCCGGTTACGTCGCCGATGCCGACCACAGCGGTCGCGCCGAACGCTTCTTCGACAACAAGAAGCGCCTCTCTGATGCATGGAAGGACACGCCATCGGCTGGGGCTGAGCAGACCAAGCCAATGGCCGCTCCGCAGCCGCAGGTCACGCAAGATGCGGACGCTGCGTACGACCGGCACTGCGTGGCGCTTGAGAAAGCGTACCTCACGGCAGGTGCATGATGGCAGGCCTGACGCAAAAAGCTCTAGCGCGCGTGCTGGAATTACGGATGCGAAGGGATGATGCCGTCGCACTCGCCGACTCCAGCGTCGCTCGCATTTCGCAGCTTCGGCGTTTGTTGCCGAACAATCCACCCGACGCCGCAAGCATTGAGTTCGAGATTTCCAGATTGCAAGGAAACCTCGCGGATCACAAACAGCATGCAGATGCTCTGGTTCAGCTTCTGGCGCAGATTGGCGCTTTTCAGGAAACGCTCAAGCATGATGTGGTCGACGCCAAGCCTGTGAGGGTTCGGCTGGACAAAGGCGAAACGATCTTGTCCGCGATTGTGGATGCGCGAAAGCGGATTGCGGACCTAGATGCCGAGTTGCGCCGCGTCCGACATGCTTCACCGACTCGCGAAGAACAGAAAGCCGCTTGTGACGCTTGGCTGAAAAACCTTCCACGCGAGACGCGGCCACGCGTCGACGCAAGCAAGCACGGCAAGTTTAGCGTCAATTTCAGTGATCCCGGAAGTTACACAACCAAACTGCCCATCGCGGCAATTCTAAACTTCGCCATTCCAGATCTATTCCGTGAGCGCTTGCATGCTGAGATTGATCGGATGCCTCAGCCTGCGCTTGTTATGTCGGCGGAGACCAAAGCGGATGCGATTGCCGAGCTTCGCGCTGCCCTACTCGCGCAGGAGCGACGTGAGGTTGAACTCATCCGCATGGCCCAGAATGAAGGGCAAAGGATCGTCTATCGCCCGTTCATATCGGCTTTCGCTTTGCTCGGTTTGGAATTGAAGAACGGGGACGCGGCGAAAGCCGCGTAATCGAATTCGCCGGGTTCGTGAACGCCGTCCCCGGCGGATGACCAGCGGGGTCTAACACCACCTAGCTGGCGAGGCGTTAGTCGTGAGTGGCCTCCCATGAAACGAACCGCGACAGTTTGTGGCTCTGTCTACATCCCGGAGCGTGACAAGCGAATGCTGGGGATGCGCTTCCCTTAGAGTCTGCGGCTGGAAACCAACGGCGCGGCAGGCAATCGACCGGCGCGATGCTGCTACCCCGCAGCATTGCGTCGGTCTTTTTTATTTGAGCAATCCGCATTCGCGTAGCACTCGCATCGAATGGCGGAACTCAGTCATGATTGCGCTCACGGTTGTTCTGGAAACAATGGCTTCAAATCGATCCAGCCGCCGCATGATTTGGTCTAGCGTCATATCCGGTTCTACGGCCAACATCCGCTTTACGGTGGTCTTTAGCGGCGGAAGGTTTTCAGGTTGAGGACGATGGCGTGGCTTGGAATCTGTCCTTGGCATCGGCTTTCGCGTGCGCCGTATCGTCGGCGCGGACCTACCGCGATAATAGGACCAATCGTGGTCGTCCTCAGCGCCCATTATTGCACCGTAACGTTCGCAGCATCGCCGTACATTCGGACAGCAGCATCGGTCCATGCAGAATGAACTAGCTCGCGCTCGATCTGGTCCAGCATCATGTCGAGCCGGACCGCAGGGCCGATGCGGAACGCGGCGGTCTCGCCGCTGTTCTGGTCAATCAGCTTCACAAGCGTCGGGGCCGTTTGACCCCTTACCGTCCGAACCGTGATGTCATAGCCGAACGATGCGGCGCGGCTACGCAGCGCCGTCCATCGGTCGCGAAGCCTGATGCGGTCTGCGGACGCGGCGCTCATGCCGCGACCTTCAGAAAGGCCATCAAATCTTTCAGCGATGCGCCCTGAGGTTTGTCGCCCCCGAGAACGACCTTGCCCTCGTGCAGATCGGCAACGATGAAGCCCTCGCGGTGCATCTTTTTGACCCGGAAGCCTTGGCGGTAGGCGACCCGGCGCAGGCGGTCGATGAGTACATGTTTTGTAGGGTCGTTCTCGGGTGAGACCATCGCTTTTCTCCTGTACGTTGAATGACTTAAGGGGTTGCCTGAGGCCTCCCATAGGGGTTAGCCTAGCGTCCGGCAGGCGGCCCGGTAAAGCCGTTTGAGCAATAAAATTACTCTCCCGGCGCGGGGCGCGACATGAACTTTCAAGGCTGGGCAGGGGTGTCGGGTGCGGGAAGCGCTGGAAACGCACCAGCGGGGCTGTCTGCCCCGACAAACCGGGTTCCACAGGCCGGTATGGCTCATGGGTTCCGAGCGCCGACCGGAAACGGTCAGGTCGGCCCGATTTGGGGGGCATGCCGGTGAGAGTTCGCCCCCAGCCCAGCGAGGGCGAACCTTGGCAGCCGCCGCGCCCGAGGGTGCGGCTTTCGGGGACCCGAGCCTATCTCGACACGGTCGTTGTTCACTTTCATACGCTGCCCGAAAAAATCCCCAAAATGAGACGTCAGATCGGCGCATTGGGCGAACGGCGTTTGCTGTTTAAGAGAGTGACAGGCAATCGCGGCTGGCTGGTTACGTTGCATCAGCCGAAACCCGAAGAGTTAAAAGCTCTCGCTGCGCTACAACGTCGAACATCGAACCATGCTCAGCCAGCGACTCTTCACCGATACGACGTGTCAGTGGACTTCTTTCCAACCGGCATCACTTCGATTGAAGAACTGGAACGTTGGCTACGACAAACCGTCACGGTCCTGAACAGCGAGCGCCATCGCGCGCGTATAGTCGAAACGACATGGTACAGCGGACCTGAAGACAGCGCTTTCCTGCTGGTCGAATATGCCGATTTGCCGAGTAAGCTAAACCGGCTTCCCTGCGTTCACTTCGACCTCAGAGTCCAAGGCGCAAAGGCCGTACGCCGCACCGGCTTTGAATACGCCGATGATCTCATAAATCTGAACCCAGCGTACCATTGGGACCGTTACGTTCGGCACCTAGAATTTGACCCTGAAGTATTTATCGCCACCCTCATTGAACGGGACATGCGCAAGCGCCGCCGTATACGGCAACGCCTAGGAAAGCTGCCAAGCAAAACAAACCCGCTTTATCGTGAAAGCCGCATACGCGGGCTCGTGAAAAGGCTGGGGCTATATTCCGCCCATGACCTCAGGCTCGCATTCCCGAATGACGTAAAACGGTTTGGCGTTATTCCCGCTGCAACACTTGGGCTACCCAAGGGATTGCAATGGGGAGCTGTCAGTCTGGGGAATCGCTATAAGAAGAAGGTCGATACGGTGTGTCCAAAAAGGCGGGTGGTCCTGCTCGCCCTTGACGTAGCTGGACCTCAGAACCTGGCTGGGTCAATTCGGACCTGTTCGGCCAAT
>CAZQMD010000218.1:0-8706 GCA_964594185.1 uncultured Afipia sp. | reverse complement strand
CGACGCGCGGCTTCTGTGCCCGCTGCGGCTCGACGCTGACCTGCGCTACCGTGCATTTTCCGACGGAGACGCACTATCACGTCGGCGCCTTCGATCGGGCGGCGGAGCTCCAACCGGGGAAGCATTTTTTTGCCAACGAGCAACTTCCCTGGCTGCAGCTTGACCACAGCGAGCAAAGCAAATGACTGCGACGATTCGGCTGATCTATCTCGACTACAACGCGAGCACGCCGATCGATCCTTCCGTGGCGGAGGCGATGCGCCCCTTCCTGGACGCCGCGTTCGGCAATCCGTCCAGCGGCCATTGGGCCAGCGCGCCGGCGAAGGCCGGTTTGGATCGGGCGCGCAGCCAGGTCGCCGCGCTGCTCGGTGCCTCACCTGATGAGATCGTATTTACCAGTGGCGGCAGCGAAGCAAACAATCTGGCCATCAAGGGCACGTTCTTCGCGCCGAACCGCCGCGCTGCGCACATCATCACCTCGGCCGTCGAACATCCCGCGATTCTCGCGCCGTGCCGGTTTCTCGAACGGCTCGGCGGTTCGGTCGCCCACATCCGGGTGGACGGGACAGGCCGGGTCGATCCTGAGGACGTCCGCCGCGCGATCACTCCGCAGGCGGCCCTGATCAGCATCATGCATGCCAACAACGAAGTCGGAACCATCCAGCCGATCGCGGAAATCGGGGCGATCGCGCGGCAGCACGGAATCCGTTTTCACACCGATGCAGCCCAATCGGTCGGAAAGATCCCGACCCAGGTGGACGAGCTCGGCGTTGATGTGCTGACGATGGCCGGTCACAAGCTCTGCGCCCCGAAGGGCGTCGGCGCGCTTTATCTCAGGCGAGGCATCGAGGTCGAGCCGGTGATCCACGGCGCCGGCCACGAATTTGGCCGGCGTGCCGGCACCGAGAGCGCTTTGCTCGCAGTGGGGCTGGGAGGGGCTTGTGCGATGGCCGCCGACCTCGCGCCCTTGAGCCGCATTCAGACCCTGCGCGATCGCCTCTGGCAGGCGCTGCAAGACAGGTTCGGTGAAGGCGCCGCGCTCAACGGACATCCCACGCATCTCTTGCCCAATACCCTCAACGTGTCGTTCGTCGGCAGAATAGGCGCGGACATCCTAGCCCAGCTACGCGATGTCGCGGCGTCGACAGGTTCGGCGTGCCATTCGGGGCAGATCGAGCTCTCACCAGTTCTCGCGGCCATGCGCGTGCCCGAGAGGACCGGAATGGGGGCGATCCGCTTCAGCTTAGGAAGGCGCCCTGCAGTCGACGAGATCGACCAAGTGATCGCACGCCTGGCCACGATCGCGGCGGTCTGATCGTTCACCTACCGCTTCGTCGCCAGCACAAGAGCACGTTGGTTCGCGCTATCCTCAATCTCACCATCAGTTCAGAGGGATCCACCCCAACGATGTGGCCGCGCGGAGCTCGCGCAGCTCGGAGGCAGCGGCGGTGAGAGTCTCTCGCTATCCCGACGGGGAGCACCACGGGCCAGCCTTGGTAGGTTCGCAAAAACGAAAGCTCCGTTCATCTCACGGTTCAGGGCGCGGCCCCCTCGAGGCCCGGCCAAGTCTTTCGATCGCCTCGGGGCACCAGCTAAAATGCCTGGCTGGAGTCGGAGCGCTGGATGTTGAGGATATCCAACACCGGGCACTCCGGCGCGGTGGTGCCGGTGCATTGGGCGATAGTTCTCGCCAGCAAGTGCTCGAGCTTGCGGAGGTCATTGATCTTGGCGCGAATGTCATCGAGGTGGTGCGCGGCAATTTCCCGGACTTCGCGGCAAGAGGCCTTCTCAGGACCGCCGAGCCGCAGCAAAGCGCGTACCTCATCCAGCGAAAATCCCAACTCGCGCGAGCGCCGCACGAACGCAAGGATGCGCCGTTCCGTCGGACCGTACAAGCGACGCCCGTTCTCAGCGCGCGAGGGGACGGGCAGCACCTTGATTTTTTCATAATAGCGAATGGTCTCGATGTTCACGCCGGTAAGCTGCGACAGCTTGCCGATCGTCAGCGCATCCGCTCGCGCAGCCGTGATCGCACCCATGGAAAACTCCTTGATCCTGTAGTCACTACAGGATGTAGCCTCATCGTCATGACAATCAAGCAAGATCCTATCGTCAGCAGTTCGGAACGCGGAACGACGCTGATGGCTGCGGGCGGGCTGCTGGGCGCGCTCGCCGCTTCGTCATGCTGCATCCTGCCGGTGGTTCTGTTCAGTCTCGGGATCAGCGGTGCCTGGATCGGGAATTTCACCCAGCTTGCCCCCTATCAACCGTATTTCCTCGCGGCGACAACGGCGTTTCTCGGGACCGGCTATTGGCTCGTTCACCGCGCCTCGAAACGTGTCTGCGTCGAGGGCGAAGCCTGCGCCCGCCCTTTACCGAATCGGCTGGTCAAGGCCGTGCTCGTCGTGGCGACAGTCCTGGTCGTTGCTGCCCTTGGCTTCGATTTCGTCGCGCCACTGCTACTCGACTCATGATGGAAGGTACCCCATGCACAAACTGCTGATCTCCACTGCATTCACAATTTGCCTATTTGGCTCTTCCGCCGCGTTGGGCGCCGAGAAGAGGGTTACCCTTGCGGTGAAGAACATGTACTGCGCGACGTGTCCCCACACGGTGAAAGCAAGCCTTGCAGCGGTGCCGGGCGTGACCGATGTCGCCGTGTCCTACAAGGACAAGACTGCGATTGTAACGTTCGACGACGCAAAAACTGGTGTGAATGCGCTGACCGCCGCCACGACAAACGCTGGGTATCCCTCCGTTCCAAAGGTTAGACGTGACGATCCAAAGCGGGCTCCCACCACCAAAGCCTGCGCGGAGGTAACGCATGGATACGTATGATCTCATCGTGATTGGCACGGGAACTGCGGCTCAGGTTGTCGCGGGCCGCGTCCGCAAGGCGGGGCGTTCGGTGGCGATGATCGATCATCGCCCATTCGGCGGCACCTGCGCCCTGCGCGGCTGTGATCCCAAGAAGATGCTAGTCAGCGGGGCCGAGGCTATTGATCTCGGGCGCCGCATGCGAGGTCACGGCGCGTCCGGGGACCTGCACATCGAATGGAAAGATCTGATCGCCTTCAAACGGACCTTCACTGATCCGGTGCCGAGCAGGCGCGAGGAGCATTTCGCCAAGCAAGGCATTGATGCGTTTCATGGCTTTGCCCGCTTCACCGGCCCCGATCGCGTCGCGGTGGGTGAACACACTTGCCGAGGCCGTCATATCTTGATTGCAAGCGGTGCGCGGCCAGCCGCCCTCGGATTTCCAGGTTCTGAGCATCTCACGACCGGCGACGCCTTCATGGAACTCGAGCACTTGCCCGACCGTATCGTCATGGTCGGCGGCGGTTACATCGCTGCCGAGTTCTCGCATATCGCGGCGCGCGCCGGTGCCCAAGTCACCGTGCTACAGCGCGCGGCGCGGATGCTGCCGGCCTTCGACGCCGAGGTGGTCGGCTGGCTGATGGAGAAATTTGCCGAAATCGGCGTGGACGTACGCACCGGACATGCGGTGACTGCGATCGAACGGAGTAGCGATGAGTACCGCGTGCATGTGCAGACGCCGCACGGCGAAGCGATGGTCACCGCGGATGTCGTGATACATGCCGCAGGGCGTGTACCGGACGTCGCCGAGCTTAATTTGTCTGCCGCGAATGTTGCCGTCGCGGGCGGGACACTCCAACTCAACGATTTCTTGCAGAGCATCTCCAACCCGATCGTCTATGCAGCGGGAGACGCCGCGGCGAAGGGACCGCCGCTGACGCCGGTGTCGAGCCACGACGCCAAGGTGGCCGTCGGCAATATCCTGGAAGGCAACCGCCATAAGCCGGATTATCGTGGCGTGCCTAGCGTCGCCTTCACGCTGCCCCCGGTCGCCGCCGTTGGGCTGTCCGAGAGCGCCGCCCGTGCACAAACCTCGAAACTGCGGATCAAGTCTGCGCGGGTGCCACACTGGTATACGGCCCGCCGCGTTGCCGAGCCCGTCTACGGGTACAAGACGCTCGTCGATGAGGATCGCGAGCGCATTCTCGGCGCGCATCTCGTCGGGCCGCATGCCGACGAAGTCATCAATCTTTTCGCTCTTGCCATTCGGCACGATCTCACCGTCGATGATCTCAAATCGACGATCTTCGGTTATCCTACCGGAGCCTCAGACGTCGGCTACATGTTTTAGGAAACTCCATGATCCTGGAATCCATCATCACCTGCCCGCACTGCGCTACCGTGAAATCAGAGACCATGCCGACCAATGCCTGCCGGTTCTTTTATGAATGCACCGGCTGTGGGGAGAGGCTGCGGCCGAAAGCAGGCGATTGTTGCGTGTTCTGCTCCTACGGGTCCGTGCCGTGCCCGCCGATCCAGGCCGAGCGCTCAGGCGAGTCCGGCGCGGCTGGTTGCTGCGGAGGATAAGGGATTACTGCTGCACGAAGCTGTCGTGAGAAAGCCGGCCAGCCTCATCCAGCAGTTCTCATTTTGCGAAAAGGAGTACATCCATGCGCACCGATCCCGCATCTGCAAATCTCTCTGATCGGCTGGTCGCCAGCGTCGGCCAAGCCGTAAGCGCCCGTACGACGCCCCGGCTTTACAAAGCACTGCTGCGGTTCCTCTCCCATGGTGAGCCTGTCACCATCGCCGAACTAGCGGCCGCCGCAGGACAAGCCCCCGATGTCGTGCAACGCGCGGTGGCCGGCTGGAATGACACCGAATACGATCTGCAAGGGCGCATCGTTGGATGGGGACTAACCCTGCGTCCCACTCGGCACAGCTTCAACGTCGACGGCAAGCAGTTGTATACGTGGTGTGCGCTGGACACCCTGTTCTTCCCGGCCGTGATTGGCCGTCCGGCCCATATCGAATCTCCCTGCGCGGCCACTGGCATTCCCATAAGGCTGACAGTCGATCCGACAGCCGGCGTCAGCGCGCTCGACCCGCTCACTGCCGTCGTCTCCATTGTCACGCCGGAACAAATGAGCTCGTCCGCATCGCCTTCTGCAACCCCGATCGCTTCTTTGCCACGCCCGATGCAGCGCACGCCTAGCAATGCAAGTATCCGGGAATGGAAGTGCTTAGCGTGGTCGGTGCCCACCGAGCGAGCCGCCCCCTCAGCGAGATGCTTCAGTGAGCTGTCTGAGTTGCTGGCTGCCATTCCGCCAAAAGATCCAGGGTTTCTAAGACACAGATCTTCCCGCAGCGGGAGGCCCGTGCGGAGCACCGCCCCTTGATCTCGGGCGCCAGACCTTCATTACCCCCACAATCGGTGCGCCTCCGCGCGTCACTTGCCCCTGCGTTCCGATTTGTCTCCACTCCGGAATCGATGAACATCTACTTACAACATCACCGCTCGGCCGCAGGCATCTGCCGGTGACCGAGAGACCAGTCGCGCTCCCGCCTCCTCAAGCGATCCGCTTCAGCCTGGGCAGGTACACTACGGCCCGACGCGATCGACGAAGTGGTCGCAGGTCTTGTAACTATCGCGGCCGTCTAATCGCTTCGGCTCAGTTGAACCGTTTGGTCGCCAGCAGAAGAGCGGGTTCGTCGGCGCCATCGCGGACAACATCGACGTCCATACCCGCATGTTCCAGCGCCGCCGACACGTCGGCCAAGGCGGGAAAGCGATAGATTTCCGGCGGGAACGATGCGATGGCCTTCGGGTCGGCGTTCGTCCGGAACAGCAATCCTAACCGGCCGACTGGCTTCAGCACACGCGCGATCTCGTGCAACGGCCCTTCGAGATCCCCCCAGAAGTAAAGCACGTGCACGCACTGCGCCTTGTCGAAGAAGTTATCGGGAAAAGGCAGCGACTCCACGCCCGAAAGAACGACCTCCACGCGAGCGGCTTCGATCAGCGAACGGCTTCGCTGCGTCGCGACTCGACCATCAGTTGGGAGGGATTTACGCCGCTGATGCGCCCCCGGGGAGCCCGCGCGGCCAATTCGGCCAGACTTCGCTCATGGCCGCATCCGACATCGAGCACATGATCGGCCGGCTCGATGCGAAGCGCATCCATCACGCGCAAATTCTGGCGCCAAGTTTCGCGGGCCATGATGAAGGCAATGAGCCGGCCCAACAGGCCACGCGCATTCCGAGCGTGCTCGGCAATGAATTGAGGACGACGCATCATCGACTCCGTGACTCACCAAGGGATATTTTTGGCTTGAAACGTGCCTCCAATTCGCAGAACTGGCTCGCCGAAAATGAAACGATATTCGCCGTTTTTGAGAATGCAGCGATTTTTCAAAGCGATATGACGCGATTCCTAGCGCTCTTCCGCCGCGGCCTCTTCGTCCGCATCAGAGACAGATTGATCGAGCTTCGAGAGTTGGTTGCGAATGCGCTTGACCCGCTTATTCACTTCGAACGCGGCCCGATCGAGCATCTGGTGAGGCCCTGCAGGCGATGATGCGATCGTCTCCTTGGCCGCGTCTACATTCGCGGTAACCAGCTCACACAGCTCTTCGACCCGCCTCAGCGTTCGAGCTGGACTCAGCGAGACTTGCTTTGCGAGTTGCTGCCAATCCGACCCGTAAATGTGGATGCCTTCCCTTCGACCGTTGAGGGCTTGCGCCAAGCGTTTCGTGATCTTGGGATAGACCACGCCGCACATGAGATCGTAGAGCGGCGCGATCTTCGCCGACCCACCTGCACCGATCAGAATCGAATAGTTCTTCGCGTGTGCGTCGACGTTGCAGATCAACACGTTGTAGATGACCGCATCCATCAGCGGCAGTCTGGCGCCGGGCTGGATGAATCGAGCAGCGCCGTCGAACAACGCCTTTAGACCAGGGCCTCCTCTGACGGTTGGGGAGGTGAATTCGTATTTCGAGCTCGGAAAATATCCGAGCAATTGGCAGAAGTCCTCTTGATGCACGCGCGTGACACGGCCGTTCGGGGACTTCACACGGTCGTAGCGCTCGATCAGAAGGTAGAGCCTTTTCCCAGCGCGGCCTGTTGTCGCCTTTGCGGTATCCAATCCGATCAGTTCCGCGAGTTTGAGACAAAAGGCTTCATTGTGAACATTGCCAGGCAGGCGATCGCTGTCAGGTTTAATGATGTGCGTCGAAGGTGTCCCGTTGAGAGGGATGGCAAGTTTCCGGTCGATGAGGCTTACTGGAAGCTTGTCTTGAACGCCGGCCAACGACATAGAGACTCCGTCCTCGCCGACGAGGAAGGGCTTCCGCGGTAGTTCGTTGATGATCCGCTCCAGATCAGAGTCTCGCGCGATAGAGCGGAATTCGTCTCGTGGGGGACGAGGCGCCCCGATTGCCAGAGCGCCCGCGGTATCGCGGCCGATGTGTTCGAGCAAGCCGAGGATGTCTTGAGGCGCGACGCCGATCTGCTGTCCGATTTCCGAAAGATGGCTCTCCGGAAGAAGATTGGCGAGCCAGGGAATGATCCTATCGTGGTCGACGGGATCCGGACCGAGCGGCATGGAAAGGGAAATCGGAAAGGCACCATGTCGCGTGACCCAATTAGCGTCGTAACGCATTTGAACGCGTTCGTTCGCGACGTCGACCGTCGCCACCTTCAGTCGGTCGAAGTAGATGTCAGGCATGGGTCATCTGAATGTTGGGATCTGGGATAGCGGATCGTCTTCGTCGGGTGGAGCGCGGGTTTGGCCCCCCGGTGCCGGGGCGTCTTCTAGGCGCAGACCAACCTCAGCGGCGACGGTCAATGCCTTACCGAGTTGGCAGGAGGGTTTTCCGCTCTCCAAATCAATGATGAACCGGGCGCCAACGCCGCAGCGTTCGGCCAGCTCATCTTGGGTGATGCCGAGAACCTTGCGCTTCTGCCGGATAAGGGCGCCGTATTCCTGTGGTGTCGTGATTGGAGCCATCTTCCCGATCGGTAAGTTTGTGAACGTAAAAGCCAAATATTCCCGATCGGGAAGATATTCAAGCGGAAAATCAAAAACTTCCCGATCGGGAATAATTCTGGATTAACGGGCACAATATTCCCGATCGGGAAGTTTCACCTCAAAGGGGGCCATGCCGCTGCTCGCATCGGGCTCGGCAGTAACGTGCCGGCGCGATCATTCTCGGCACCATCAGCAGCAGCAGCACCGCCCTCGCGGCGATCATCGCCGCGAACATGGGCCACCTATGATCACCGGGACGAACCCGCCGTCGCGTTGGATTTGCACGCCGGGCAAGCGTACCGGCCGATCGACTGCGGCGAGCCTGACCGACTGCGGGCGTGCTATGCTTCCGTTTGCGGGCCTACTTAGTCGCTCTGCGGGCTAACTATGGGTCGGTTGGCATCTCGCCAGGGGCCACAAGCCCGACACGGACACGTTGCTGGAGGATTTCTTGTCTCGGCAGTTGGAGGCTATGTGCCGCCCTTAGACGACGCCTTCTTTGGGGCTGTGCACGGTGTCAGGAGTTCGGCAACGGGCACCTTGAACGCATCGGCAAGTCCTTCGATCGCCACGATTGTGGGGTTCGAGCGCCGGTTCTCGATAAGACTGACGGCATTCTGGTCGATGCCGGCCTTGGCCGCCAGCGCTTCCTGACTCCAGCCACGCTCCTTCCGCAGCTTGCGCAGATTGGTGGCGAGCGTCCGCAAGGCCGCCGACTTCCGGGCAGGGAATCGCTCCTTGAACGGCTTCTGTTCCGGCTTATTCTGCTGTGCTTTGGCCACGCGGTCGGTCGGTCGTTGGTGTCAACCGCGATGATAGACACATCGCACGGGATGACAAACATTTTCCCCCAGTTG
>CAZQMD010000217.1:0-8746 GCA_964594185.1 uncultured Afipia sp. | reverse complement strand
GCACGCCGAACCGCGAATGCGCCTCATAATAGGCCTTCAACGACGCGGGCACGCAGATCGACTGGTAGCCGAGATCATTGACCTTGCCGCGCAGGATGAAGCCGTACCCGTCACGCGCTTCGCCCTCGATCAGATTTTCCCACATATCCGGGCGCGCGGCGGCCGGCGCAGGCGCATGGAAATCGAGATACTGATGAAAGTTCTGTCCGGGAAAATAGATTCCGGCGCTGCCAAAACCGGCGATCCCGGTCATCAGCGGATCGACCACGCCCTGCACGAGTGCACAGGCAATCGCGGCGTCGATGGCGTTGCCGCCGGCCCGCAGCATGTCGGCCCCGGCTTCCGCCGCTTCGGCCTGCGCCGCGACGATCATCGCCTTTCCCTTCGGCATGGTCTCTCCCGTGAAATGTCTTGTGATTGCGCCGCGCACGGCGAACGGAGCGATCACGCCCCGCAGAGGATGGTCCGATTTGACAGATGGCATTCATGCCTGTCCAATACCAATCACGCCATGATTGATGCTTTTAAAGTAATAATAGGAAACTGCCTGCGCGGCCTCGCTCCATGATCCGTCCCCTGCTCCCCGCCAGAATTCCGTACTTCCTCGCCGTCGGCGAAACGCTGAACTTCCGCAAGGCGGCCGAACAGCTTGGCATCGCCCAGCCTGCGCTCAGCCGGAGCATCAAGGATCTCGAACATCAGCTGGGCTTTGCACTGTTCGAGCGATCGACCCGCCGCGTTGCCCTGACGCCTGCGGGCGAAGTGCTTTACCGCGAGAGCGCCGACGCGATGCAGCGCCTCTCGCGCGCCACCATCCATGCCGAGCGCGTCGCGCAGGGCCTGAGCGGCACGGTTAGCGTCGGCTATTCGACATTCGCCGCCACCGGCCCGATGTCCGACATCATCATCGAATTCCGCAAGCATCACCCGCAGGCACAGGTCGGCCTGCGCCTGCTCGCGTCATCAGAACAAGCTGCGGCTTTCGACGAAGGCACGCTCGATCTCGGCTTCATCATGTCGAATGTCGCGGCGCCGCCACTGCGGGCCATGCCTATCTCGCGCGAGCGGCTGGTCGCGGTGGTCCCGGCCAGCCATCCGTGGGCGCAGAAACAAAAGATCACACTTGAAATGCTGTCCACGTCGCCGCTGGTGATCGGCAGCGCGCGGCGATGGCGCGGCTTTCGTGCCCTCGTCAACGGCCTGATGACGGCGCGTGGCCTGTCCCTGACGATTGGCGAAGAAGCCGATGACGTGCCCGTGCTGCTGCAACTGGTGCGCTCAGGCTTCGGCTGCACCATTCTCGATGCATCCTTCATCCCGACCCTGCCACCGGGAATCGTACCGCTGGAAATCGTGGATGCGACCGCGACGCTCGATATTTCGCTGGTCTGGCGTCCCGATCATCTGTCGCCGCTGGCGGCGCGCTTCATCGAAGTTGCGGAGACGTTCATGGCATCGCGGCAGGAACAGCCGCGACGCCGGAGTCGTGCAGCGAAGAAATAGATCTCGCGGAGATCAGTTCCTTCCGGACATGTAGGCGGGCAGCCAGTTCTCAAAGCCCGCCTTCAGCGACGCAATGGACACGGGCGTCTCGCCTTCAACCGTAATGTCATGGCCGCCGGTCTTGCCGATCACATGGCATGGCACATCGACAGCCTTGAGCTTGCTCAGCACCGTCAACAGATGCTCTTCCTGCACCGTGATGATGTAACGGGCCTGATCCTCACCGAACCAGTAGGCGTGCGGCACGATTTCTTCCGGCGGTGCATCGAGGATCGCGCCGATGCCGCTGGCCATCGCCATTTCGGTCAGCGCCACCAGCAGGCCGCCGTCAGACACGTCATGCACGGCCGTTGCGGTGCCGCCCTTGATCATGCCGCGCACCACGTCGCCATTGCGCTTTTCGATATTAAGATCGACTGGCGGCGGCGCGCCCTCTTCCTTGCCGCAGATATCGCGCAGATAGACCGACTGGCCGAGCCAGCCCTGCGTATCGCCGATCAGCAGGATCGCTTCGTTCTCGGCCTTGAAGGCCAAGGTCGCGGACTTGGTGAAATCGTCCAGCAGGCCCACGCCACCGATGGACGGCGTCGGAAGAATGCCGCGGCCGTTGGTTTCGTTGTAGAGCGAGACATTGCCGGACACGACCGGGAAATCCAGCGTGCGACAGGCCTCCGCGATGCCCTTCAGGCAGCCGACGAACTGGCCCATGATCTCGGGCCGCTCGGGATTGCCGAAATTCAGATTGTCGGTGATCGCAAGCGGCTTGCCGCCCACTGCGGTGATGTTGCGCCAGGCCTCTGCAACAGCCTGCTTGCCGCCTTCGAACGGATCGGCCTCGCAATAGCGCGGCGTCACATCGCAGGTCAGCGCAAGCCCCTTCGGGCCGTCCTGCACACGCACCACTGCCGCATCGCCGCCGGGGCGCTGCAGCGTGTTGCCGCCGATGACGTGATCGTACTGCTCCCACACCCAGCGCTTCGAGCACAGTTCAGGCGTGGCAATCAGCTTTGACAATGCATCCGAGATCGACAGCGGCGCTTTCACATCCCGCGCATGGATCACCGGCAGTTGCGGCGACGGCACATGCGGACGGTCATAGAGCGGCGCTTCGGATTCCAGTTCCTTGATCGGCAGATCGGCCATTACGTCGCCGCCGTGCTTGACCACGAAACGCTGCGTCGGCGTGGTGTAGCCTACGATGGCGAAGTCGAGGCCCCACTTCTTGAAGATCGCTTCGGCCTGCTTTTCCTTCTCCGGCTTGAGCACCATAAGCATGCGCTCCTGGCTTTCCGAGAGCATCATCTCGTAGGCGCTCATGCCGGTTTCGCGCGTCGGCACTGCATTGAGATCGAGTTCGACCCCGAGATCACCCTTCGCGCCCATTTCGACGGCAGAACAGGTGAGGCCCGCCGCGCCCATGTCCTGGATCGCGATCACGCAATCCGCTTCCATGATTTCGAGGCAGGCTTCGAGCAGCAGCTTTTCCGCGAACGGATCGCCGACCTGCACGGTCGGGCGCTTCTCGGCGCTGTCGTCGTCGAACTCGGCGGACGCCATGGTTGCGCCGTGGATGCCGTCGCGTCCGGTCTTGGAGCCAAGATAGACAATCGGCATGTTCACGCCGCTTGCTGCTGCGTAGAAAATCTTGTCGGCCTCCGCGAGGCCCACCGCCATCGCGTTGACGAGGATGTTGCCGTCATAGCGCGTGTGGAAGCGCGTCTGGCCGCCCACCGTCGGCACGCCGAACGAATTGCCGTAGCCGCCGACGCCAGCAACCACGCCGGACACGAGATGGCGTGTCTTGGGATGCGACGGGTCGCCGAAGCTCAGTGCATTGAGGCAAGCGATCGGCCGCGCGCCCATGGTGAACACGTCGCGCAGGATGCCGCCGACGCCCGTGGTCGCACCTTGATACGGCTCGATGTAGCTCGGGTGATTGTGGCTCTCCATCTTGAAAACCACCGCAAGCCCGTCGCCAATGTCGATGACGCCCGCATTTTCGCCCGGCCCCTGAATGACCCACGGCGCCTTGGTCGGCAGTCCGCGCAGATGGATGCGCGAGGACTTGTAGGAACAATGCTCGTTCCACATCGCCGAGAAGATGCCGAGTTCCGTGAAGGTGGGCACCCGCCCGATCAGCTTCAGGATGCGCTCGTATTCATCCGGCTTCAGGCCGTGCTGGGCGACGAGTTCGGGGGTGATCTGGGGTTCGTTCCTGATCGTCAAGGCGACGTCGCTCCGGGTCAAATGCTACGGCGTCCCTCCGGGCGGCCAGAGGGGTCGGGACAGGCGGAATATGCTTGATTCCGGGCCTCTTTGTGCACGGCAGCCCGGCCTGCGGCAAGCATCAGATAGGTAGAAATCCCGGCTAAAAAACCCCCGGTTGCGGGCCGGCCCCCGGACGCTCTAAGACAGGCCAGATACGGCCCCTTGGCCCGCTTTTGAAGGATTCCGGCTCTTGGACGAGATTGTGCAAAAGACCCCACGCCCCCGCCCCGATCTCCTGATCGCCACTGAGGGCGAATTCGCCGGCTGGCGGACCTGGAGCCGCGACAGCTTCGAATCCAACAACGGGCCGTTCTGGCACCGTTTCGAGGACGACGGCAGCGTGCGCTGCGCCTTCCGGGTCGAGAAGAAGCACCTCAACGGCATGCGCAATGTCCACGGCGGCTGCTACATGACCTTCGCGGACTATTGCCTGTTCGCTTTCGCCGCGCGTGAACTCGAGGCGCCCGCCGTCACGGTGTCGTTCGCCTGCGAATTTCTGGACGCTGCCAAGGAAGGCGAACTGGTCATCGCGACCGGCGGCATCACCCGCGCAGGCGGCTCGCTGATCTTCCTGCGTGGCACATTGCACAGCGGCGACCGGCCGCTGTTCACGTTCTCCGGCACGATCAAGCGGATGAAAAAACGTACCTGAACAGTGTCGCGGCGTGATCATCCGCCGCAGTCAGCAACCTGAAAAAGCGTTCAAAATCAAAGGCCGCAGCCCAGGCATTTAGATCGCATTAACCAAGCCGCTATAGGGTTTCCGCGCCGGCGCGCCTTGAACGCGCAAGGCATTCACCACACCGGACTGCGTGATTCCACTGCCTGCACCTGCAAGCGGTATGCGCACCGCTATGCTTGAGGCAGCCACACATCATGACTTCTTCCGACACCCTCGCCGCCCGTATGGCTTTCATTGGAATCGACGACACGACGCGCGCACTCCTGCGCGAAGTTCGCCCCATGGCGATCGCGGCGCTGCCCAGCATTCTCGACAAATTTTACCGGACGATCGCGAAGTTTCCGGACGTTCAGCGGATGTTTCCCCGCCCCGAAATCGTCACCCATGCCAAGGCCGCGCAGCTTGCGCACTGGGACATGATCCTGTCCGCGCGCTTCGATGCCGATTATGTCCGCTCGGTCACGCGGATCGGCGAGACCCATCACCGTCTCGGCCTCGAGCCGCGCTGGTACATCGGCGGCTACAAGCAGCTCATCAGCGGTCTCGTCGCGGCCATCGAAACCGGCATCACGGCGCGCTTCGCCGGCAAGGGCCTGTTCGAGAAGAAAGCCGCGATTATCGACGCGGTGGTCGGCGCGGCCCTGCTCGACATGGATTTCGCTACCTCGGTGTATCTCGATGCCGGCAAGCGTGAGAAGCGCGAGACGCTCGAACGTCTGGCCGGACAGTTCGAGCAGACCATCGCGCAGATCGTCGCGCGTGTTGGCACCACATCGCAGACGCTCAACACCGCAGCCGACACATTGAAATCGACCGCCGACCAGACCCGCACCCTGTCGGGTTCGGTCGCATCGGCCTCCGAGCAGGCTTCGGAAAGCGTGCAGTCGGTCGCGGCCGGCGCAGAGGAAATGAGCGCCTCGGTCTCCGAAATCTCACGGCAGGTTCAGGAATCTCTGCGCATCGCGAACGACGCGGTGAAACAGGCGGAAGGCGCCAGCGGCCGCGTGGCCGGCCTCAGCGAAGCAGCAGCCCGCATCGGCGATGTCATTAAGATGATCAACGCCATCGCGGAGCAGACCAACCTGCTCGCACTCAACGCGACCATCGAAGCCGCTCGCGCAGGCGAAGCCGGTAAGGGATTTGCGGTCGTGGCGCAGGAGGTGAAGGCGTTGGCCTCGCAGACCGCGAAGGCGACGGACGAAATCAGCACGCAGATCGTCGGGATGCAGGCTTCAACCGGCGAAACCGTCAGCGCCATCACCGAAATCAGCGGCACCATCAGCTCGATTTCGCGAATCGCAGGCGCGATCTTCGAAGCCGTGGATCAGCAGAACGCCGCGACACGCGAGGTCACCAGCGGGATTCAGGTCGCGGCGGCCGGGTCATCGAACGTGGCCGCCAACATCGTGAAGGTCAGCAAGGGCGCCGAGGATACCGGACATGCCGCGGCCGAGGTTCACGCCTCAGCCGGTTCGCTCTCGGCTGAAAATCAGCAGCTTCGCACCCAGGTGGATCATTTCCTCGCCACGTTGCGCACCGCCTGACACAAAAAACGCGGCTCCTTAAGGGGCCGCGATATCATTTCATCTCAGCGAGAATGCCGAAGCGCGGATAAATCTCAAGCCGCGTTCTTGAGATGCGCAACCAGACCCGCAAACAGCCCGCGCCCGTCGGTGTTACCCATGATGTCTTCGACGTGGTTTTCCGGATGCGGCATCATGCCGAGCACGTTGCCCTTGTCGCTGACAATACCAGCGATGGACGCCGCGGCACCGTTGATGTTGTGCGTGTCGCCGACTTCGCCAGAAGCGCTGCAATAGCGATAGAGCACCCGCCCGTCGCCTTCGAGACGGCGGATCGTCTCTTCGTCCGCGGCGTAGTTGCCCTCGCCATGTGCCACGGGCACGCGGATTACTTGCCCAGCATTGTAGCCGCGCGTGAACGCCGTATCCGAGCGCTCGACACGCAGATGCACATCGCGGCAGATGAACTTGAGCTGCGCGTTGCGCATCAGCACGCCGGGAAGAAGTCCCGACTCGCACAGAATCTGAAATCCGTTGCAAACACCGAGCACCAGACCGCCAGCAGCGGCATGGGCGCGGACGGCATCCATGATCGGCGCACGCGCCGCAATCGCTCCGCAGCGCAGATAGTCGCCGTAGGAGAAACCGCCCGGCACCACGACAAGATCGGTGCCTTTCGGCAAGGCGGTGTCGGCGTGCCAGACCATCGCTGCGTCATTGCCGGACGCGAGCTTGAGCGCGCGCGCCATGTCGCGTTCACGATTGATGCCAGGGAAGACGAGAACGGCTGATTTCATGGACAGCGTGACCTAGCCCGAGATCTCAACGCGATAGTTCTCGATCACCGTATTCGCCAGCAGCTTGTCAGCGGCTTCCTTGAGCGCGGCTTCGGCCTTCGCCTTGTCCGCGCCTGCGAGTTCGATGTCGAACACCTTGCCCTGCCGCACGCTGGCAATGCCATCGACGCCGAGCGACTTCAGCGCGCCTTCGATGGCCTTGCCCTGCGGGTCGAGAATGCCGTTCTTCAATGTGACGGTAACGCGCGCCTTCATTGAAATCAGCTCTTCACAAGCACCGGGCCGGAGCCCGCGGGACGGTCGTTGTCGATCAGGATGCCGAGACGCTTGGCAACTTCGGTATAGGCTTCAAGAAGCCCACCGAGATCGCGGCGGAAACGATCCTTGTCCATCTTCTCGTTCGACTTGATGTCCCACAGACGGCACGAGTCCGGCGAGATTTCATCGGCGACGATGATACGCATCATGTCGTTCTCGAATAACCGTCCGCATTCCATCTTGAAGTCGACAAGACGGATGCCGACGCCCAGGAACAGGCCGGTGAGGAAGTCGTTGACGCGAATGGCGAGCGCCATCATGTCGTCGATCTCCTGCGGCGTGGCCCAGCCGAACGCCGTGATGTGCTCTTCGGACACCATCGGATCGCCGAGCTGGTCGTTCTTGTAATAGAATTCGATAATCGAGCGCGGCAGCTGCGTGCCCTCCTCGATGCCGAGGCGCTGCGACAGCGAGCCGGCGGCAACGTTGCGCACGACGACCTCAAGCGGCACGATCTCGACTTCGCGGATCAACTGCTCGCGCATGTTGAGACGCTTGATGAAATGCGTCGGAACGCCGATGTCGTTCAGATGCTGGAAGACGTATTCCGAGATCCGGTTGTTGAGGACACCCTTGCCCTCAATGATCTGGTGTTTCTTCGCATTGAACGCGGTGGCGTCGTCCTTGAAATGCTGGATCAGGGTTCCAGGCTCAGGCCCTTCGTAAAGGGTCTTGCCCTTGCCTTCGTAAATGCGACGCCGACGGCTCATAGGGATGTACCGTGTTCTGTTGAAGTCCATGGATGGGGTGCTCCGGGTGATTTACGCGACCCACGGCGGAGCTGCCGTGAAGTCCGGAATCGTGAAACAAACCGCGAACCGGACTCATCGGCAACCTAGCCGATTGATGTGACCGATACAACGCGACGCGACGCGTATTCCCGCAAAAGTAAGCGCGGTTTTACGCTGGAAACCTTCAAGAATTCCCGTTTCGGACCTTTTCGCCCGATGCGGCCGCCTCCTGCGACCTCTGGGACGTTGCCTTGCCGGGTCCGGCACCCCTATATGCAGGGTCCCGCCGCCATCCGGCATGACCAATTCAGCTTACGGAACAGATATATGTCCAATTTCGACAAACGCGAGGAAGGTTTCGAGAAGAAATTCGCCCTCGACGAGGAAACGAAGTTCAAGGCGGAAGCCCGCCGGAACAAGCTGCTGGGCCTCTGGCCCGCCGAAAAGCTGGGCAAGACCGGCGACGAGGCCGCCGCCTACGCCAAGGAAGTGGTCGCTGCCGATTTCGAGGAAGCCGGAGACGCCGACGTGTTGCGCAAGGTGACCACGGATCTGGCCAGCAAGGGCGTCACCGAACTCGATGTCCGCAAGAAGATGGACGAACTGGTGGCGGTCGCCGTCGCCCAGATCAAGGCCGGTCAGTAATTTTCCCGACTGAAACGAGAAAACGGTCGCCGATGGGACGCCCGCGGGGCGTGGTTTTTTGCGAAGTCGCCTACTCCCCATTTGTTGTTCAGCAAGTTACCGAAGTTGTAGAAGTCGGCCCTCAACTGGATGGTATGCCTGCGCTCGCTCACTTTCACGAAGAACTCCTGCTGGATGGAAACGTCGAAGGTGCTGAGCCAAGGAAGCAATGCGCCGTTGCGCTCAGCGTATTTGCCTTTGCGGGAGCTGAGGTAATCGTTGTTGTCAACGAAGGCCATG
>CAZQMD010000216.1:0-8776 GCA_964594185.1 uncultured Afipia sp. | reverse complement strand
TGCGGCGCAGATAACCCACATTGTCATCACCGGGCTTGTCCCGGTGATCTCGATAAATGGAGCGCTCGATTTCAATAATCGGGATGGCCGGGATCAAGCCCGGCCATGACAAACGTAGAGTCTATTGAGCGGGTTATGCTTCAAATCTCACGCCAAGACTGAATCTCGGCATGATGTTTTCCATGAAGTTGAGACATTCCGCTTAAGCGACTCGTTCGACTCTCAAAATCCCATCGCCGCGCCGTCGCTGCGTGGGTCGGTTGCGCCTTCGAACATGCCGTCCGGATGGCGGACGACAGCGCCGGCGTGGCCCATGGTCGAAGTGAACGCAGGCAGGATTTCGACGTCATGACCGACGTCGCGCATGGCCTGAACCACGGCGGGATCGAAACGGTCTTCCAGTTTCAGCGTCACCGTGGCGTCGCCCCATGTCTTGCCGAGGAGCCAGCGAGGCGCGGTGATTGCAGCCTGCAGGCCCTGGCCGTACATCGCGTAGCGGCTGAACACGGCGGACTGGCTCTGCGGCTGGCCTTCGCCACCCATATTGCCATAGACCATGCGGCGGCCGTCGTTGAACAGCGCCATCGCCGGATTGAGCGTGTGGAATGGCTTCCGGCCCGGACGCAGGACGCGGGGACCGTCGCCATCGAGCAGGAAGCTCGATCCGCGATTCTGCCAGACAATTCCCGAATTCTCGAGCACGCAGCCGGAGCCGAATTCAAAGTAGATGCTCTGGATGAAGGAGACGGCGATGCCGTCCTTGTCGATGGCGCCTAACCACACCGTGTCACCCAGATTGACCGGCACCGGCCACGGCAGCGCGCGGTGATGCGCCACGCGCGAGGCAAGTTCGTCCAGAACGTCCGGCGTCAGATAGTGTTCGGCTTGCTCGGTCATATAGGCCGGATCGCCGACAACGCGATCGCGTACCAGAAATGCCTGTTTGGTGGCTTCGACGATGCCGTGGAGATATTCGAAAGTCTCCGCTTCCTTGATACCGAGCCGCTCGAAGATCGCCAGGATCATCAGCGAGGCAAGGCCCTGTGTCGGCGGCGGGAAATTGTAGAGCGTCGCACCCTTGATCGCGACGGACAGTGCCTCGCGGCGCTGCGCCTTGTGGGCGGCGAGATCGGTAAGGGTCACCGGCGAGCCACAGCGCGCCAGATCCGCCGCGATCTCCTTGGCCAGCCTGCCGGTGTAGAAATCCATCGGGCCGTCCTTGCCGAGCCGCTTGAGCGTTGCGCCCAGCGCGGGCAACTTCATCAACTGACCTTCCTTGGGGAGATTGCCGCCGAACAGGAACGTATCGACAAAACCCGGCGAGTCTTTCAGCTCGGACAGCTTGGTTTCGGTCAGTTCCTGCTGTGTTGCGGTCACGGCAAAGCCGTTCTCGGCAGACCACGCCGCATCTTCGACCAGCCGGGAGAGCGGAAGTTTCCCGCCCATCTCCTTGTTGATCGCGATCACTTCGGCCCAGCCGGAGAGCGTGCCCGCAACGGTATTGGCGGCGAGCGGACCGCGTGAGGGAATAGCTGACAGGCCTTTGCTCTTGTAGAAATCAACAGTGGCAGCCTGTGCCGCCGCGCCGCAGCCATCGACTGCGATCGGCGGCTTGCCGTCAGCGGAAATCAGCCAGAAGCCGTCGCCACCGATGGAATTCATATGCGGATAGACCACCGGCAGGCTTGCAGCCATGGCTAGGGTGGCTTCGATGGCGTTGCCACCCTCGCGCAGCACGCGCAGTCCGGCCTCAGAGGCGAGATGATGGGGCGAAGTCACCATGCCGCGGCGGGAGCGGGGCGTATTCAGCATTTATCGTATCCATGTTCTAGCGGGTGCGCCGACAATGGACGCGAGGCTCTATGTAAGTGAATACTTCACTTTTGGCAAATCGGAAAATGCCCGGTTTTCACCGGGCATTTTGATATCGGGGCATGTCTGATTAAACCTTCACCATCCGCTTGCCGCGGTTTTCACCAGCGAGCAGCCCGATCAGCGCCTGCGGCGTATTCTCCAGGCCGCCGATGATGTCTTCCTGCACCTTGATCTTGCCGCTCTTCACCCATGCCTGGAGATCGGCCATTGCAGCTTCACGCTGGTCGTTGAAGTCGGTGAAGATGAAGCCTTGCACCGTGAGCCGTTTCACCACGATCAATCCCGGCACGCCACGCGGACCATGTGCGGGAGGCGTGCCGTCGTAAGCCGAGACGGCTCCGCAGCAGGAGATGCGGCCGTGCTGGTTCATCTGCGGCAGGCAGGCCTCGAAAATATCGCCACCGACATTGTCGAAATAGACATCGATGCCGTTCGGCGCGGCGGCCTTCAGGGCCTTGAATACAGGCTCGGACTTGTAATCGACCGCTGCATCGAAGCCGAGTTCGGAGACCAGCCAGTTGCACTTCTCTTTGCCGCCCGCGATGCCGACCACGCGGCAACCTTTGATCTTCGCGATTTGACCAACGAACGAGCCAACCGATCCGGCTGCGGCTGATACGACGACAGTCTCGCCAGCCTTCGGCTTTCCGACATTAAGCAGGCCGAAATAAGCCGTGAGACCGGCGACACCGAACACGCTGAGCAGATGGGTGATCGGCTCGATGCGCGGCACCTTCACCAAAGTCTTCGCGCGCACGGCGGCATAGTTCTGCCAGCCGGTATCGCCGAACACCAGATCGCCAGGTGCGAAGCCTGGTGCGTTGGATTTCACCACTTCGGCAATCGCGCCGCCCGCCATCACTGTATTGGCCTCCACCGCCGCGCGGTAAGTCGCGCCCTGCATCCATGCGCGGTTCGCGGCGTCTAGCGAGATATAAAGAACACGCAGCAGAATTTCGCCGTCCTTCGGTTCGGGAATGGTGGCTTCGACCATTTTGAAATTCTGCGGTGAGAGCTTGCCGGTAGGCTTTTCCACCAGCAGGATCTGGCGATTGGTTTGCGACATCAGGCTATTCCTCCATAGGGCAGCGTTTTTGTGACGCAACGATAGCAGCCTTTGAGCCGCGATTGGAACCAGTCATCTCATCGGGCGTTGTTGGAAGAATGGTCCGGGCCTTGCTTGCTTGAGCATGGCTGCGCTGAGCGCGGGGTCTGCCTCCGCGGGAGTGCCCTAATCTCACCGGAATCGTGGCTCGTTCTAAGCGCAACTGCATATCTTGAGAGCAGGGGGCCTGATGAGAGACGTGGTAAGTCCTTCCCTTCGTCGCATCCTTTGTGTTTTTCCGAAGTATTCCCCCTCATTTGGCACTTTCGAATACGCTTATCCCCTGACCGACGGCGTTCAGGCCTTCATGCCTCCACAGGGGCTGCTTCTGATCGCCGCATCGCTGCCAGCTGGTTGGCAGGTTCGTTTTCTCGACGAGAATATCAAACCCGCGACGGATGACGATTTCATCTGGGCGGACGCGGTGTTCGTCAGCGGCATGCATATCCAACGACCGCAGATCAACGACATCTGCCGCCGTGCCCACGAACATGATCTTGCCGTGGCGCTGGGTGGTCCGTCGGTCAGCGCGTGTCCGGACAACTACCCGGATTTTGACTATCTGCATGTCGGCGAGCTTGGCGACGCCACCGAAGAACTGTTCCGGCGTCTGGCGCGCGATACGTCGCGGCCAGAGAAGCAGGTCGTTCTCACGACGCAGGAACGCCGCGAGATGTCGGAATTTCCGATCCCGGCGTATGAGCTCATTCCGCTCGAACGCTATTTTCTCGGCAGCATCCAGTTCTCCAGCGGTTGCCCTTATCAGTGCGAGTTTTGCGACATTCCCGGACTCTATGGCCGCAACCCGCGCCTGAAGACGCCAGAGCAGGTCACCGCCGAACTCGACAAGCTGCTCGAATGCGGCCTGACTGGCTCAGTATATTTTGTGGATGACAATTTCATCGGCAACCGCAAGGCGGCGCTGGAGCTCCTGCCGCATCTCGTCGAATGGCAGAAGCGCAATGGCTTTGCGCTTCAATTCGCCTGTGAAGCCACGCTGAACATTGCCAAGCGTCCCGAGATTCTCTCGCTGATGCGCGATGCCTATTTCGCCACGGTGTTCTGCGGTATCGAAACGCCGGACCCTGCTGCGCTGAAGGCGATGTCGAAGCAGCACAATATGGTGGTACCGATTCTGGAGGGTGTGCAGACGCTCAACAGTTACGGTCTGGAAGTGGTGTCTGGCATCATCCTGGGATTGGATACCGACTCGCTCGATGCAGGGGAGGGCATTCTGGAATTCGTCGATCAGTCGGAAATTCCGCTGCTGACGATCAACCTGCTGCAGGCACTGCCGAAGACGCCGCTGTGGGATCGCCTTAAGCGCGAAGGCCGCCTGATCGAGGATAGCGATCGCGATTCAAACGTCGATTTCCTGCTTCCCTACGATCATGTCGTGTCCACATGGCGCGATTGCATGGGCAAGGCTTATACGCCCGAAAAGCTGTTCGCGCGTTTCCAGCATCAGGTGATCCACACCTATCCGAACCGGGTCAAGTTGCCCAACAGCAAGGAGCGGTTGTCGCTGCGCAATATCAAGCGCGGGCTGACCATGCTTGCCAATATCGTCTGGCAGGTCGGCGTGAAGAGCGATTATCGTCGCGAATTCTGGAAATTCTCGCTGCCGCTTCTCAAGCGCGGCGATATTGAACGCGTCATCACTGTTGGTTTAGTCGCGCACCATCTGATAGTATTCGCGCGGGACGCTTCCAGCGGGCAACAGAATGCATCGTATTATTCCACTAGACTGCGGGACATGCCTGTCGCCGCTGAATAATGCGGCCTGATCGTGGCTGCGCCGGTCATTCCATTGTCTGAACGTCCATGAAGCCGCTGGTTTATGACGTGCTTGTCCTCGGTGGAGGTGCGGCCGGATTGATGTGTGCGCGTGTTGCGGGCCGTCGCGGTCGCCGCGTGGGAATAATCGAACAGGCAAAGCGCCCGGCTGAGAAAATCCGCATTTCGGGTGGTGGGCGCTGCAATTTCACCAACCTGTACACCACACCGGCGAACTTTCTCTCCCGCAACCTGCATTTCTGTAAATCGTCGTTGAGCGGGTTCACGCAGCACGATTTCATCGCACTGGTGGAAAAGTATCGCATTGCCTATTACGAGAAGACTCGCGGGCAACTCTTCTGCGACGGCTCCTCGCAGCAGATCATCGATATGTTGCTCGATGAGTGCGGAGCGGCTGGCGTCACCCTGCATCCTGCCACAAAAATTTCCTCGATTGCCAAGGGAGAAGATGGCTTCAGCGTGATCACCGATCGCGGTGAAATGCGCGCACGCTCGCTGGTGGTGGCGACCGGTGGGCCTTCGATTCCGAAAATGGGATCGAGCGGCTTCGGTTACAAAGTCGCTGAACAGTTCGGTCTCAAGATCGTGTCGCCGCGCGCGGGATTGGTCCCGCTGACATTCGATGAGGCCTTGCTGGCAAGTTCGAAAGATCTCGCGGGCGTTTCCGTTGAAACAGTCGTGACATGCAACGGTGCTCACTTCGACGAGGCGATGCTGTTCACTCATCGCGGATTGAGCGGCCCGGCCATTCTGCAAATCTCGTCCTATTGGCGCGACGGTGATGCCATTCAAATCGACATGGCGCCGGGCGTCGATGTCTTCGCGGTGTTGAAGGAGATGCGGCGCGATCATCCGCGTCAGGAGTTGGCGACCGTGCTGACGCGTCTGTTGCCGTCGCGGCTTGCGCAGAGAATAGCGGAGGCGGGAGGCGGGGTTGCGCGGATGGCGGACATGTCCGACCGCCTTTTGCAGACAGTGGCATCCCTCGTGAACACGTGGCGGGTGATCCCGCGCGGCACCGAAGGCTACCGGACCGCCGAGGTAACCTTGGGCGGCGTCGATACGACGGAGTTGTCGTCGAAAACCTTCGAAGCCAAATCAGTGCCCGGCCTGTTCTTTGTTGGCGAGGTGATCGATGTGACCGGGCACCTTGGCGGGTTCAATTTCCAGTGGGCGTGGTCGTCCGGCTTTGCTGCGGGACAGAGCGTCTGATGGGCGCTGCAGAACCGTTTAAGGTGGCGGAGGCCCTGATGGCTCGTCCGGCTCTCGGTTTCTTGATATAAAATACTGAAATAAAAGGGATATTCCCTGCAAAAGGAGGATTGTGCTAGGAAGCGCGAACCTGCTAATCGACTGCGGCAGAGGCCCGTGGTTGGCCGCCTAACACTCGCTTTGTGAGTCTGAATTGTCTGCTCAACTCTCACTGGTCGCTGCCGGACTTGCCCTTGCGATCTGGGTTTATCTTATCGCGGCTCGGGGCGATTTCTGGCGGACGCAGAAGTTCGATGACCTCGCACCAGCGCCTACCATGGAGCGTTGGCCATCGATTGCTGTGGTCGTTCCTGCGCGGGATGAAGCCGCAGGCGTCGCCGCGTGCGTGACCTCCATTTTGAGCCAGCCCTATCCCGGCATGCTGTCCATGGTTCTGGTGGACGATCAGAGCCAGGATGGGACCTCGCAGATCGCAACCGATGCCGCTGCTGCGATCGGTGCATCGAATCGACTGACGGTACTGCAGGGACGTCCGCTGCCATCCGGCTGGACTGGCAAACTGTGGGCGGTGAAGCAGGGGCTCACCCTGGTCGAAGGGCGGCCTGTGCAGCCTGACTATGTTCTGCTCACGGATGCGGACATCGTTTATTCCGGCGATGCGTTGATGCGGCTGGTTGCGCGCGCGCAGAGCGACAAACTGGCCATGACGTCGGTGATGGCAACGCTTCGCTGCGAAAGCTTTGCCGAAAAATATCTGATCCCCGCCTTCATCTTCTTCTTTGGGATGCTCTATCCGTTCGGCTGGGTGCGTAATCCTTCGCGCGCGACCGCTGCGGCGGCAGGCGGCTGTATCCTTGCCCGCTGGGATGCGTTGAAAAATGCCGGCGGCATCGAATCCATTCGCGGATCGCTGATCGATGACTGCGCTCTTGGCGCGCGACTGAAATTGCAGGGGCCGGTATGGCTCGGTTTCTCGCATGACGTCAAAAGCGTTCGTGCATCGGACACTGTCGCCAATGTCGGACAGATGATTTCCCGGTCGGCCTATGCGCAACTGCGCTATTCGCTGATATTTCTGATCGGAACCGTTATTGCCATGACGCTGGTGTTTTTGGTGCCCGTCATCATTTCGGTCTTCGGGCATGGATGGGCGGCGGTATTTGCCGCAGCGGCGTGGCTGCTGATGGCGCTCGCGTTCCAGCCCACTCTGCGATACTATGGGCAGTCGGCTTTTTGGGGGCCGGCGCTCCCCGCAATCGCAGTCGCATACGTGGTGTTCACGGTGAACTCCGCGATCCAGCACTTTCAGGGACGTGGCGGCATGTGGAAAGGCCGCGCTCAAGCACAGGTATCAGGTTCTTAAATGACGACAGCAGGCGAATTGCGGTCAGGCAAAGGCCACAAGGACGAGAATTTTCCAGTCGCGTCGTGGATCATTCATCCGCGCCATCGCGCGTTGATCCTTGCTTTCTACAATTTCGTGCGTACTGGCGATGATATTGCCGACCACGTATCGCTTGCCCCCCAGGACAAGCTCGACAAGCTCGATCTGCTCGAAGCCGAGTTGCTCGGCAAGGGCGATACGCAGCCCGAAGCAGTGGCGCTTCGTCATGCGTTTGCAGAGCGCGGGATGTCGCCGAAGCATGCGCAGGATCTGCTGAATGCTTTCCGTCTCGACGTCACCAAGCTGCGTTATGCGAACTGGGATGAACTGATCCACTACTGCTCGCTGTCCGCGATGCCTGTCGGCCGTTTCATGCTGGACGTTCACGGCGAAGACCGTTCGACCTGGGTTGCATCCGATGCAATCTGCGCAGCATTGCAGATCAACAATCACCTGCAGGATTGCGGCAAGGACTACCTCAACCTCGATCGCGTCTATCTTCCGCAGGATGCACTGGCGGCGGGTGGCGGCCCGGTGGAAAGGCGGGGCGAGGGGGGGGCCCCCCTTGCACTGCTGAAATGCCTGCATGGGCTGGCGCGGCGCACAGAGACGCTGCTGCACGAAGGCCGGTCGTTGCCCGGCGATATCAAGGACACGCGGTTTGCCCTCGAGGTTCGCGTGATCGAGACGATCGCGGACAGGATCGTGAATCTGCTGAAAGTTCGCGATCCGCTCAGTGAGAAGGTGCATCTGTCGAAAGGACAGATGGCAGGCATTGCGCTGTCGGCGATGGCGAGCGGTTTGTATCAGCGCGCGACGGGGCACACGTCTGCCGTTCGCCACGTTCCGGGCGCATGACGACATCATGACCACCGCCGATTCCACCTCTCAAGTGACCGCGCAGGGCTCAGCCTCGGGCAGTTCGTTTTACGCAGCGATGCGCATCCTGCCGCGCGAACAGCGCGAGGCGATGTTCCAGATTTACAGCTTCTGCCGTCAGGTCGATGACATTGCGGATTCCGATGGTCCGCGCCCGGCGCGGCTCGCGACGCTCGACGAATGGCGGCGCGACATCGACGCGCTCTATGCCGGCAATCCGCCTGCGCGCGTGAAGGACTATGTCCCGTCGGTGAAGCAGTTCGGCCTGCGCCGTGACGATTTCATCGCCATCATTGACGGCATGGAAATGGACGTGCCCGCCGACATCCGGGCGCCGGATGCGAAGACGCTCGATCTCTATTGCGATCGGGTTGCGAGCGCGGTGGGCCGTCTGTCAGTGCGGGTTTTCGGTCTCGGCGAAGAGGACGGTATCCTGCTTGCGCATCATCTCGGACGTGCGCTGCAGTTGACCAACATTCTCCGCGATATCGACGAAGATGCAGGTCTCGGCCGTCTCTATCTGC
>CAZQMD010000215.1:0-8801 GCA_964594185.1 uncultured Afipia sp. | reverse complement strand
TTGAGGCGATCTCGGCGCGTCATTTGCACAAGCAGATTTTCCGCCGTCTGGTGGAGGCCGGCGCGCTGTTCGAACCGACCGGCGAAATGTCGACCCAGACCGGCGGGCGTCCGGCGGCATTATTTCGCTTCCGCCGCGAAGTCTTGCAGGAGCGGCCCGCGCCCGGGTTGCGTGTGCGCGGACGGCGCTAATTAAGGCTCTCAAGGGAGCCGCTTTGAATTTTCGCGCGACCCGAAGCCTGCGTTCAGTGCAGGCGGATCGCGCAAGGAGGAACGATGGAATTTATCGCGCTTGTCATTGCCATTATCGCGGCTTTTATCGCCCGCAAGGCGACCATGCGGTCGGAAGAACTCAACGCACGGCTGACAAAGCTCGAAGAATCGCTCGCCGGTGGCGCCCGGCCGGTGATGCCCGCGGCAAGAACGTCCGTCGCGCCGCCCATCGCTCCGGAAGCCGCTCCATCCGATGCCGAGACACCTCGCGCGCCGTCCACACCGCCGCCGCTGCCAACAGGGGCAGAGCGGTATCGAAGATCGATTGAAGGCGCGCCAGCGGCAGCAAGCGCAACGCCAGCCGAAGCCAAACCCGGACTCGAAGAACGCCTCGGTACGCGCTGGGTGGTGTGGGTCGGCGGCCTGACGCTCGCGCTCGGCGGCGTGTTTCTGGTCAAGTATTCCATCGAAGCCGGTCTGCTCGGTCCGAAGGTGCGTGTGCTGCTCGGCGGCCTGTTTGCGCTGGCGCTGCTCGCCGTCGGCGAGGTGGCACGCCGCAAGGAAAGCCTGTCGTCCATCGCCGCTCTGCCGATTGCGAATATCCCGGCCATTCTCACCGCAGCCGGAACGGCGGTCGCATTCGCCACGGTGTATGCGTCTTACGCGCTCTACGGTTTCCTCGCGCCGCCGGTCGCCTTCGTCCTGCTCGGTGCTGTCGCGCTCGGCACCCTTGCCGCCGCGCTGCTGCACGGACCTGCGCTCGCGGGCCTCGGCGTTGTCGGCGCGTTCTTGACGCCGGTGCTGGTGTCGTCTGACAAACCCGACTACTGGGCACTTTACATTTACATCGCCATCGTTACCGCAGCGGCCTTCGGCCTTGCGCGCATCCGGCTGTGGCGCTGGCTTGCCGTCACCACCATCGCGTTCGGCGCCTTCTGGATGTTGGTCGGCATCGAGCGTGCCGATACGCTCGGCCCGCATGGGTTCGACATCATCGTCAGCTTCGCACTTGCGGCTGTTCTCGTGGTCGCCGGATTCATGTTCGGCCCGTCCGCCGAACAAGGCCAGGTGGAGCCTGTCTCGTCGATATCGCTCGCGGTGTTTTTGTTCGGCGCCACGGCGCTGGTGCTGGTCAATAATCACGCCGATGCTGCGATGATCGTGTTCGCGCTGCTGGTGGCGGCCACATTCCTGATCGCCTGGCGCGCGGAGAGCGCCACCGGCGCCATCGTTGCAGCCGCTGTATTCGTCTTCGCCGTGTTTGCCGAATGGGCGATCCGCGCCAATCCCGAACTCACGGTGATGCCCGGCGGCGCGATGCCCGGCATCGGCACGCGGGCCGACGAAGGCTCGATCAGCATGCACCTCATCGCAGCGGCGGGTTTCGGCGCAGCGTTCGGTGCGGCGGGCTTCCTTGCGCAGGGCCGCTCGGTCAGCGCGATCATCCCGGTGATCTGGGCCGCTGCGGGCGTGTTCACGCCGCTGGCGCTGCTGGTCGCGCTCTACGCACGCATCGCGCATCTGGATCGCTCGATCCCGTTCGCCATCATCGCCATTGCGGTCGCCGGTGCATTCGCCGCCGCAACCGAACTTCTGACCAAGCGCGACACGCGTCCCGGCCAGATGATCGCCACCGCGCTATTCGCCACCGGCACGCTCGCCGCACTGGCGCTGGCCTTCACGTTCGCGCTGGAAAAAGGCTGGCTCACCATCGCGCTGGCGCTGATGTCGCTCGGCACGGCGTGGATTTCCATGAAGCGGCCGATCCCGTTCCTGCGTGCGCTCGCAGCCATCCTCGCCGGCATCGTGGTGCTGCGGATCGGCCATGAGCCGCGCATTGCGGGCGATGACCTCGGCACCACGCCGATCTTCAACTGGCTGCTGCTCGGCTACGGCATTCCGGCGGCCTCGTTCTGGCTGGGCGCACACTTCCTGCGCAGGCGCGGTGACGATGGCCCGCTGCGCAGCCTGGAAGCTGCGGCGATCCTGTTCACGGTGCTGCTCGCCTTCACCGAGATCCGCCACACCATCAACAACGGCAACATCTATAGCCGGTCGTCGACCCTGATCGAGATCGGCCTGCAGGTCTGCGTCGCGCTGGCCATGGCGATCGGACTGGAGCGGCTTCGCATCCGGACAGGGAGCGTCATCCACAATCTCGGCGCGCTGTTGCTGACATGGTTCGCGGGACTCGCGACCTTGTTCGGGTTGTTCTTCATCGCGAACCCGCTGATCTGGAAGATCGAGATCGCGGGCACGTTCATCAATCCGCTGATCCTTGGCTATGCCATGCCGGCGGTTCTCGCTTTGCTGCTGTCCTATGCGGTGGCGGGCCGCCGTGCTGCGGCCTATGCCAACACCATCGCTGCCTCCGCGCTGGTGCTGGCGCTGGCCTGGATCACGCTGGAAATCCGCCGCCTCTATCACGGCCCGTATCTGAACAGCAGCACCACCTTCGACGCCGAACAGTACACTTACTCTGTGGCGTGGCTGGTGTTCGGCGTGGTGTTGCTCGGCATCGGCCTGTTGCTGCCGTCGCAGCGTGCGCGCCTCGCCTCGGCGGTGATGATCGCCGCCACCGTGCTGAAAGTGTTCCTGATCGACATGTCGAACCTGGAGGGCGCCTACCGCGCGTTCTCGTTCATCGGTCTGGGACTGGTGCTGGTGGCAATCGGATGGCTGTATCAGCGCATCCTGTTCCGGCAGACGAAAACGCCGCCGGCTGAAGGCAGCCCGGCGGCGTGATTCATTCGCAATCGTTGTCATGGCCGGACTTGTTCCGGCCATCTCGATTCATTTTAGATGGATCGATTGTGCCTTTGCAGTCGGGATCACCGGGACAAGCCCGGTGATGACAACGGGAGTTACTCGCTCGCCGAGCGGCGCAGTTCCAGCGCCGGTTCGCTGCGCGCTGCAGCCGGCTTGACCTCGGCGCGCGGCGTCGCATCCGCCGACTGGGTCACGCCCGGCGCGCGCAGAGAGCGCGGACGCGAGATCGACTGCGCGAGATAGACGCGCGCGTTGCCGTGCTTGCGGAAGTCGCAATAGGCGAAGCCCATACCCGACACCGAGCCGCGGAAGCTGACATTATCGACCTTGTTCAAATTGAAGCAGGGCTCGAAGGGAATGCCCTTGATCGATGCGCAGATCTGCTGGCCGCGCACCTGAAGCGTATTGCTCGGCAGCCGCATATGACGGGCTTCGCCTGCGCCGCCGAACTGCACCGCGCCGGCGGCTGCGCCGTCATTGGTGATCTTGCCGATGCCTTTGGTGCCGTCGAAGCAGGTGAAGGCGAACATCTTGTTCGCGACAAACCTGCGCGCTTCATCCGCATTCAGGGTTTCTGCGAACACGGGCGCTGCAACCGAACCGGCGAGCACGGCTCCAAGGACAATGCGGGCGAGCATGCGGGCTACTCCAACTGACTAACTGCGGGTTGAGAACAACCGGCCGGGCGAAGCGCCCGGCGGTTTACGCCTTAACCCGGTGATTACCATACCAACCATGGCAACATTGGCGCATCATGGTTGGTAAAGTCTGAACGTCCTCAGGAAATTCTCACCACCGTCCGGCCGCGAAGCTGACCGGCGAGAATCTTCGGTGCCGCGTCGAAGACCTCCTCCAGGCTGATTTCCTTAGTCATTTCAGCGAGTTTCGCATGGTCCACATCGGTCGCGATGCGGGCCCAGGCGGCCTTTCGCGGCTCGATCGGGCACATCACGGAATCGATGCCCAAAAGGCACACTCCGCGCAAAATGAAGGGGGCCACCGAGGACGGCAGGTCCATACCGCCCGCCAGACCGCAGGCCGCAATCGCGCCGCCGTACTTCGTCATCGAGAGCAGGTTCGCCAGCGTGGTGGAGCCGACGCTGTCAACGCCGCCCGCCCAGCGTTCCTTGGCCAGCGGCTTCGCCGGAGCCGACAGTTCATTGCGGCCGATCACTTCAGCCGCGCCGAGGCCGCGCAGATAATCCGCCTCCGCCGCACGTCCGGTCGACGCGATCACATGGAAGCCGAGCTTGGCGAGGATCGCGACAGCCACCGAACCGACACCACCGGCCGCGCCGGTGACAATCACCGGGCCGCTCTTTGGCGTGAGACCATGCTTCTCCAGCGCCATCACCGACATCATCGCGGTGAAGCCCGCGGTGCCGACCGCCATCGCCTGACGCGCGGTCATACCCTCGGGCAGACGCACCAGCCAGTCGCCTTTGACGCGCGCTTTTTCAGCGTAGGCGCCGAGATGGGTTTCGCTGAGACCCCAACCCGTCGAGACAACCTTGTCGCCCGCCTTCCAGGCCGGATTCGACGACTCCAGAACCGTGCCTGCAAAGTCCACGCCGGCGATCATCGGGAAGCGACGCACCACCGGCGATTTGCCAGTGACAGCGAGGCCATCCTTGTAGTTCACCGTGGACCACTCGACCGCGACAGTGACATCGCCGTCCATCAGTTCGGCTTCATCGAACTGCGTCAGCGCTGCCGTTGTGCCTTTCTCGGCCTTGTCGATCCTGATTGCCTTGAAGGTTGCCAAACCCGCTCTCCATTTTCTTGTGACTGAAATCCGGCCCCCTGATTGGCCGCTCCGATGCGCTTTGCCAAGCCCTCTCCGGCCACCATGGGTTGGAGCGGATGCATTTCCGCCATGCGGGAAATTGCCAAGACAGCTCTGGCGAGGCCGTCACTTGGGTGCTATATTTGTTTTGCTCGTTTTGAGTATAATAGGTATGCCCTGACGAGCAGAGGAAACCCAAGTTGGAACGCCGGCCCAAAAGGCCGGATTTCTCAGAACTCTAATATGCTCAAATTGAGTATATTGGGATCTTCAGGAGGCTGCGATGCCCATCACCGGAATTTATGGTCCCGACGACTTGGGGACTGCCGCTCACCGCCCCCACGAGAGCCTTGTCCGCGCACGTCTCACCGATGCGCAGCGGGCCCGTGCCCTGCCGATGCCGTCGCTGGAATGGACGCCCGAAGTGGAGCGCGCCACCGCACACCTTTATGAGAAGGTGAAGAACGTCATTCCGGAAATCGAATGGCCGTTCATGGCGCCCTATGTGAAGGCGATCAACGACCTGAAAAAAGAACGCGACGCAGTCATCCTCGCGCACAACTATCAGACCGCGGACATCTTCCACTGTGTGGCCGACATCGGCGGCGACTCGCTGCAGCTGGCGCGAGAGGCCACCAAGGTGAAGCAAAAGGTCATCGTCCAGTGCGGCGTGCACTTCATGGCCGAGACCTCGAAGATCCTGAATCCTGACAAGACCGTGCTGATCCCGGATTCGCGCGCCGGCTGCTCGCTCGCCTCCGCCATCACCGGCGCCGATGTCCGCCTGCTGCGCGAGAAATTCCCCGGCGTGCCGGTGGTCGCCTATGTCAACACGTCTGCCGACGTGAAGGCCGAGGTCGATATCTGCTGCACATCGTCCAATGCCGTGCAGGTGGTGGAAAGCCTCAATGCCGACACCGTGATCTTCCTGCCGGATCAGTATCTGGCGAAATACGTCGCCTCGAAAACCAGCGTAAAGATCATTGCCTGGAAAGGCGCGTGCGAGGTGCACGAGCGCTTCACCGGCGACGAGTTGCGCACCTATCGCGAGGCCGACCCGTCGGTGCAGATCATCGCGCATCCGGAATGCCCGCCCGACGTGATCGCGGAAGCGGACTTCACCGGCTCGACCGCGCACATGATCGACTGGGTGCGCAAGCATCAGCCCAAACGCATCGTCATGGTCACCGAATGCTCGATGGCCGACAACGTGCAGGCTGAATTGCCGAACGTCGAGTTCGTCAAGCCCTGCAACCTCTGCCCGCACATGAAGCGCATCACGCTGCCGAAGATTCTCGATAGCCTGATTTATATGCGTGAGGAGGTCACCGTCGATCCCGCGATCATCGGCAATGCCCGGCGTTCGGTGGAGCGCATGATCAATCTGAAGAATTGAAACATGCCATTGGCCACGATGCATTCAAAACAAAACCCGTCATGCCCGGCCTTGTGCCGGGCATCCACGCCTTCTTTTGAGAATGCTTAAGACGTGGATGGCCGGGACAAGCCCGGCCATGACGACGCAAGCTTTGAGAGCTCCGCACTATGAACATCATATCAAGCAGTGACTTCTCATCTCCAACCGACATCGTCATCGTCGGCGGCGGACTCGCGGGCCTGTTCTGCGCGCTGAAACTCAGCCCCCGTCCCGTCACCGTGATTTCCGCAGCACCCCTTGGCGAAGGCGCATCGAGCGCCTGGGCGCAGGGCGGCATCGCCGCTGCCGTCGGTGAAGGCGACACGCCTGAAGCGCACGCGGCCGATACGATTGCGGTCGGCGGCGGCATCGTCGACGAAGGCGTTGCGCTCGGTCTAGCGCGCGAGGCCGGCGCGCGTATTCACGATCTCCTGCAATACGGCGTACCGTTCGACCGCGATCTCGAAGGCAAACTCGCAGTCGGGCGCGAGGCCGCGCATTCGGCCCGGCGCATCGTCCATGTTCAGGGCGACATGGCGGGCAAGGCGATTATCGCGGCCCTGATCGCGGCGGTGCGCAACACGCCATCGATCCGCGTCATCGAAGGTTACACAGCCGAAGCGTTACTGACCGACGGCGATACCGTGTCCGGACTGCAACTGCGCAAGTCGGACGACGTGACGGCGGCTCCCGTTGTGATTCCGTCGCGCGCCATCGTGCTTGCGACCGGCGGCATCGGACATCTCTATGCGGTGACGACCAATCCGGCTGAAGCGAGCGGCATCGGCCTGGCCATCGCGGCGCGGGCCGGCGCGATCATCGCCGATCCGGAATTCGTCCAGTTTCATCCGACCGCTCTCAATGTCGGCCGCGATCCCGCGCCGCTGGCGACCGAAGCCTTGCGCGGTGAAGGCGCGATCCTCATCAACGGCAAGGGCGAGCGCTTCATGCTGGCGCGCGATACGCTGGCGGAGCTTGCTCCGCGCGACGTGGTCGCGCGCGGCGTGTTCGCGGAAATCGCCGCCGGGCGCGGCGCGTATCTCGATGCCACATCGCTCGGTGCTCACCTTGCGGACAAGTTTCCGGGCTTCCATGCCAAGTGCATGGCCGCGGGCTTCAACCCGGCGGCCCAGCCGATTCCGATCGCACCAGCAGCGCACTATCACATGGGCGGCATCGCCGTGGACCATCACGGCCGCACATCGATCAAGGGCCTGTGGGCGGGCGGCGAAGTCTCCAGCACAGGCGCGCATGGCGCCAATCGTCTTGCATCGAACTCGCTGCTGGAAGCAGTGGTCTATGCCGCACGCATCGCTGACGACATCAACGGACAGACCCTTGCACGCGCGCCCGCTGTTGCACCGGCGCCGGCCGGGACCAATGCGGCGATGCCGCCGCTCCGCGAAACCAATCTGCGCGCGATGATGAGTTCATATGTCGGCGTGGTCCGTGACGGTGACGGCCTTGCGGAAGCCATCCGCACCTTCGTCGTGATCGAGCAGACCACCGGCAACATTGCGTTGCGCAACATGGCAACCACCGCGCTGATCGTGGCGGCGTCGGCATGGGCGCGGCGCGAGAGCCGCGGCGCCCATGAGCGCGCCGATTATCCGGCGGAAGACCCCTTGCAGCGGCATCGCACCATGACAACACTTAATGAGGCGCGCAGGATCGCGGCATCGATGACCGACGCTCCTTCTTTCAAACGCACCTCGGCAGGAGCCTGACCATGAGCATCAGCGATGTTCTCAATCCCGCGACCCTGATGCATCCGGATGCATTCCTGTCGCCGCTCGCCATCGATGACGCCGTGACGCGCGCGCTGGCCGAAGATCTTGGCCGTGCTGGCGACGTCACATCGACCGCGACCATTCCGCCATCGGCGCACGCCCACGCCATTCTTGTGGCGCGGCAGGCGGGAGTGATCGCGGGATTGCCGCTCGCCGTGGCGGTGCTGCAGCGTCTGTCACCCGACATCAACATTCAGGCCCATGTGCGCGACGGCAACGCCGTCGCCAGGGGCGTGCATGTGCTGACGATTTCAGGCCCTGCCCGCGCGGTGCTGGCGGGCGAGCGCACCGCGCTGAATTTTGTCGGGCGCATGTCCGGCATCGCCACCCTGACGTCGGATTACATCCGTCATGCCGGCGTGACGAAAATGCGGATCTGCGACACCCGCAAGACCACGCCCGGCCTGCGGGCGCTGGAGAAATACGCGGTGCGCTGCGGCGGCGGCTTCAATCATCGCTTCGGCCTCGACGACGCCATCCTGATCAAGGACAACCACATCGCGGTCGCGGGCGGCGTCAAGCCGGTGCTGGAGCGCGCGCGGGCGCATGTCGGCCATCTGGTGAAGATCGAGATCGAGGTCGATACGCTGGATCAGTTGCGCGAGGTGCTGGCGACGGGATTGGCCGACGTGGTGATGCTCGACAACATGGATGTTCCGACGCTGCGCGAGGCGGTCGCCATCACGGCTGGCCGCGTGGTGCTGGAAGTGTCCGGCGGCGTCACGCTGGCGTCGATTGCGGACATCGCCAAGACCGGCGTGGACTATGTGTCGTCCGGCGCACTGACGCATTCCGCGCCGAACTTCGATGTCGCGCTGGATATCGAT
>CAZQMD010000214.1:0-8818 GCA_964594185.1 uncultured Afipia sp. | reverse complement strand
CGTCTCGCCCGGAGAGCGTCATGAAGGGAGAGCCGGTGTTGATGCCCCGCTGCCTCGTTCTGGGTAGCTGCTGGCTCTTCGGCCTGGGTTCGACACGGTTCGCAGCCTCCTGGGGCCACGACTACCCGTCCACCCGTCATGAGGTCTTCTCGACGCGGTTCGTTCGGAGAGTGCCGTGATCTCGCGCCCTGCAAGGAGGGATTCACGTACCATTCGAGGTGCCTGTTGGCACAATCACCCATGGTGTGTGGACTTCACTCGCTACTCCGGCTACCGCTCGGCCGAGTGTGCCGACCACCTCAGCGTTCGACTCGTGCGGAGGACACCATGACTTTACGGGATGTGTTGGAGACCAGGCGCACTGTACGCGGGGGTTCCTGGACTGAGCCGCGGTGGGCCTCGCGGCGCGCCGCCCGCGGCTATGGCAGCCCTCGTCGGCGCAGCCTCATCGTCGGCTTGCGCCTTGTGCGGGGGTGGGCATGGGCTGGGGGGCGGAAGCTGCCGGGCCTGCGCCCGCCACCATGATGACTCCGACCGCGATCAGGAATTGACGCAGGCGAAGCGACATCCGGCCCGAGACCGCACTGTTCATCAGCGATGCCGAAATGAAGCCCGCGAGAAATGCCACCGCGCTGATCAGCCACCACGCCAATGCTGCGCTCGCCGGGATCAATTCCGGAACGTCGCTCCGCCACAGGTCGCCGAGATTGAGGTTGAAGCGCTGGATGATGATGTGGATGCCGAGTGCCAGCAGCACGCCGAACAGGATCGATCCGGCGAGGACGATGTGGCGGGAGAAATAGGCCGGTTTTGTCATGAGGGTATTCGTCCGGGGGCCGGGGACTGTTATGTCGTGTAAGATAGCGGCTGATCGCCGGACAAGATAGCTTGCGCGCAAGGATTTACATGTTCTCCCAATTGTTCGGTGCCGGGCAGCGTGTTGCGGCAGACGGTGCCGGGACCGCGACTGATGGCACACAATATGTCTTCAAGCCGTCACTGGTCGGCAGCGCGTGGCAGTTCGATCTTACGGACGAAGGGCTGTCGTGGCAGGTGAAGGGAAAGCATGGTGTGTGGCCGCTGGAGAAGATCGCGGCCATTCGCCTGTCCTATCGTCCTGTGTCGATGCAGTCGCGGCGGTTCCGCGCCGATATCGAGGATACCCGTGGCGAGCGAGTCACAATCTATTCGACCACATGGCATACGGTCGCGTTGATGTCGCCGCAGGATGACGGTTACCGCGCCTTCATCGTCGAACTGCACCGCCGCCTTGCGGCTAGCAACAGCAAGGCGGTGCTGGTGGTGGGAATCAATCCGGCGATCTATTGGGCCGGGCTGGTCATCACGGGACTCGTCGCGGCTGCGATGCTTGGGCTGCTCATCCGCGCGGCGATGACGGGCGAATACGGCGGCGTGCTGTTTCTGGCCGGCTTTGCGGCGCTGTTCGGCTGGCAGATCGGCGGCTTCATGCGCCGTAACAGGCCGCGCAGCTATACGTTCGATGCGCTGCCGCAGGATGTGCTGCCCTAAAGAAGGTGTGCTGATCTTAAGAGGGAGGTCAGCTCGGCCGGGCATCGTTGGCCGGCCCGGCCAAACCTTACCGCCTGATGATGGGGATCACTGGCGGCGCGGGACCATAGCCGACAGTGGAGCGGGAGAGAAGCCAGCCTCGCGCACGAAATTGTGCGTTAGTGCCGCACCACGAGCACTGAGCATTTTGCGTAGCGGACGACATGCCCGGCGTTCGAGCCGAGAAAATAACTCTGCATCGAGGGCCGATGCGATGTCATTACGATCAGATCGGCGCCGATGTCGGCGGCTTCTTCCAAAACTTCATGATAGATGCCGCCTTGCCGCACCGTGACGGAAATCCGCCGGCTTTCGATTCCGGATTCGCGCGCCACGATGGCCAGTGCTTCTTCCGCCGATTGCCGTTGCTGGACGTCGAAATCCGGCGGGACATATTCCGCCAGCATCACCGGCGTCATCGGCATCACATTCACCAGCCGCACCGTGCCGCCGGAGGATTTTGACAACGAGGCCGCCGTCTCGATGGCGGGCTTTGCGAGATCGGTGTCGGCAAGATCGATAGGAACGAGAATGGACTGGAACATCGTTCTCTCCACGCGATGGAGTGCTTACGATGAAGTCCTCTGCGGCCAGATGCAAGGCCGGTAGTCTTCGGCCGGTGCTATGCGCCGTCCGCTTCTCTCAGGAGCTTGGGACTGGCGAAGCGTTTGAGCTGGCCGCCGCGAAAGCCGATATCGTCCCAGTCGTCGATCTTGAAATCGATCACGGCGACGCCCGAGGTCGGCAGGTTGGCGTCCAGCGCGCGCCGTCCCGCCGCATCGCCGCCCGCGATCAGCGCCAGCGCAAGCTCATGCAGGCCGGGATTGTGTGCGATGATCATCAGGCATTTCGGATCGTCTTTCGCCGCGCCGTGAATAACTCTCAGCAGTTCTGACGGATCGGCGCCGTACAGTTCCGGCAGATTGCGGACGCGCGACGATGGCAGTGAGGGACGCAGCAACTCCCAGGTTTCCTGCGTGCGTGTCGCGGTGGAGACCAGCACAAGGTCTGGACGATAGTTTTCCGCTGCGAGCCAGCGGCCGATGTCCGCGCCGTCATGATGGCCGCGCTCGTCGAGGCGGCGATCCTGATCCTTGCCGGAAGGGGCGTCCCGCTCGGTCTTGGCATGGCGAAGCAGGATCAGGCGGCGCATCTCGTCATCTCGTTCGGGAAAACATTGTCAGTGTCAGGCACAGGCACTAGGGCATGGCCCGGAATAGTGTACAAGTTTACGCAGAACCTGTGACGGACGCGAGTGCCGTTACACCCAGAAAACAAATGTGTCACGGCCTGCGATTTCCGGAACAGGGCATGGACGAATCTTCTGAAAATCCCTCCGACATGCCGATCCGTCAGGGGCTGACCTTCGATCTCGATGTCGATATCTGCGTGATCGGCGGCGGACTGGCCGGTCTGACCATGGCGCTTGAGTCGGCCCGGCGTGGCGCAAGCGTGGCACTGCTCGAAGGCCGCATCATCGGGTGGAATGCGTCGGGCCACAATCTCGGAACCGTGATGCCCGGATACGGTGTCCCGGCGTCCGGCCTGATCGAGCGCGTCGGCTTTGAGGATGCACGCGAGTTGTGGACGCTGGCGCAGGAGGGCGCGGATTATGTTCGCGCCACTGCCATGCCGATGGATGGCATCGCGCTGACGCACGGTGCTCTGGACGTTTCGCGCGTCGATGCGGGCGACGAACTCATCAGCCAGTTGCAGACGATGGGCGAGGATTTCGGCACCGAGCTGGAAGGATGGCAGGCCGATCGTGTCCGTGAGGTGCTCAAGACGGATCGCTACTTCCATGCGATTCATTTCCCGAAAGCGTTTCAGATCGACGCGCGGACCTACATTCGCGGACTTGCCTCGCTGGCGGAGAGTGCAGGCGTGCGGATCTTCGAGGATACGCCGGTGGTCGGACTCGATCCCGCCGGTATCCGCAAGCGTGTGTTCACGCCGTCGGCAAAATTGCGCTGCAATCATGTCGTGCTTGCGGGCAACGCCCATCTCGGCGCGCCCAGTCAGCGCCTCACTGCGACGCTGCTGCCGACCTGGCGCTATGCGGCGTTGACCGAACCGCTCGGCACGCAACTCGCGCACACTGTGGCGTTTCGCGGATCGGTGATCGACAGTCACGGTATCGATCATTTCCGCGTTGTCGATGGCGACCGTCTGCTGTGGGCCAGCCCTGAAACGACATGGCAGGGCGATCCGCGACGCTACGCCAAGCGCATTCAGAGCCGCATCGCCGCGACTTTTCCGGAACTGGGACTGGTGCCCATTGCGGAGAGCTGGAGCGGGATGTTCGGCCAGACCGTGCATGGCATGCCGCAAATCGGCGAAGTTCAGCCGGGCCTGTGGGTGCTCAGCGGCTTTGGACGGCAGGGGCTGAACACGACAGCGAGGGGCGGCCAGCTTCTGGCGCGCAGTATCCTGGCGGGCGACGATCGCTGGCGGCTGTTTTCACCGTTCGAGCTGGTCTGGGCCGGCGGATCGGCCGGGCGCATCGCGGGGCAGGTTATCGATATCTGGTCGCGGGGCCATTCTGCGGCGGCGGGCGCACTGTCGCGATTCCGGGAACGCGCGCGCGAGCGGGAACTTGCGCGGGAATACGCCCGGGAGGCGCGGATTGCGTCCGCCAAAGCCCAGGCTTCGATTGCGCGGCAGCATGCCTCGGCGGCCATGCATGAAGACCGGCGCGGGCATGGCGGCCAATAGGTCGCGAATGAGCCGGAAATAACCTGTCTGCCGCGGGGTTGTTGGGGCAGAGTGTCCCCGAATGTGGCCTCGCGCGAAAGTGAGCAGGCCGGAACGGCGGGTGCGTAACTTTTCCGGGCGGGGACCGTAGATCGTGATGGACAGCCTGTTTTGCGATGTGCACGGAGCTTTGACAATGATCGATCGCCGTATCCTGCTTGCATCCGCGGCCAGTCTCGCCGCGTTTTCAGCCTTCCGCTGGCTTGGCCTTGGCAGCGCCAGTGCGGGCGAAAAATCCACCGAGAAGTTCGAGATCGAGAAAACGCCGGAAGAGTGGAAGAAGCAGCTTTCGGCCGCCCAGTATAATGTGCTCCGCGAAGCCGGAACCGAGCGGCCCTTCACCAGCCCGCTGAACAAGGAAAAGCGCAAGGGCACCTTTGCCTGCGCAGGCTGCGACCTGCCGCTGTTTGCGTCCGAGACGAAATACGACAGCGGCACCGGCTGGCCGAGTTTTTACCAGACCCTGCCAAACGCCATTCTGGAAAAGAAGGACACGACCTTCATGATGGTGCGGACCGAGACCCTGTGCCGGCGCTGCGGCGGCCATCTCGGCCATGTGTTCGACGATGGCCCGAAGCCCACCGGACTGCGTTACTGCATGAACGGGCTGGCGCTGACCTTCAAGCCCGCGGAAGGCGGGGCGACCTGAGACGCACGGCAATTCTTGCCCCGCTAGGCAATTGTGCCCCGGTCATCTGGCCGGGGCATTTCATTTAATGCGTTGATTTTGCAATAGAAAGACTGTTGGCACGACGCTTGCGAACTCCTTCTCGAACACGGCCATGGCTATGGACACACCGGCGGGCCGCCTGGATCGAAGTTGGAGAAAATGTAATGGGTCTCTTTGGCGCACTCACCACGTCCGTCGCAGGTCTTCGTGCTCAGTCCTACGCGCTCGAAAACATCTCCGGAAACATCGCCAACTCGCAGACGACGGCGTTCAAGCGCATCGATACGAGTTTTCTCGATCTCATTCCCGACACCGGCACCAACAACCAGCTCGCCGGCAGCGTCGCGACCAACTCGCGTGAAACCAACACGGTGCAGGGCGACGTCCAGAAGGCCGCGGTTTCGACCTATATGGCGATCAGCGGCGACGGCTTCTTCGTCGTGCAGAAGCCGGGCAGCTTCACCGACAACAATCCGGTCTTCAACGGCGTCAACAACTACACCCGCCGCGGCGACTTCACGCTCGACAAGAACGGCTATCTCGTCAACGGCGCCGGCTACTATCTCGAAGGCATTCCGATCGACCCGACCACCGGCAACGTCACCGGCAGCAATCCGCAGGTGCTGAAGTTCGGCAGCGACTTCCTGCCGGCGCAGCCGACCTCGACCGTGACCTACCGCGCCAACCTTGCCTCATATCCGCTGACCACGAAGAGCGACAAGTCCGTTCCGGGGTCCGAACTGCTCAACGTCGGCGACTTCACTGTCAATCCGAGCACGGTCGGCACGCCGCCGCTGCCGTATCTCGATAACGTCGGAAGCGGCGCCTCCGTCAACAGCGCCCTGACCACGGCGACCAAGATCAACGGCTCGACCACTCTCAGTGGCGGCACGAACGTCAACTCACTGTCAGCCGGCTTTGCCGCCGGCGACACCATCACTGTGAACACTTTCACCATCACCTTCACCGACGCATCCAGCGTTCCGCCAAACCAGGATGACGCAACCCACATTCCGATCGGCAGCACGATCGATCAGCTTCTCGACAAGATCGACGGTCTGAGCGGCAACTCCGCGCTCTCATCGACCGTCAACAACGGGTCTGTGCAGTTGCATACCGGCATCGCGAACAACCTCGCGGTCAGCTCCAGCAACGCGACGGCTTTTGCCGCGCTCGGCTTCTCCGGCCCCGTCGCAGTGAATCGCCTGGGTGGCGGCACGGCAGGCGTCGGCACCGTGATCGGTTCGGATTCCGCGACCTTCATTTCGGAATCGATCGCTGGCGGCGCGACCACCGGCTACGACATTTCCGGCTCGCCGGTGAGCATCCAGTTCCGCTGGGCGAAGATGGACTCGTCGACGCTCGGACCCGGCCATACCGACAAGTGGAATCTGTTCTATCAGACCGATCCGAACGCGACCGGCACCGCGACGGCCTGGCAGAATGTCGGCACTGACTTTACGTTCAGCGCGAACGGCCAGCTCACGCCTGCAGTGGCCTCCGTCACCCTTACCAATCCGACCATCAGCGGCATCACGCTGAACAACGTCACCGTGAACTTCGGCGTCAGCGGCCTGACTTCGTTCGCCGATGCCAACGGCAACGCGCAGGTCAACGACATTCACCAGGACGGTTTCCCGGCAGGTTCGCTGCAGACCGTTTCGATCGGCGACAATGGCCGCGTGGTGGGCAACTACTCCAACGGCCGCAACATCGATCTCGCACAGATCACGCTGGCGACCTTCAACGGCGCGAATTTCCTGAAGCGTCTCGATGGCGGTGCGTTCGAGGAAACCGATCAGTCCGGCGGCGCGATCTTCGGAAAGGCCGGCACCATCACGGGCTCGGCGCTTGAAGGATCGAACAGCGATATCGCGGACGAATTCACCAAGCTGATCGTGACCCAGCAGGCCTATTCGGCGAACACCAAGGTGATCACGACAGCGAACCAGATGGCGCAGGATCTGCTGAACGTGCTGCGATAAGCGCGAGTGTGGTGTCGCGCGATGCGACCTGAGATGGACAGTATGTTATGGGTCTGAGCCAAGCTCTCTCAACCGCGATGTCCGGACTGCGGGCAAACCAGGCGGCGCTTTCGCTGGTTTCGTCCAACGTGGCGAACGCCGAGACGCCGGGCTATATCCGCAAGACCACCAATCAGGTCCAGACGGCAGTCGGGACCGGTGCCGGCGTCGAAACCGTCGGCGTCAATCGCGTTCTCGACGACTACATCCAGAGCCAGTTGCGGACGGAAACCTCCGGTGCTGCCTATGCCAGGACGCGCGCGAATTTCCTGAGCAACCTGCAGAGCGTTTACGGCGATCCGGATTCGTCTGCGACCATCGAAGCCGCCTTCAACTCGCTCACGACGGCGCTTCAGGCGCTCTCCACGAGTCCGGATTCGCAATCGGCGCGCACCGGTGTTCTCAATGCCGCGCAGGCGCTGGCTCAGCAGCTGAATTCCACCTCGCAGGGAATTCAGGCTCTGCGCAACAGCGCCGAAACGGGCATTACAAATTCTGTCTCGACGGCGAACAATGCGCTGACTCAGATCGCCAAGATCAACCGTCAGCTGCAGGGCTTTACCAACCAGGACGCAGCGACCGCCGCGTTGATGGACCAGCGCGATCAGTTCATCACGCAGCTATCGCAATTGATGGATGTGCGCGTCGTCAAGGGCGACGGCAATCAGGTTTCAGTTTACACGACTTCGGGCGTGCAACTGGTCGGCGGTTCCGATGCTGCGCAGTTGACCTTCAATACCCAGGGTACGGTCACGCCTGAATCGCAGTGGAATGCCGATCCGGCAAAGAGCACGCTCGGCACGATCTCGATTTCGTATCAGAATGGCGGAAGTATCGATCTCGTCGCCAGCGGAGCGATCCGCTCCGGATCGATCGCGGCCTATCTCGAATTGCGCGATAACACGCTGGTGCAAGCGCAGGCGCAGGTCGATCAGCTCGCCGCAGCAATGGCGAGCGCACTATCCGACAAAACGACAAACGGTACGGCCTATCCGCCCGCCACGCCGGCGCCGCCGCCCGGCACGCCAGCGGGTTTCGATCTCGATCTGTCCGGCATGCAGGCTGGAAACGTCGTTCATCTGACCTACACCGACAACATCACCGGCACTCAGAAAAGCATTTCGATCATTCGCGTGGACGATCCGGGCGCATTGCCGCTGAAGGACTCAGCAACGATCGATCCGAACGACAAGGTGATCGGCGTCGATTTTTCCGGCGGCATGTCGTCGGTCGTGTCGCAACTCAATGCTGCGCTTGGCGGCGCGAACATCCAGTTTTCGAATCCTGCAGGCTCCACCCTGCGTGTGGTCGATGACGGCGCGAACGGCCTGTCCGACGTCAACGCGGCATCGGTAACCACGACCGCAACATCGCTCACGGGTGGCGGCCCGCAGGTCGCATTGTTCACCGACGGCGGGACCGCCTATACGGGTGCGATTACGGCTTCCGGCTCTCAGCAGACCGGACTCGCGGGCCGCATCACCGTCAACTCCGGATTGCTGGCGGATTCGTCGCGCCTGATCGTTTACAGTACGAGCCCCGCAACACCGGCCGGCGACACCACGCGTTCGGATTTCATTCTGTCGCAGCTGACGTCCGGAACTTACAGCTATTCTGCAGCGACCGGCGTCGGTTCGAAAAGCTCGCCTTTCAAAGGCACGCTGCTCAGCTTCACGCAACAGTTCACGAACATGCAGGCCAATTCTGCAAGTTCGGCGCAGCAGCTTTCCGACGGTCAGGACGTCGTGCTCAACACGCTGCAGAAGAAAATGGACGACACATCGGGCGTGGATATCGATAC
>CAZQMD010000213.1:0-8846 GCA_964594185.1 uncultured Afipia sp. | reverse complement strand
AACAATAAGAACGATGGCGATGACGATCCAGCGCTTCATCGGCTGGCCCCCACAAGACCTTGCGGCCTTACAGCCAGCACCATGATGAACACCAGAAACAGCACGAGATTTTGCAGTTGGATCGGGAAGACCAGAGCGGATAGCGCCTGGATCACGCCGACGGCGAGGCCTCCGACGACCGCACCCGCGACGCTGCCGAGGCCACCGAGCACAACCACTGTGAACATCAGCACGACATACTGGCCGCCGACGCCGGCAAAGACCGTCACATACGGAAGAATGACTGCACCGCCGAAGGCTGTCAGGCCGACGCCGAGCGCGAAGGCAATCTTGTACATCTGTCCGGAATCGATGCCCATCAACTGGGCCGCCATCGGATTCTGTGCCGTTGCGCGCATGGCGCGGCCGAACCAGCTGGTGCGCATGAACCACCACAGCGCGGCCCCGCAGGCCAGCGACATGCTGAACGCGATCAGGTAGGGCACGCTGATAAAGAGAGAGCCGAGCGAAAGAGAAACTGTCTGATACCAAGTTGTGACCGAGCGGAACTGCGAGCCGAAGACCAGAAGCGCGCTGTTCTCGATCACGATCAGAAGTCCGACCGTCAGGAAGATCTGCGCGACGGATGGTGCTTTGAGAACGCGCGAGATCAGCTGGCCCTGTACGAACCAGCCGATCACGAACGCCACTGCAAATGACAGGGGAGCGGCCAGCACCGGATCAAGCCCGAGGAAAGCCCACGCCAGCCATGCCACGAACATGCCGATCATCAGGAATTCCGCCTGCGCGAAATTCACGATGCCCATCACGCCGTAAACCAGCGTGAGGCCGATGGATATGACCGCATACACGCCGCCGATCAGCAGCCCATCTATAATTGCCTGAAGGAACGCCACTGGAGTCTTTCGTCAGCAGATCATGATTTCCAGACAGCGGTGGCCTTTGCCACATCCTTCGGCCAGACGGTGACCAGTTCCTTCTTGCGCCACTGAACCATCACCGGCACCGACAGGACGTTAAGGCCGGTATCGTCGAACTGCACAGCGCCGCCAGTCATGGCGCGCGTCCAGCCGCCGGTGAACTTCGCGCCGCGCAGGGCTGCGGACACTTCTTCCGGCTTGGCGGACTTCGCCTTCTCGATGGCCTGCACCAGCACGTCCAGCGCGACGGCGTGTTCGAGGGCTTCGTGGACCATGAAGTAGCCGTAGCGCTTGCGGAAGCGGTCGGTCAGGTCCGTTGCGAGATCGTAGTTCGACAGGTTGATCGACAGCACGTTCTCCGCGAATTCGCCGAGGCCCTTCTCGAAATCGGGGATGACATAACCTGCCGCGCCGCCGATTGCGGGAATGTCGATCTTCTGCTGGCGCATGGTGCGGATGATGAGCAGGCTGTCATTGAGATAGGATACCGGGAAGACAGCCTGTGCGCCGGATGCACGCAGCTTGTTGATAAGCGGCGTCGTGTCCGTGATGCCGAGCGGATAGGCGTCGTCCATCACCACTTCGACGTTCGCAGCCTTCGCACCTGCGCGCAGGCCGTTCGCCTGGGCCGTGCCGTAGGCGGTGTCTTCATACATGATGGCGATCTTGTCGATCTTGGCGCCCGCAGCCTGGGCAATGGCCATGGTGTAGTCGAACTGCGCCTTGCCGATCACGGAGGCCTTGGCGACGACCTGGAAGATGTTCTTGAAGCCGCGACCGGTGATCTGGTCGGCGAAGGACATGGTCAGCAGCGGAATATCGCGCCGCTCGGTCACTTCCGAAATCGCGATGGTCAGAGACGAGGCGAACGCGCCGAGAATGGCGGTGACGTCGTTCTGCGTAATCAGACGTTGGGCGACGTTGCCGGCCGTGGTCGGCGTCGAAGTGGAGTCTGCCACGATCAGATTGATCTTGGCTCCGCCGAGCGCCTTGATGCCGCCTGCCGCGTTGATTTCGTCGGCGACGAGTTCGATGCCGTTGCGCGAGTTGATGCCGAACTGCGCGTTGGCTCCCGAGAGCGGCATGATCACGCCGACATTGATCGCCTTGGCCTGTGCGCGGGCGGGCGAAATCACCAGCGGACTCGCCAGTACCGATGCAGTTCCCGCGAGCAGGGTGCGGCGGCTGAGGCCAGTGGTCGATGTCGGGGTTTTCTTGGTCATGGGCGCTCTCCCTAAGGGTGTTGGCCTTTGTGGCTCTGGGATCACGTTCCAATAATTGGGATCGGCGGTCAAGCTGATTGACAGATTGTCTGATAGTCTGTTCATTGGGTGCATGGCGAAGACTGATTCCGACCTCAATGTTTCGCGCGAAACCACCAGCCTCCGGCTTCTGGTCGAAAACCGGCTCAGGACCGCGATTGGCAACGGGATTTTCAAACCCGGCCAGCGGTTGATCGAGCGCGAACTGTGCGAACAGACCGGTGTCGGCCGCACTTCGATCCGCGAAGCCCTGCGTCAATTGGAAGCGGAAGGGCTGGTGACGACGGTGCCGCATCGCGGGCCGATGGTCAGCACCATCACGGTGGAGGAAGCCGAGCAGCTTTATGAACTGCGCGCGTTGCTGGAAGGATTTGCCGGGCGCGCCTGCGCGCACACCCGCGATCCCGAGATTTTGGGCCGATTGCGCAAGCAGTTCGAAATCATGGTCGTGGTGGGACGCAACGAAGACCGAAGCGATCTTCTGGCTGCGAAGACCGAGTTTTATGCTGCGATGCTGGAAGGCTGCGGCAATGTTTTCGTGCAGCGGTTTCTGAACATGCTGCTGAATCGCGTCACGCTGTTGCGCATGACGTCGATGACGCAGAAAGATCGCATCGAACACAGCCTGAAGGAGATCGAGACCATTCTGGTGGCGATCGAATCCGGCGACGAGGATGCAGCCGAGCAGGCTTGTATCCAGCACATCCGCAATGCCGCCCCGATCGCCATCGCGGCGCTCAGGCGTAACGAAGCGAAGCCGGCCCCGGCATCCGCTGCGGAATAAACATCAAATCAGGTGAGGAGCGTTCCCGTGTCCCAATCCACGATCATTGTTCCGCCCGCAAAAGTCGCGGTGATCGGTCTCGGCAATATGGGCCAGCCGATGGCGGCGTGTCTTTCGCGTGCCGGTTACAAAGTGACGGGATTCGATTCATCTACCGAGGCGCGGAGTAGGTTCGGTGCTGCCGGCGGTGTCGCCGGAGCTAGCGTGGCTGAAGCTCTCGCGGGGGCCGCCGCTGTCATTACGCTTTTGCCGGACGGCAACATCGTTCGTGCCGCGATTGAAGGGATGAAGCCGCATCTGACACCAGGCACGGTGATTATCGACATGAGTTCGTCTGCGCCTGTGGGCACGAAGGCGCTGGGCGAAGAACTGATCGCGGCGGGTTTCGAATTTATCGATGCGCCGGTGTCCGGCGGCGTGAAGCGCGCGATCGACGGAACGCTCGCGATCATGGCCGGCGGCGACAACAGAACCATCGACAGGGCCGAACCCGTTCTGCAGGCGATGGGTAAATCCGTATTCCGCACCGGGCCGCTCGGCTCCGGCCATGCCGCCAAGGCGCTGAACAATTACGTTTCTGCGGCAGGTCTCGCAGCCTCAGCCGAAGCTGTGGCCATCGCGGAACGCTTTGGCATCGACCCGAACACGCTGGTGGACGTGCTGAACGCATCCACCGGCCGCAACAACTCCACCGAGAACAAGCTCAAGCAGTTCGTCATCTCCGGAAAATTCAATTCCGGTTTCTCCCTGGCGCTGATGGCCAAGGACATTCGGACGGCTGATGAACTGGCGCACCAGCTCGACGTTCCGGCTCCGCTTGCCGACGAAGTGGCCGCGCAATGGGACGCTGCGCTCAAGATGCTTGGATCGTCGGCCGATCACACCGAAATCGGCCGCTATTCGACCGCCAAACGCTGATTGCCGATCATGGCCGCGCTGGAAACGCTTCGTGACCGGTTGACGGTGGCGGTGGCGACACCGGAAGTAAAGGCATTTGCGCGCGGTCTTGAAACCGTGGTCCGCTTCTCTGTTGACGGGCAATCGGTCGATGTCATCTGTGCGTCGAACAAACCCGACGTCCGATCCCCCTCAGGGGACTTCGGAGTATCGCTGTCCGCAGCGGAATCCGACTGGCAGATTGCGCTGAAGCCCCTGCCGCCGCCGACCTATCAGTCGTTCGCATCGATCCAGTTACGCAATCCGCGTTTCATGGTGAGCGGCGATCCACTCGTCATCGCTCAGGCCCGGGCATTTCTGGAAGCCGTCTTCGCCAATCTCGGCGGCAACACCGGCGGCGCCACTGACATCGATCTGACGCGCCTGCACGGACAATATCATCGCATCCGCGCATCGAACGGGCAGATCTCCGACATTTTTGCAGAGAGCGCGGGAGCGGGCCGTCCGGTTCTGTGTCTGCATACGGCTGGTGCCGATACGCGGCAGTTTCATGGCGTGATGTGCGATCCCGTTCTCGGTCGGCACTGGCGCATGATCGGTTTCGACATGCCGCACCACGGCCGTTCGATGCCGCCGTTCGGCTGGGATGGCGGCATCTATCAGCTCGATCAGAAAACCTACCTCGACTGGTGTGTCAGCTTCATCGAGCAGGTGGTGAAAGAACCAGTCGTTGTCACCGGTTGCTCGATGGGTGCAGGCATTGCATTGGCGCTGGCTGCTGAGCGTCCGGATCTTGTCGCCAGCGTGATTGGCCTTGAGGCGCCGTTGCGTCCGCGCGGTCGCCGCAATCCTTATCTTACCCACGCGCAGGTCAATGGCGGCTGGCACTCCGCTGCCTATGTTCGCGGTCTGATGAGCCCGACCAGCCCGGCGGAGGACCGGCGGCGTGCAGCGCACATCTACGCGCAGGGTGCGCCCGGCATCTATGACGGTGATCTGGCGTTCTATTCAGACGAGTTCGATGGCGAAGTGGTCGCCAAACGTATCGACGGCCGGAAAATTGCTGTCCATCTGCTGATCGGTCATTACGACTTCTCGGCAACCGTGAGCGACGCGTATGCGCTGGCGGGCTGGATTCATGGCGCGAAGGTCATCGAGATGTCTGATCTTGGTCATTTTCCGATGACGGAAAATCCGTCGGCCCTTCTTGGCTATCTCCGCCCTCTCTTTGCAGATCTATCGTCACGCACGACGGCTTGAACCGACCGGCGTGAACGTCACCCGTCAATGATCTGAGTGCCAGCCCTCTTGCTGGATCCGATAATGAGTCTGATGAACTGGATGATCGATTGACGGACGGCTTCGCCTGCGCCTGACAGGTTGAAGTCGCCGGATGCGATGACCGAGCAGATCATCGAGATTGGGGGCTCAATGATCAATGGTTTTGCAAAAGTCTCGTAGCCGTTTGCTGGCAACTCACCGACGTTGAGAATTGTGTGTCCGATGCCAGTCCGCACCGCAGACAACTCGCTGGAGAGATTATCGGCTTCCGCGACAACATTAGGCGTCAGCTTCAGGGCAGCGAAGGCTTGATCGATGATCCGTCGGCGTTCGCTGAAGTCGCCGGGCAATATCAGCGGCAGTTGCCCAATTTCATCAAGGGTGACTGATTTCCTGGGCTTTCCCGGAAGACTTCTGCCGATCAGGTAGAATCTCTGGGAGAATATCGGTGTTCGCGAGAATGCCGACGCAAAGTCCTTTTCGAACACAACGGCCAGATCGAGTTTTTGGGCCGATATCCGCGCGCTCAGGGCTTCCGTATCGCCGTCGGAACATTTCAGCATCACATTGGGCAGTTCCGATTTGATGTGTTCGACAATCGGACCGATCAGGAGTTCAGCGAGCGATGCCACGATGCCGAGGCTGACGGTGCCGGCGACTTGTCCAGTGCTTGATTTCAGGATGCCGGGCAGTTCGTCCAGCCGGCGCAAAATCGAGGACGCGCGTTCGAAAAGCACTTGTCCTGCCGAGGTCGGCTGGACGCCACGTGGGGTGCGATGAAGCAGCTTGTGCCCCATCTCTTCCTCCAGTTCGGCGATTTGCTGGCTGAGGGCAGGTTGCGCCACGTGGATTGTCGCCGCCGCGCGAGAAAAACTGCCGGCTTCAACAACCTTCACGAAATAGCGAAGCTGCCTGTATTGCATCGAGTAAACCGACTATTTTGGCAAAGATTTAGGCGTCAAATGACAGTGTAATTGAAAGATTATTGCATGCGCGAACGCTGATGTCTTGCGAGGCGGCGACGGATCGACGGTGTTTTTCAGGAAAATTGGCCGCAGGCGGTATTGCATAAAGCTATAGTCGCCTCCGATAGCCGCATATCGAGAGCGTATTTGATTTTTCGCCAGAGTCGGACGACGGTCGCAGGCAAAACGGATCTGCGTGCAAGTCGCGCTATGCAAGAGGAGGCTATGTGATGAGAAATTCCGGCTGGCTGCCAACAGCATTGTTTGTATTCGGCTTTGCTTCCATCCCCGCAGCCCATGCGGCGGATTATGCGCCGTTGGATTGCAAGAAAGCGGGGTCCGATACCGAGCGGACGATCTGCTCCAATTATGAACTGGGTCAAGACGAGGCGCGGATTGCAACTCTGTATGGAATTACGACATCGCTTGTCGCCATGGGGCAACGCGGGACAATTCAGGATGATCAGCGCGCTTTTCTGAAGCAGCGCGACGCGTGCGGCTCAAACGTCGGTTGTATTCGAAACGCTTACGGTGCGCGCGAGAAGCAACTGGAGGCTGTCATGGCCCGCATCCAGCAGCGCGGGCCTTTTTAGGCAGGTTTGGCATGCAGTCAGCGCCGCTATAAGCCCCCGCGATGGGAGCTATAGCGAGACCGTATTTGAGGTCGAGAACGAAATCGCATCTCCTCAATTGCCTGCACTGTATTGAGCCCACAGCAGAGTGATGAATCGGTCCGCCGTGCCGATTGAGAGTTTGGAACAAGAATGACCCTGCAAGTTCTGATTGTCGGTGCCGGTCCGGTCGGCCTGACCATGGCTGCCGAACTCGCCCGCTACGGTGTTGCTGTCCGCATTGTCGACAAGGCAGCACGGCGAACCGATAAATCGAAGGCTCTCGTCCTGTGGAGCCGCACGCTGGAATTGCTGGACCGGGCCGGTTGCACAGACACTTTCGTGGCAGCCGGTCAGAAAGTCGATGCCGCGGACATCATAGCCTCCGGCAAACTTCTTGCTCGCGTCAGCTTTGCAGGTGTCAAAAGCCCATACCCGTACGCTTTGATGTTGCCGCAGTCGGAAACCGAGCGGCTGCTCGAAGAGCACCTGAACCGGTTGGGCGTGCATGTCGAGCGCGAGGTCGAACTGACGCAATTCGCGACAAGCCAAACCGGTGTGAAGGCGACGCTGCGTTCGATCTCCGGACAGGAAGAGACATTCGATATACCATGGATGGTCGGATGTGACGGCGCGCACAGCGCCGTGCGCCACGGTCTTGGCATGTCGTTTGTCGGCGATACACTGCAGACCGACTGGATTCTCGCCGATGTTCACATGAAAGCATTTCCGTTTCCGGCATCAGAAATTGCGATCTACTGGCATGAGAAGGGTGTTCTAGTTGTATTCCCAATATCGCCGGGCCGGTATCGCGTGATTGCAGATCAGGGGATATCGACCGATGCGCACCTGCCGGAGCCTACGCTCAGCGATGTTCAGGCTGCGCTGGATGAGCGCGGGCCGGGCGGTCTGGTCGCCCTCGATCCGATCTGGCTGTCGGCGTTCCGGATCAACGAGCGCAAGGTTGCCGATTATCGGTCTGGCCGCGTCTTTCTCGCGGGGGATGCGGCTCATGTTCACAGCCCTGCAGGCGGGCAGGGCATGAACACCGGAATGCAGGATGCTTTCAATCTGGCGTGGAAGCTGGCGCTGGTATGCCGTGGCGCTTGCACAGACGGCGCAGTGCTCGAGAGCTACAGCACTGAGCGCAGTGCTGTCGGTGCTCAGGTTCTGGCGGATGCTGGCCGGATGACGGCTCTGGCCACGCTTAGAAATCAGGCCGCGCAGATCGTACGCAATCTGGTTGGACATGTCCTGCTTGGACTGGCTCCTGTGCGCGAAGTGATGGTCAACAGCATGACCGAGATTTCGATAGGGTATAAAAACAGTCCGCTGAACGGTCCTGCTCCCTATGGCGTAGACGGGCCGGCTCCCGGCGATCGCGTGATGCCGGCGGCGGGGCAAATTCCATTTGGCGCAGGTGACACGCCGCGGTTTGCGTTATTGGCGGCGCCGGGCGACGCCGTGAGTGGTCTGAAGAACGAATTCAGGGATCTGCTGGATTCTGCGGCGCGTCCGCCTTTGAATGATACCGGCATCTGGCTGGTGCGCCCTGACGGTTATGTCGCCTGCGTTGCGGCAAATGGCGACATCCAAATCATAGCCGATTATCTGAAGGCGCTCAGGCGCTGATCGTCGCAGCGCATCGGCCGGATCGTTCATAACGTATGCCGAAGGGTTGCGACGGAAATCCGGCCATGGACAGACGGGCGCGCTGTTATTGCCCACCGCAATTGCTTGGCGCGGCAAGTCCCGCGAACCGGTCGGCCATCCAAGCTGTTGCGGCATCTGCGCTGTCGCGCCCGGCGAAACCATGACTGACATTCGGCATCATCAGAAAGCTGACGCGGCTTCCAGCCTTGCAAAGCTGTTGCATGTAGTTCTGCGTGACTTGGGGACGGACAAGACCGTCGGCTGAGCCTTGGGCCAGAAACACGGGGATCGCGGGTGGCAGCGTGCCCGGTGTGTTGTTCACCAGCAGGGAGCGCCACGGTTCGAGGGTCGCCGGATTGGCGACGGTGAGAAAGTCCTGCGCCAGCGGCTTTGACGTTTCGCCCCGCAGGATCATATCGAAAACGGATTCGATGCATTCTTCCGCGAGCCGGTTCACTGTCGGCATCGCCGCA
>CAZQMD010000212.1:0-8864 GCA_964594185.1 uncultured Afipia sp. | reverse complement strand
ACATCACCGGCTGTCCGGTCGAGACCATCGAAGAATTCGCAGCGCTGGTCGGCAATACGCCGCGCACCTATTTCCGGCTCGGCTACGGCTTCTCACGCTCGCGCAACGGCGCACCGAACATGCATGCCGCGAGCTGCATCGCGGCGGTGAGCGGCGCGTGGCGTTACGAAGGCGGCGGCGCGTTTCACAACAACGGCGCCATCTTTCATTGGGACCGCAGCCTGATCGAAGGCACCGACATGGTCGATCCGTCGATCCGCATGCTGGACCAGTCGCGTATCGGCGCAATCCTGTGCGGTGACGCGGACGCGCTGTTCAATGGGCCGCCGGTGACGGCGATGCTGATCCAAAACACCAATCCGGTGTCGGTCGCGCCGGACCAGACCCGCGTCAAGCAGGGTTTTGCGCGCGACGATCTGTTCGTCTGTGTGCACGAGCAGTTCATGACCGAGACCGCAAAGGCCGCCGATCTTGTGCTGCCGGCCACGATGTTCATGGAGCATGACGATATTTATCAAGGCGGCGGACAACAGCACATCCTGCTCGGTCCCAAGCTGATCGAACCTCCTGGCGAGTGCCGCTCGAATCACGAGGTGATCGTCGGCCTTGCAAACAGGCTCGGCGCGAAGCATCGCGGCTTTGACATGACACCGCGCGAAATTATCGACTGGACGCTGCAGAAGTCCGGCTGGGGCACGCTGGAGAATCTCGAACGCGACCGCTGGATCGACTGTCAGCCGGATTTCGACACCGCGCATTACACCCGTGGCTTCGCTTGGCCCGACAAGAAATTCCGATTCAAGCCGGACTGGCCGACGGTGCCGTTCCGCAGTCCCGGTCTCTCAGGCCCTGTGGACGACCTCCCGCAACTGCCGGACCACTGGACGGTGATCGAGGAAGCGGATGAGCGTCATGCATTTCGGCTTGCGACCTCGCCGTCGCGCAGTTTCCTGAATTCGACATTTACCGAGACGCCCGGCTCACTCGGACGTGAGCAACGCCCGACCGTGATGATCCACCCGGACGATGCCGCATCACTTTCGATTGCGGATGGCGACAAGGTAGTTCTCGGCAACCAGCGCGGCGAGGTGCGCATTCATGCCAAGATCTTCGACGGCGTACGCCGGGGCGTGCTGATCGCGGAGTCGATCTGGCCGAATGGCGCCTACGAAGATGGCCGGGGCATCAATACTCTCACAGGCGCGGACCCTATCGCACCTTATGGCGGCGCTGCGTTCCACGACAACCGCGTGTGGATCAAGCCGGCTTCTTAGGCCGCCAACGACATGAAACCTCGGATCAACATGTAGATTGCTACGCAGGAAATCACTGCGACAAAAATGTCGTTGAGCAATGTCCGCTTGTCCGCGATCAGATGCGCCGACTTCACGCCGATATAGCCACCGGCAAGTCCTCCGGCGATAAAGACCGCAGTCAGCGGCCAGTTCACCAGACCCGAGATAGCGTAACTTGTAGCTGTGGTCAGGCCGAACGCCAGCACGGCCACTAGCGACGAACTGACCGCATAGACCAGCGGCATATCGGTCGCGAACACCAGCGCCGGCACGATCAAAAAGCCGCCGCCGATCCCAAAAAACCCGGACAGCAATCCAGTTGCAAATCCGAGACCGGCAAGCACCGGCGCATTGGTCTTGCTCAATTGCACAGACCGGTTGCCGTCATGATCGCGACGGCGGCGCATCAGCGCGGCGACCACCAGCATCAAAAGGGCAAACAGCATCAGCAGACGCTGTCCGTCCACCATCTTGCCGATAACAGAGCCAAGCGCAGCACCGATAACGCCTGCTCCCGCAAGCACCGAGGCGCATCCCCACTTCACCACGCCGCTGCGCGCGTGGATCATCAGATTGAAGGCCGCGCTCGCGGCTACCGCCAGCGAACTGGTGCCGATGGCCACATGCGCATTGGGGACGCCGACCAGATACACCATCAAGGGAACGGCGAGAATCGACCCGCCGCCGCCGACAAGCCCCAGCGAAAAGCCGACAAGTGACCCCGATGCCGCTCCGAGAAATCCCTGTGCCAAGGACATCATGCAAACAACATCCTGCGCGCCCTCCGGCCGGCGGTTGATCCGCCGCGCTGTTTCGTTCAGATGCGAACAGCATGACACGGTTTCGGGCAACAATCCCGAAATCCAGGGGCTTTCAACAGGTCTGCAAGGCCAGCGTGGCGGCACCCGCTACGCGGACGGACGGTTTTCCCAGTAGGGATCGCGCAACTTGCGCTTGAAAATCTTGCCGCTGGCCTCGCGCGGCAGCTCATCAAGAAACTTGATGTCTTTCGGCACCTTGAAGTTCGCCAGCCGCTTGCGCAGATAATCCTGCACGTCCTTGGGCGTGAGCGAAACGCCCGTATCCTGTTCTACACAGGCCATCAGCCGCTCGCCGAACTCGTCATCGGGAATGCCAAACACAGCGCAATCGCGCACGCCATCCATCCCGATCAGCGTGTTCTCGATTTCGGCGGGATAGATATTGACGCCGCCGGAGATCACCATGTCGCGCTTGCGGTCGCACAGGAACAGATAGCCGTCCTCGTCGAGATAACCGACGTCGCCGACGCTGATCAGTCCTTCGCGGCCTGCTTCCTCGCGCGCGCCGGTCTTGCGATGATAGTCGAAGTCCGGAATCGCAGTCTGCCGCATGAAGATTTCGCCGATCTCATTCACGCCGCAAAACTCACCGTTCGGACCGAAGATCTTGACGACGCCGCCTTCGATGGCACGGCCGACGGTGCCCGGCTTCGCCAGCGCCTCCTGCGCAGAGTGCCAGATTGGAATGCCGGTTTCGGTCGAACCGAAATATTCGTGAACCACCGGCCCCCACCATTCGATCATGGCACGCTTTACCGGAATCGGACACGGAGCTGCACCGTGCACGACAAAACGCAACGACGACAGGTCGTAACGGGACTTCACGTCGTCGGGTAGCCGCAACAGGCGCACGAACATGGTCGGCACCATGTGCATGTGCGTGACCTTGTGCCGCTCGGTCAGTTGCAGCAGATCTTCGGGATCGAAGCGCGGCTCGAGCACGATGGTGCAGCCATGACGGAACGCCAGCATGCCATAGGAATTCGGCGCCGAATGATACATCGGCCCGTTCATCAGAATGATCTGATCCTCGTTCGGCTTCACGCCGTAGGTGATGGCGCTGACGCGCTCGGCGGCGACCATCTGTTCCGGCAGCATCGGCTGACGCCGAACACCCTTCGGCCGCCCCGTGGTGCCGGAGGTATAGAACATCGGCGAGGCGCGGCCCGGCGCTTCGCGCGACGGCGCGTAGGCATCGCGCCAGGCGTCCCAATTGGTGTAGCAGTCAGGCACGCGGGCAAGCTCGGACGAAACACCAAACACGGCTGCGATTTCCGGCGGAGTTTCAACCACCAGCAGGGGCAATCTCTTCGGCAAGCCGTCCTTGATCTGCGGCAACAGATCGGCGTGACAGACCAGCGCCTGCGCACCGCTGTCGGCAAGGATATAGGCGACCTCTTCAGCCTTCAGATGCCAGTTGATCGGCACCACCGGCGAACCAAGCATCGCAGCAGCGGCGGAAGCCTCGAAGAACGCGAAATCATTGCGCAGCATCAGGCCCACCGGCGCACCATCGCGAACGCCAAGCGCCTTGAAGCCGTTGGCTGCACGCGCAATACGTTCCTGAATTTCGGGATAACTGATCTGGCGTTCGCCGCTGATGATCATGACGCTGCTCCGGCTCGAAGAAAACAAAAACAGGCGCGCCCCGGATTCCGAAGCACGCCTGTTGCTGACACTTGCTTATTGATCGTCGAGAACCTTGCCGAAGCCGACCCAGCTCTTGCCGTCGAAGCGGCGCAGCAGAAGCTGCTGGAACGGCAGATAATCGTCCGGCCCAGTCGACACCGTGATGCCGGGCAGCAGCAGCGGCAGTTGAACATCCTTCATCGACGCAGCCTGACGCTTGATATTCTCGCTGCTGAAGTCGTCCTTGCAGGCCCTGAGAACAGCGACCATCAGCTGGGCATAGTGATATCCGGCCGAGTAGTTGGAATTGTTGAGATCCGCATTCGGCATGTACTGCTTCATGAATGCGAAGAACTCCTTCACACCGGGATCGTTCGCCCACTGCACGTCATTGACGTCCTTCTGGTTGCTGGACGAGATCATGCCGACAGCATTCTCCAATCCGGCCGGCGCGAGGAACGAGATCGACGCCGCCGAGGTCGGCAGGAACGTCATGTCCGGCTTCCAGCCCAGTTCGGCGATGCCCTTGACCAACTGCGACGTGAATTTTCCGAGCACCACACCGAACAGCACATCGGCGCCGGACGCCTTCAAGGTCGCGAGCTGTGAGTTGATGGTCGGCGCCGTCACCTCATAGTTCGCCTCGGACACGATCATTGTCGCGGCTTTGGCGCCGAGCGCGCGCTTGAAACCACTGACGTAATCGCGACCGAAATCGTCGTTCTGCGCCAGAATGGCGATCTTCGCATTCGGCTTGGTTTCCAGAATGTGCTTGGCGTAAATGACGCCTTCGGACGCATAGGCCGCCATCCCCGGCATGGTGTAGGGGAAACCCTTTGGATCTGCCCACTTGGTCGCACCGCTGAGAACGAACAGCTGAGGGATTTTCTTGCCGTTCAGATAGCGATGCACCGCGTTGTTGGTCGCGGTGCCGAGCGAGCTGAACATCACTTGGACTTCGTCCTGCTCGACCAGCTTGCGTGTATGTTCGACAGTCTTTGGCGGGGAGTAGGCGTCATCCATGCTGATGAACTTGATCTTGCGGCCGTTGATACCGCCCTCAGCATTGATCTTCTCAAAGTATGCCTCTTGAGCGCGACCGATGATACCAAAGCCCGACAGCGGACCGCTGTAAGGCAAGGTTTGTCCGATGCGGATTTCACCCTTGGTATCGGCCTGCGCTTGCGTCAGCGCGCAAGCTGCAAGCGTCAGCACGGCGATCGTCCTTAATGATCCGGCTTTCATCATGATTTTCCTCCCGGTTGATTGTTATGTTCAGACCGCGCTTTTTGCGCGTTTCTCAGGCACCGTCAGGCGCTGATCCGTTTTGCGAAATCACCGCTGGCGTCGGCGAATTCGCTCTTCAGGCGCTCGACCAGTTCTGCGACCGTCGGAACGTCGGTGATCTGGCCGATGCCCTGTCCGCACCCCCAGATGTCGCGCCAGGCCTTGACCTTCATGTTGCCGCCCGAACCGAAATTCATCTTGGTCTTGTCGGCCACCGGCAGATTGTCCGGATCGAGGCCTGCGGCCGCGATGGACGGGCCGAGATAGTTGCCATGAACGCCGGTGAACAGATTGGTGTAGACCGTGTCATGCGCGGCGTATTCGGTCAGTGCCGTCTTGTAGGCCGGATCGGCATTGGCTTCGACCGTCGCGATAAAGCGCGTGCCCATGTAGGCCATGTCGGCGCCAAGCGCGAGCGCGGACGCGATGCCCCAGCCGTCGGAGATGGCGCCCGACAAAAGAATGGTGCCCTTGAACCACTGCTTCACTTCGCGCACGAGTGCGAATGGCGACAGCGTTCCGGCATGACCGCCAGCGCCCGCGCAAACCAGAATCAGGCCATCGACGCCCTGCTCCGCCGCCTTGCGCGCGTGTTTCACATTGATCACGTCGTGGAACACCACGCCGCCATAGGAGTGCGCGGCTTCAACAATCTCCGACGGCGGGCGCAGCGAGGTAATGATGACCGGAACCTTGTGCTTCACACAGGTTTCCATGTCCTTCATCAGCCGGTCGTTGGACGCGTGACAGATCTGGTTGACCGCATAAGGCGCAACTTTCTTGTCGGGGTTCTTGGCCTGATATTCTCCGAGCTCATCCTCGATCTGGGTCAGCCATTCACCGAGCTTCTCGACCGGGCGGGCATTGAGCGCCGGAAACGATCCGACGACACCCGCCTTGCACTGCGCGATGACGAGCTCGGGGCCGGAGACGATGAAAAGCGGCGAACCGAGAACGGGCAATTCAAGCTTACCGTTAAGCGAGGCTGGAAGCGGCATCGGAATGTTCCTGTTTTGAATGTAAGCAACAATAACATCTTGACCCGGGCGTCCGGATGTCCAATTTTGAACAGTTGTAATATCAGGATTGAACATTATGGATTGGGATCTGTGCAGGACATTTATGGCGGTCGCCGAATCGGGCAGCTATCTCGCTGCGGCGCGGCGTTTGCGCTCGAGTCATCCCACTGTCAGCCGGGATGTCGCAGCGCTCGAACTCCAGCTCGGGACCAAACTGTTCGTCCGCTCCAACGAGGGCCTGACCCTGACGGCGCAGGGGCGCCGTTTCCGCGAACACACGGCTGCGATGGAGGCGGCCGCACTGCGCGCTGAAGCAGCCGTATCAGCGAAGGGCGGCAGAGCGCGCGGGCTGGTGAAGTTCTCCATCGGTCCCACGCTCGCGGCTTACTGGCTGATGCCGCACATGGCATCCTTCCTGCAAACCCATCCCGACGTTCAGATCGAATTCGTCACCCATCCGTTTCCGGTCAGCGTGCGCAAGCGCGAGGCCGATATCGTGCTGCGCATCTATCAAAGCGGTGACGAAAATCTGGTGGGCCGCAAGATTGCGCGGCTCGGCGTCGGCTTCTACGCCTCGCGCGAGTACGCAGCCCGTCATCCCTTGCCTGCAAATCGCGATGACTGGAAGGACCACAACATCATCGGCTTCGCAGACCGCGCCTCCAACGCCGAGCTTGGACGCTGGAGCGATCATGTCGCGCGACAAGCCTCCGTTGTAATGCGCTGCTCATCGCAGGCCGACATGCTGGCGGCGGTGCGCGCCGGCATCGGCATCTGCGCAATGTCCTGCATCGTGGCCGACGCCCATGACGACCTGATTCGAGTGTCGCCACACAAACTCGCCGGAATTTCCGATATCTGGCTGCTGGCGCATCCCGATCTGATCGATCTGCCTCCGGTTCGCGCGGTCATCAACTTCGTGACCCAACGCTCCCGCGCCGACCGCGACCTGCTCAGCGGCGGTGCGAAAGCATAACGCCGCGTCATCCTGCCCGGCCTCGCGAAGCATGGCAGATCACCGTCATATATTCCCTCCCCCTCATTGCCTGCGCGCCAGAAACCGGCGCAAAGTGCGCGGCCCGCCACCCAAGATCGGGGGCGCGTTTTAAACAACACGACATTTGTTACGGGAGAACACCAATGGGTTTCGAGGGACTTCAGCTTCGCTCGTTGATCAAGAAAAGCGGCGAACTCGAACTGTCGCTGGCCAAGGTCAAGATTCCCGAGCCCGCTGCCGACGAAGTCGTCGTCCGGGTCGAAGGTTCGCCGATCAATCCATCCGATCTCGGTCTGCTCCTCGGAGCGGCCGACATGACGACCGCGAAATCATCAGGCACCGGCGATAATACGGTGGTGACCGCAACGGTCCCGGAGCCAGCGATGCGCGCCATGGCGGGCCGCCTCGACGATTCGATGCCGGTCGGCAACGAGGGCGCCGGGGTTGTCGTCGCGGCTGGAAGCTCCAGCCGGGCACAGTCGATGATGGGCAAGATGGTCGCCATGATCGGCGGCGCCATGTACGCGCAGTACCGCTGCATCAAGGCTGCCGACTGCATGGTCCTTCCCGACGGAACGACCGCCGCGGAAGGAGCATCCTGCTTTGTCAATCCGCTGACGTCGCTGGGTATGACCGAGACCATGCGCCGCGAAGGACATACCGCGCTGGTTCATACGGCCGCCGCTTCAAACCTTGGCCAGATGCTCAACAAGATCTGCATCAAGGACGGAATCAATCTCGTCAACATCGTGCGTAATGCCGAACAGGCAGCGCTCCTGCGCAAGATCGGCGCGACCCATATTTGCGATTCGTCCAGCCCGACATTCATGGATGATCTGACGCAGGCGTTGATCGCAACAGGCGCGACAATCGCGTTCGACGCGATCGGCGGCGGCAAGCTGGCGGGTCAGATTCTTTCCTGTATGGAGGTGGCTGCCAACAAGACCGCGAAGGTCTACAGCCGCTATGGCTCGACCGTTCACAAGCAGGTCTATATTTACGGCGGCCTCGACATGCGCCCGACCGAAATCAACCGGAATTTCGGAATGGCCTGGGGCATCGGCGGCTGGCTGCTGTTTCCGTTCCTGCAGAAAGTCGGCCCGGCCGATGCGCAAAAACTGCGCGAGCGCGTCGCCGCTGAACTCAAGACGACATTTGCCAGCCATTACACGCAGGTCGTGTCGCTTCAGGAAACGCTGCAGCTCTCCAACATCGCGGCCTATGCCAAGCGGGCGACCGGCGAGAAATTTCTCATCAACCCGAACAAGGCTTGATCACTTCGGCAACAGCGAAGGCTTCTGCCTGAAGCCAACAAAAAAGGCCCCGGAAAACCGGGGCCTTAAGTTGTCTGGAGAGATTATTAGTACTTCGCGACGACCGGGCCACCCCAGTTGAAGCGGTAGTTCAGACCAACCTTCACAGTGTGAAGGTCGTCCTTGTAGGACAGAGCCTGAGCGCCCGGGTTCACGTAAGCAACGTTGGTGGTGTCGAAGTTGTAGTACTGGTACTCAACCTTCGCCGACCAGGCCGGAGCGAACATGTATTCCAGACCGCCACCGACGGTGTAGCCGGTCGAGTTGCGATCGGTCACAGCCGGCAGGAAGCCAGCGGTTGCAGCAAGGCCGTTGTCGTCACGGAACGCGACACCGCCCTTGGCGTAGATCAGGCCCGGACCCCAGGTGTAGCCGAGGCGGCCGGTGACCGAAGCGAGCCAGTCGGAGCGATCACGGAACGAGTTGATGCCGCTGACGAAGTTGCGGTCGCTGTTCGAGAGGCCGGAGATCTGGCCTTCGATACCAACCAGCCAGTTCGGAGC
>CAZQMD010000211.1:0-8892 GCA_964594185.1 uncultured Afipia sp. | reverse complement strand
TCCAGGCGGCGAGATGGCCGAGCAGCGGCTTGGTGTCGATGCCGGCGAGTTCTTCTTCGCCGACCGAGAACGCGACAACCGGAATGTCGGTCGCCTTGATGCCCTGGTTGCCGAGTTCCTTGTAGAACGGAACGTTGGCGTCGCCGTTGATGGTCGAAACCACCGCCGTCTTCTTGCCAGCCGAACCGAACTTCTTGATGTCGGCCACGATGGTCTGCCAGTCCGAGTGACCGAACGGGGTGTAGTTGATCATGATGTCTTCGGCCTTGACGCCCTTCGACTTCAGATAGGCTTCAAGGATCTTGTTGGTGGTGCGCGGATAAACGTAGTCGGTGCCGGCCAGAACCCAGCGCTGCACTTTTTCTTCCTTGGCGAGATAATCGACCGCCGGGATCGCCTGCTGGTTCGGAGCCGCGCCTGTGTAGAATACGTTGCGCTCGCTCTCCTCGCCTTCGTACTGCACCGGATAGAACAGGATCGAGTTCAGTTCCTTGAACACCGGCAGCACGGACTTCCGCGACACCGAGGTCCAGCACCCGAACACCACGGACACCTTGTCCTTGGTGATCAGTTCGCGGGCCTTTTCCGCAAACAGCGGCCAGTTCGAAGCCGGGTCGACAACGACAGCCTCGAGCTTCTTGCCGAGAACGCCGCCCTTCTTGTTCTGCTCATCAATGAGGAACAGCACCGTATCCTTCAGCGTGGTTTCGCTGATGGCCATTGTTCCGGAAAGCGAATGAAGGACACCGACCTTGATCGTGTCCTGCGCCTTCGCCCCGCCTACCGTGGCGAGACCCAAAAAAAGACCCGCAGTTGCGGCCAACCATTTACGGCGGCTGAACGGTGCAACTGCAGCTGTGTTGAAATGCCTAGTCATGCGATGTCATCTCCCTGACGCAGACGTGAAACGCTGTGCGACGGCCCACCGGCCGCCGGCGTTAAGGGAATCGCAAGAACTATGCCATGGCGTAGATTCGTCTAATTATTTGATTTATTGGAAGAAAATTGAGCTGACGTTGAAAGTGTATTTTGACTGCCCTTTTTGTGAGCAGTTGTGCTGACGCCCGTCATGGCATTTGCATAAATAATCATCAAAATGGCGTGGCTGGCTAAAATTCAAGCAAGCCATCCTCTCAGAAATCTTCACCCTCGCGATGGATTCGACTGCCGCTACAGGGCTTGCGGACGCATTTTACCTTGAAAGCGCCGTGTTCCTGCTCCATATCACCCGCACGACCTAGAGAATCATCAGGTCCCTGCGAGCCGCGTGTACTGATCCCGTTTACGGTTTCTGGCTTGCCCCTTCAGCTAACAGAGCCGACGCCCCAGACACGCGGGTGTCTCCGACACCCCACCGCACCCGGCATGCCGCCGGGCGTGCGTTGTGACTCATAGAAAGATACCCTTTTGACCTCCTTTCAGGATTTCGGCCTCGCCGATCCCATTTCGCGTGCGCTTAAAGAAGAAAACTACGTCACGCCCACCCCTATCCAGGCCCAGACCATTCCCATCGCGATCACCGGACGCGACGTCATCGGCATCGCACAGACCGGCACCGGCAAGACCGCGTCCTTCGCGCTGCCGATCCTGCATCGCCTGCTGGAAAACCGCATCAAGCCGCAGCCCAAGACCTGCCACGTACTGGTGCTGAGCCCGACCCGTGAACTGTCCGGCCAGATCCTCGACAGCTTCAATGCCTATGGCCGTCATATGCGCCTGACTTCGGCGCTGGCGATCGGCGGCGTGCCGATGGGCCGCCAGGTCCGCTCCGTCATGCAGGGCGTGGAAGTCATGGTGGCAACACCGGGCCGCCTGCTCGACATGGTTCAGGGCAATGCGCTCAAGCTCAACCAGGTTGAATTCCTCGTCCTCGACGAAGCCGACCGCATGCTCGATATGGGCTTCATCAACGACATCCGTAAAATCGTTGCCAAGCTGCCGATCAAGCGCCAGACCCTGTTCTTCTCGGCCACCATGCCGAAGGACATCGCAGACCTCGCCGACCGGATGCTGAACGATCCGGCGCGCGTTGCCGTGACGCCGGTGGCGTCAACGGTCGAGCGCATTGCGCAAAAGGTGCTGCAGGTCGATCACTCGGCCAAACCCGCCGTTCTGGCGCAGATCCTCAAGACCGAGCAGGTCAATCGCGCGCTGGTGTTCACCCGCACGAAGCACGGCGCCGACAAGGTGGTCAAAGGCCTTGTAAAAGCGGGGATTCCCGCCGAAGCCATTCACGGCAACAAGTCGCAGAACCATCGCGAGCGCGTGCTCGCAGCGTTCCGCACCGGCGACATCCGCACCCTGGTCGCCACCGACATCGCCGCCCGCGGCATCGATGTCGACGGCATCAGCCACGTCATCAACTTCGATCTCACCAACGTTCCGGAAACCTATGTCCACCGCATCGGCCGCACCGCGCGCGCCGGCGCTGACGGCACCGCGATCTCGCTGGTGGCCGGGGCTGAGGAGCTTGGCTATCTGCGTGACATCGAACGGCTGATCAAGGTCACCCTGCCGAAGGAAGACCGCCGCACGCCGGGACATCAACAGCGTCCCGCCCCGGCGGCTGCACAGCAGCAGCGTCAGGGCCGGCCGTCCCATGGGCATGGTCAGGGTCATCCCGCCCGCACCAACGACGGTGCGCCCGGATCGAAGGGTCCCCGACGCCGCAGGCGTCCGGGTGGCGGTAACGGCATGGTGCAGACCGGCCGTCATGAAGGCGGACGTCACGAAAATGCCCGCCATGAGCAACCGCGGACTTCTCACGGCAATAGCGGCGATGGTATTCAAGGCGTCGCATTTCTTCACCGGGAAAGCCGGCCTGCGCGGACGCAAGACCACAAGCGCAATCAGCGCCCGCAGCGCTCGTAGCTTTTTGACGAACACCTGATTAGAGACATTCGAGAGATTTGGAGACCTTATGGCGAAAGAAGAACTGATCCAGTTTGAAGGACTGGTGACCGAAATCCTTCCCGATGCGCGCTATCGCGTCCAGCTCGACGCCGGGCACGAGATCGTTGCCTACACCGCAGGCAAGATGAAGAAGAACCGCATCAAGACGCTGGCAGGCGACCGGGTGACCATCGAGATGTCACCCTATGATCTGGAGAAGGGCCGCCTGATTTTCCGGCACAAGGACGAGCGTCCCGGCGGGGCCGGCGGTCCTCCCCGCGGCGCGCCGCCGCGCGGCCAGTTTCGCCGCCGGTAAGGGCGTTTCGACACCAACGGGATTGCGCAGTCCATGCGCGATCCCGGCCGGACCGGGCACGCAGCGCGGGTATCAGAATCCGCGCACGTCAGGATTGTTTTGAGGCCCATTTTCACCTATTATCCGCCGATCGATCTTCGGCCGGACGACCTAGCTATCCACCGGTACAGCCGGTTTAGCGCTGACGACCTCATCCAAATTTCGATCTCACCGGCCCATACGTGGGCCTTGAAATATCTATCTTGAGAAGGACTACCTGCGTGAGCATGGGAACTGTGAAGTGGTTCAACGCGACTAAGGGCTACGGTTTCATCCAGCCGGATGATGGCGGAAACGACGTATTCGTTCACATCAGCGCCGTCGAACGCGCTGGCCTGGGAACGCTGCGCGAAGGCCAGAAGATTTCTTACGAAATCGTCGCTGATCGCCGTTCGGGCAAGTCGTCGGCCGACAATCTGCGCGCCGCCGGCTAACTGAAATTTTCGCGGCTCACGCTGCGACGATTTCACGACCGAAAAAGAACATGGAAAAGGCCGTGCGGATCGCACGGCCTTTTTTGTTGAGTCCTGAATATCTGTTGAGCCTTGAATGCGGCGCGCGGTCCCCTGCGCGACCCGCCAAAACAATCCCGCAATCAGCTTGTGTAGTCGACCTTTTCAGACTGGCGAGGCCGCGTGTACGTGCTCTCGGACAACGGGAAAACAGTGCTACCCATCACATAGCCGGTGATCGGCGTGAAATTGTACTGCACCTCACTCCAGATCAGATACGTATTGGGGACAAGGAGATTGGGCGGGACGGACGAGATAGTGGTACCTGACGTATAACCCGTCGCCACCGCTACCGTGCTGCCGTTGATCGTGCCGGTGTAACTCCAGACTACCTTGACATTCTTGGACGCATCGATGGCAAGCTGCGTTACCTTCTGCGTCAGGACCGTCGATGGAGTGACAGTGTAAGGCGCCATGATGGAGCCTCCCAGACCGAAGAAGTTTTTAAGATCGGTCTGTGAGACGTTCGTTCCCTGCGAAACCAGATCTGACAGCGCGCGTGCGGTCAGCGTCACCTTGCGATCGATGGCCACGCCACTCGACGTGTCGATCATTCCAAACAACAGTGCCAGCATCAACGGCACGATAAATGCGAACTCGACCGCAGCCATGCCGCGCTTGTCGCGCCCGAAGCGAGCGAGGAGTTTGCGGCTGCCATCTGCGATTCTTGAAGCTGCGATCATATCAGGAGCCATTCGGTTCGACACGGAAAGCGGCCGATGCCGCCATCAGTCTTTGCGGATTCGATCCACCGGATCCGAAAAGATTTGAGATGTTGTAGCCAAGCCCTGTGACGATCAGCGGCCATTGATAGAAAACGCGCACCAGCACCGTATCGCCCGGATTTGGCAATGCGTATGCGGGCTGGCCCGTAAAAGCTCCCGCTGTGATCGGAATCGCCAGATCAGCGGCCGGAATTGCAGTGCCCGGAGCGTACGCCTTCACGACGATCGTGAGGTTCGGGCTTCCGGAAGGGCCGCCGCAGGAAAACAGCACCTTGACCCGGTTGCAAACGTCAGTCGCGAACTGAGCCTGGGTCATGCCGTTATTCAGAGCCTGGTTCGTATACAACAGGCGTGCCGAGTCAGCGGTGCCCGTCTCGAGAACCTGCGCCGCGAAGAAGACGAGCGCCGTCTCCATGATCGCAAACAAAAGCATAAAAAAGAGCGGTGCAATGAACGCAAATTCGATCGCCGCGGACCCTCGCTGGTTGCGGCGAAAGCGGCGCAAAGCCTTGTTGATTGCGTTTGGGGACATCGCAGTCGGACGCATCGAATGATCCTCGGCGGAACTAACTACCGCCGAGAATAGACGACAGAGATTGTTGAATGCTTGCTCCGGTTACAAACAACATGCAGCGCACGATTAACCGGATGTTAACGATTGAGGCTGGCGGCCACCCGTCACTGCCGCGAAACGGCACTTGCCTGGTTGTTCAGAACGTTGGTCTGGCCAAGGGTCGCGTCAAAATAGGCCCGGCCGTCGCCCAAGGTTATGCGGCGTTCGCACACCGGGGTGCAACTGTAGGACTCACGCTCCAGACCGCGATAGACCGTGACCATGTTGTCCATCGGGCCTTCCACCTGAATGGAACGGTTGGCCAGAACAGTGCCGGCCCGGTCCATGGCGATCATGTTCGTCGAGCCATATCCCTTACCGGTCACCACCACCATGCCGCCCGGCTGCAGAGTGACATCCGCAATAAGGGGATTGCCGACAACAATGGTGGCTACCTTTTCAGGCAGTTTGAGCACTTTCGCTTGGTCCACAACAACTGCGACCATGTCATCGCCGGTGCCGGCGAATGTCGCTATCGGAAACATCAGGAATCCGGCAACGAGAAAGCGCAGCGCGACGGACCCGTTCGCGCGACGAGGTGAAACCTGGAACGGCATACTTTACTCCGGGGCATGTACAAGCCGGCAAAAGCGATACGCAGCGGTGCCGGCGCCCGACATGGCAAATCTGCCGTTAATTGATGAATGAACTGCAAACAGAGTTTGGATCCCGGCTGCGGAGCGAGATCAAAAGCGCTCTACTGCGGGACTGATCACCGAAAGTTCCATAAATTTGCGGCTTTATATTAGCTGGGAACTTACCTGCAGGAGAGAAGCCGAAAATATCTCCGGTTTTCTTCGTGCGCGTTAACCACCTGCGATTGCATTCACCTCTAGGTTCCAATCGGTCACGGAGTTCCACTCCGCGAAGACCTGGATGCCACAGCACGTGCAAACGGAGAGTTTAGATGACCAAGCTCGCTGCCAAGTTCCTCAAGGATGAGTCCGGCGCAACCGCTATCGAATACGGCCTGATTGCCGCGGGCATTGCGCTCGCGATCATTACCGCCGTGAACACTCTTGGTACCACGCTCAATACCAAGTTCACGGACGTCAACAGCCAGATTAAGTAACCGGCCGGTTTTCTATTTGAAAATTACAATCTTTAAAGGCTTCGGGAAACCGGAGCCTTTTTTGCGTTCCCGCCAGTCCACGGAAGGAGCCGCAATACAGACAGCATTGAGCACTCCGTGGTGTTTATTCCTGGCCGTTAAAGCAGCATTTACCGTCAGCAAGAAGAGGCTGATACCTCGGTATTTCGGCAATCGAATTAACTGCGCTGCAATTCCTCCTGCGTAGGTTCACCGCATGGTCACGGTGGTTTCCGCCCCCGCAACGGCCAGAGTTCTACAGCCACGTGTACAAATGGAGTTACAGATGTCCAAGCTCGTTGCTCGCTTCGTCAAGGACGAATCCGGCGCCACCGCGATTGAGTACGGCCTGATTGCCGCCGGCATTGCACTCGCGATCATCACCGCAGTGAATACCCTCGGCACCACGCTGAACACCAAGTTCACCAACGTGAACAGCCAGATCAAGTAAGCTTTCGGGCTTTCTTAAAAAAAGGCTTCGGGAAACCGAAGCCTTTTTTGTGTCCGGATCAATCTCAGCAGGCTGCGTAAGCGTATGAAGCCGTCACCCGCCGGAAAACGCCCGAATTCCCGATCCATCTTCGTATCGCTGTCTGGCGACGAGCCCATCCGGCTGGTCTGTGCGGCTCTAATCCTGGCCTCGCTTACAGCCCTGTTCCGGATCATGAGCATCTGGTAGCCCGCGTTCGAGGATTGTTCATTTCTGCCGGTTAGCCTGCTGCATCGCTTATTCATGTGAGTATCCGCGGCTCACTTCGGCAAGACTCCGGCAAACCCATGATCCTCGATCTCGCCCGCCTGTTCGTGTTCCCGGCCCTGATGGCCTTTGCCGCGGCGAGCGATCTCTTCACAATGACAATCCCCAATCGCGTCTCGCTGCTGCTCGTGGCGGGCTTTTTCATTTTGGCCGGCTTTGGCGGAATGCCGCTGTCCGAGATTGCCCTACATGTCGGAGCCGGCCTGACGGTGCTCGTTGTTGCCTTTGCCTTCTTCGCTTTTGGATGGATGGGAGGCGGCGACGCCAAGATCGCAGCAGCGGTCGGCCTGTGGTTGGGCTTCCCGCCGCTGATCGGTTACCTGGTCTACGCGTCGTTGTTCGGCGGCGTGCTGACGCTTCTGATCCTGCAGTTCCGGCAGTGGCCGCTGCCCTACCCGCTGCTGTCGCAGAGGTGGCTGCTGAACCTTCACCATAAAGACACGGGTATTCCCTACGGCATTGCCCTCGCGCTTGGCGCACTGATCGTCTATCCCGAAACGGAATGGATGAAGGCCGTCGATCTCACGCGCTTCATCGGCCACTGAACGATCGCAACTTCTCATTAACGCGATTTAGATACGCCTCATTAACCATGCTTTGACGTTTAGCTGGTCAAATCCCACCACAGCGACGGGACCGTCCGTTGCGGCGTGATGTGGAAAGTGAAGCGTATGAATACCGCGCGGATTGTCGTCCTGACCATTGCTGTCTGCGCCGGTGGCGCCGCCGCATATCTTGCAAGCGGTTCCGGCCCAAAGCCGGTCGAAGTGCCCGTGACCACCATGGACACCACCGACGTTCTCGTCGCCCGCTCGGATATCGCGCTGGGCCAGACGGTGACGCCGGACGACATTCAGTGGCAATCCTGGCCCACATCGACTGCAAGCGCGAGTTTCATCCGCAAGACCGATCGCGCCGAGGCCATGAGCCAGATTGTCGGCTCCATTGCGCGCTCACCCTTTCTGACCGGCGAACCGATCCGCGACACCAAGCTCGTGAAGGGAAACGGTTCCGGCTTCATGGCGGCGATCCTGCCCACCGGCATGCGCGCCATCTCGACTGAAATTTCACCGGAGACCGGCGCTGGCGGCTTCATCCTGCCGAACGACAAGGTCGACGTCATCCTGACCAAGCGCGAGAAGGGCGGCGACCGGGGCGGCGCGGATTCCATCAACTCCGAAACCATCCTGACCAACGTCCGCGTTCTCGCCATCGACCAGACTGTCGGTGAGAAGGACGGACAGAAGGTCGTGGTTGGCAAGACCGCGACACTCGAACTGAAGCCCGGCCAGGCGGAATCCCTGGCACAGGCGCGGCAGGCTGGAACGCTGTCACTGGCCCTGCGCAGCCTCGTCGACGCCAACAACAACGACACGGGCATGGACGAAGGCGGCAAGCGCGACAGCGTCAATATCGTTCGTTACGGCGTTCCAACAACAGCGACGACACGGAAGTGATCGAGAGGACCGAAAAGATGACGCGAGAGGGACATCAGGCACCTTTACGGACCTTCATGGTGCGTGCCCTGTCGTATGCCGCGGTCTGCGCGCTGACGCTGAACCCGGCTCTGTCGCCGGTGATCGCGAGCGACTATCGCGCACCCGTGACCGCTGCAGCCGCGGGCGGCCAGTTGAACGCGCGATTCCTTTCGCTTGGCATCGGAAAATCGGTCGTGATCGACCTGCCGCGCGACATCAAGGATGTTCTCGTCGCCGATCCAAAGATCGCCAATGCTGTGGTGCGCTCCGCTCAGCGGGCTTACGTCATCGGCGCGGCCGTCGGCCAGACCAACATCATCTTCTTCGACGCACAAGGACAGCAGCTGGCGGCCTACGACATCGCCGTCACGCGGGATCTCAACGGCGTGCGCGCCGCGCTGAAGCAGGCATTCCCACAATCTGACATCCGGATTGAGGGCGTCGGTGACGGTGTGGTGCTGTCAGGCTGG
>CAZQMD010000210.1:0-8916 GCA_964594185.1 uncultured Afipia sp. | reverse complement strand
GCAAGCTTATCGTCGAAATCCCAGATCGCGACCTTTGCGCCCGAGGATACAAAGCGCTCGGTAATGGCACGGCCAAAGCCCTGTGCGCCGCCGGTGACAACGGCGAAGCGTCCGGTCAGATCGATCTTGTTCAAGGCGTTTCTCCCGATTTTCTTGTTTTCAGAGCGTCCAGCCGCCATCGATGATGTGGGCGACGCCGGTGGTGAAGGCGCTTTCATCGCTGGCGAGATAGACGGCGAGCGAGGCGATTTCCTCGGCCGTGCCGAGCCGTCCCATGGGCTGGCGGCTGACGAACATGTCGCGTCCGCCTGCGCCGAGAGCTGCAGCGCGGCCCAGCATCGAGGGTGTTTCAATGGTGCCGGGGCAGATTGCGTTGCAGCGGATTCCCTTGGTGATGAAATCCACCGCAACGGCGCGGGTTAGCGCCGCGACGGCTGCTTTGGTGGCACTGTAGACGTAGCGGTTCGGCGCGGCCTTGAACACACCGGCTGCGGAGGAGACATTCACGATCGAGCCGCCGCCACCCTCCAGCATCAATGGCAAGAACGCCTTGATGGTCCGATGCATCGACTTGACGTTCAGATCGAATGAGAAGTCCCAATCGGCATCGGAACACTCCAGCACCGTGCCGTTGTGAACGAAGCCTGCCGCATTGAGCAGGATATCCACCTTGCCAATTTTTGCCGCCATGGCATCGACAGCCGCGGTGTCGCGTGCATCGAGCTTGTGAACCTCGGCTATGCCTTCCTTTTTCAATGCAGCCAGACCCGCCTCGTCGATGTCGGTTGCGATCACGGTCGCGCCTTCGCGGGTGAAGGCGAGGGCGCAGGCGCGGCCTATTCCCGCTGCGCCTGCAGTTACGAAGGCACGCTTGCCTTTCAGCCGGTCGGACATGTGACGTTTCCCGTGTGCAATTGCTGTTTCTGGCCGTCAGCGCGAGGAGCGAAGCGACGAAGCAATCCAGCTTGTTTTGCTTTTCTGGATTGCTTCATCGCGCTCGCAATGACGTTGTTAATGATTATCCCGCGCCACGCCGAAAGTGCCCGCGAGATTGTGATAACGCGTCGCAAGCTCAAGACACGCACCGCTGGCCTGCTGACCCACGGTGTCGCGATAGAGCTCCTGCCACGGCGTCTGGTTCTTCGGGTAGGGGAAGCCGCCCTTTGCCTTGAGATCGGCATGACGCTGCTTGACCTCGGCATCGGAGATCAGAATGTTCGCTTCGCCTTTATTGAGGTCGATGCGCACCCTGTCGCCGGTCTTGAGGATCGCAAGTCCGCCATTGGCCGCCGCTTCCGGCGAGGCATTCAGGATGGATGGCGAGCCCGATGTGCCCGATTGCCGTCCATCGCCGATGCAGGGCAGGGATGTGATGCCCCTTTTGATCAGTGCCGCCGGTGGCTGCATGTTCACGACTTCCGCGCCGCCGGGATAACCGATCGGCCCGACGCCACGCACGAACAACATGCAATGCTCGTCGATCTTCAGGGATTCATCGTCGATGCGATGATGATAGTCCTCCGGTCCTTCAAAGACGATGGCGCGGCCCTCGAACGCCTCCGGGTCCTTCGGATTGGACAGATAGCGATCGCGGAATTCCTTCGAGATCACGCTGGTCTTCATGATCGCCGAATCGAACAGGTTTCCGCGCAGCACGATGAAGCCGGCATCCTTGACCAGCGGCTTGTCGTAGGTGCGGATCACGTCGCTATCGGGGACTGCTGCGGTCTTGCAGTTCTCGCCCATGGACTTGCCGTTGACGGTCAGCGCGTCCTCATGAATGCGCTTGTGTTTCATCAGTTCGCGCACCACCGCGGGAACGCCGCCGGCGCGGTGATATTCCTCGCCGAGATAAAAGCCCGCCGGCTGCATGTTCACCAGCAGCGGCACGTCGTGGCCGAATTTCTGCCAATCCTCGATGGTCAAATCCACACCGATATGCCGGGCCAGCGCGTTGATGTGAATCGGCGCGTTGGTCGATCCCCCGATTGCCGAATTCACAACGATGCAGTTCTCGAACGCCTTTCGCGTCAGGAAGTCCGATGGTTTGAGGTCTTCCCACACCATCTCTACGGCGCGCTTGCCGGTTTCATAGGCGATCTGGCCGCGCTCGCGGTAAGGCGCCGGGATGGCCGCGCAGCCGGGCAGCGAGAAGCCGAGCGCTTCCGCCAGCGAGTTCATGGTCGAGGCCGTGCCCATGGTGTTGCAATGCCCGACGGACGGCGCTGACGATGCGACGATTTCCATGAACTCGTCATAGTTGATCTTGCCGGCCGCCATTTCTTCGCGGGATTTCCACACCACCGTGCCGGAACCCGTCCGCTCGCCATTGAACCAGCCGTTGAGCATCGGGCCGCCCGACAGGACAATGGCAGGAATGTTGACGGTTGCCGCCGCCATCATGCAGGCGGGCGTTGTCTTGTCGCAGCCGGTGGTGAGGACAACGCCATCCAGCGGATAGCCGAACAGGACTTCCACCAGGCTGAGATAGGCGAGGTTGCGGTCAAGCGCCGCGGTCGGCCGCTTGCCGGTTTCCTGAATGGGATGGGTCGGGAATTCCATGGCAATGCCGCCGGCTTCGCGGATGCCTTCGCGAACCCGCTGCGCCAGCTCGATGTGATGCCGGTTACAGGGCGAGAGGTCATTGCCGGTCTGGGCGATGCCGATGATCGGTTTGCCGGATTGCAGTTCATGCCGGGTCAGCCCGTAATTCAGATAACGCTCAAGATAGAGCGCCGTCATACCTGGGTTGTCCGGATTGTCGAACCAGAGCTGGGACCTCAGTTTGCGCTTTTCGCCATTTTTAGTTGCGGCGTGGTCATCATTTTTTTTCACAAGATTTCTCCCGCACTGCACACTTGTGCATTCGCGTGCAGGTAATGTTTGCATGTCGCCGCGGCATCTGCAACGCTGCCGGATCAAACATCCGATCTTTGGGACAAAATCGAAAATCTCTGCTAATACGTCTGTCTAATAGCAAGAACGCGCAAACCGCAGAGAATGGCTTCGACACGCTTCCGGATATCGAGACCCAAAAATTAAAGAGCAGCGCCGGCTTTCGCCGGACGACGCCGGGACGACAGAGGAGGAAAGACTGCATGGCGTCTGTGCATATTCACGACGTGCGAAAATCGTTTGGCGGATTTGAGGTTCTGCACGGCGTGACCGTTCCGATCGAGGACGGCGAATTCGTCGTTCTGGTTGGTCCTTCCGGTTGCGGCAAGTCGACACTGCTGCGGATGCTGGCCGGCCTGGAGCGGATCACATCGGGGACGATTTCGATCGGTGATCGCGTGGTCAACGATGTTCAGCCCAAAGAGCGGGACATCGCGATGGTGTTCCAGAATTACGCGCTCTATCCGCACATGACTGTTGCCAAGAACATGGGCTTCTCGCTCAAGCTGCGGAACGCACCGCAGGCCGAGATCGACAAGCTGGTACGCCGTGCCGCCGACATTCTTGCGCTGACCCCGTTGCTTGACCGCTATCCCCGGCAATTGTCCGGCGGCCAGCGTCAGCGCGTCGCGATGGGCCGTGCAATTGTTCGCGATCCTCGGGTGTTTCTGTTCGACGAGCCGTTGTCGAACCTCGATGCCAAGCTGCGCGTCGCGATGCGCACCGAGATCAAGGAACTTCACCAGCGGCTCAAGACCACGACGGTCTATGTGACACATGATCAGATCGAGGCCATGACCATGGCCGACAAGATCGTGGTGATGCAGGATGGAATCGTCGAGCAGATGGGTTCGCCGCTCGAACTGTACGATCACCCGGACAACAAGTTTGTCGCCGGATTCATCGGTTCACCGGCGATGAATTTCCTCGAAGGAAAGCTCGTCGGCAGCAATACGCCCCATGTCGAGACGGCGAACGGCAGCAAGCTGCCGCTTGCGGCCTCCCGCACCGGCTTGGACGGCAAGCCGGTGATCTACGGTATTCGCCCGGAGCATCTGGAATTCGCCGATGATGGAATCGAAGCAGATGTCATCGTGGTCGAGCCGACCGGCTCGGAAACCCAGATTGTCGCGCGGATCGGTCAGCAGGATCTCATCGCAGTCATTCGCGACCGGCGCCCGGTGAAGCCCGGCGACAAGATCCGGCTGCGGCCGAACCCGGCTGCCGCCCATGTCTTCGATAGGGAAACCGGAAAACGTCTGATCAATTAGTTTTACGACCACCATCAAAATCATAGCCAATAGCCGGCCGATACAAGCAAGAGCCGGTACAACAGGGAGAGAGATAAGATGGATAAATTCACGCCAAATCGCCGTTCGTTGCTCAAGGGCGGCGCATCGGTGCTCGCGGGCGCCGCGACGCTATCGGCCGATCAGTTGCTTGGCTTCGCAAAAGCCTGGGCGCAGACCACGCAGTGGAAGCCTGAGGCCGGCGCCAAGATCAACCTGCTGCGCTGGAAGCGCTTCGTGGAAGCCGAAGACAAGGCCTTCATGGACATCATCGCGGCCTTCACCAAGGCCACCGGTGTCGAGGTCAACGTCTCCAACGAATCCTACGACGACATTCAGCCGAAGGCGTCGGTCGCCGCCAACACGGGGCAGGGCCTCGACATGGTGTGGGGGCTGTACTCGCTGCCGCATCTTCTGCCGACCAAGTGCGTCGATGTGTCTGATGTCGCGGATTATCTCGGCAAGAAGTACGGCGGCTGGGCCGACTCGGCCAACGCCTACGGCAAGGACAAGAATGGCAAGTGGATCGGCATTCCCATCGCCTGCACCGGCGCGCTGATGAACTATCGCATCAGCTCGATGGAAAAGGCGGGCTTCAAGGAATTCCCGAAAGACACGGCGGGCTTCCTCGAGCTGACCAAGGCACTCAACAAGAACGGCACGCCGGCCGGCATGGCCATCGGTCACGCGTCGGGCGACGCCAACACCTGGCTGCACTGGGCGCTCTGGACCCATGGTGGCTATCTCGTCGACAAGAACGACAAGGTCATCATCAATTCACCGGAAACGGCGAAGGCGCTGGAATACGTCAAGGGGTTGTACGACAACTTCATTCCAGGCACGGCGTCGTGGAACGACTCCTCGAACAACAAGGCGTTCCTTGCCGGTCAGCTTCACGTCACCTGTAACGGTATCTCCGTCTATGTGACCGCGAAGCGTGAAGCGAAAAACATCGCCGAGGACATGAACCACGCCTATATGCCGATCGGTCCGGCCGGCAAGCCGACCGAACTGCATCTGCCGTTCACGATGCTAACCTTCAACTTCACGAAGTATCCGCAGGCGTGCAAAGCGCTGACCGCGTTCATGATGGAGGCCGATCAGTTCAACCCGTGGCTGACCTCGGCGTCGGGTTATCTCTCACCGTTCTTGAATGGCTTCGACAACAACCCTGTGTGGACGTCGGATCCGAAGAACACTGTGTACCGCGATGTTGCCAAGCGCACGCTAACACCGGGCGGCCTCGGTACACTCGGAGAGAATGCAGCGGCCGCAATCGCCGACTTCCTCGTCGTCGATATGTTCGCCAACTACTGCACCGGCCGCGAAGACCTCAAGGGTTCGATTGCCTTTGCCGAGCGTCAGGCCAAGCGTCTGTATCGCTAAAACGTCAATACCGGCGCGGAGCCATTCCGCGCCGGTCTCTTTTTCTTGATGACATTTGCGCGTGTTCCGGCCGGAGACGGTCTATAGTGGATCATGCGCTGAAGTTCGATCCAAAGGTTCGATCTTATGAGCACGATACCGGCGTCGATGCCCAAACAGCAGGCGTATGTCAGTTCCCAGTCGGGCTGGCAGCGGCTGAGCGCGAACCGCAACTGGATTGCGCTCTGGTTCATGCTGCCGGCAGCAGCATTCCTGCTTCTGTTCCTGGCTTATCCGCTGGGTCTTGGTATCTGGATGAGCTTCACCGATGTCCGCATTGGGCGTCCGGGAGAGTTCATCGGCCTTGAGAATTATCAGTGGCTGGCCGAAGACGGCGTCTTCTGGCTCTCGGTCTTTAACACGCTGCTTTACACAATCGTCGCAAGCGTCATCAAATTCGCGCTCGGGCTTTATCTGGCGTTGCTTCTCAACCGCAACATGCCGTTCAAGGCGATGATCCGCGCGGCAGTGCTGATTCCCTTTATCGTACCGACGGTCTTGTCGGCGATTGCGTTCTGGTGGATTTACGATTCCCAGTTCTCGATCATCTCATGGTCACTCACCAAGCTCGGCCTGATCCACCAGAACATCAACTTCCTCGGAGATTCGACCTGGGCGCGCATCAGTGTCATCGTCGCCAATATCTGGCGCGGCGTTCCGTTCGTCGCCATCACGCTGCTCGCAGGTCTGCAGACTGTCTCGCCGTCGCTCTACGAGGCTGCAACGCTCGATGGCGCCAGCAACTGGCAGCGCTTTCGCTTCATCACCTATCCGCTGTTGACGCCGATCATCGCCGTGGTGATGACATTCTCGGTGCTGTTCACGTTCACCGACTTCCAGCTCATCTGGGCGCTGACCCGCGGTGGTCCTGTGAATGCGACGCACCTGATGGCGACCCTAAGCTATCAGCGAGGTATTCTCAGCGGACGATTGGGTGAGGGGGCGGCGGTCGCCACCGCGATGATCCCGTTCCTGCTGGCCGCAATCACCATCTCCTGGTTCGGCATGCAGCGCCGCAAGTGGCAGCAAGGATCCGACAATGACTGATCACGCAGCACATCCTCCAGCCGCATCGGCGCAGTCCGCGACCGATAACAGCGAGGGCATGAGCTATCTGGAGAGCTTGCCTAGCAAAATCATCACGCTCTACATCCCGCTTTTCATTATTGTCGTGATCCTGCTGTTCCCGTTTTACTGGATGGCGTTGACATCCATCAAACCGGACGAACAACTCATCGATATGGAGACCTACAACCCGTTCTGGGTTGTGAAGCCGACGTTCAAGCACATCTACAAGCTGCTGTTCGAAACGCAGTATCCGCGCTGGCTGTGGAACACCATGTATGTCGCGGCGGCGGCGACGTTTCTTTCGATCGTAGCCAGCGTCCTGGCGGCTTATGCGATCGTTCGCCTGCGTTTCAAGGGCGCGGAGACGGTGAGTGCGCTGATCTTCCTGGCCTATCTTGTCCCGCCCTCGATCCTGTTCATTCCGCTGGCGTCGGTGATCCATTCCTACGGCCTGTTCGACTCGCCTCTGTCGCTGATCCTTGTCTATCCCACGCTGCTGATTCCGTTTTCGACCTGGTTGCTGATGGGATACTTCAAGACCATCCCCTATGAACTTGAGGAATGCGCGCTGATCGACGGCGCCAGCCGCTGGCAGATTTTGACCAAGATCGTGCTGCCGCTGGCGATTCCGGGGCTGATTTCAGCATTCATCTTCTGCTTCACGCTATGCTGGAATGAGTTCATCTACGCGCTGACCTTCCTCGCATCGACGCCAAACAAGACCGTCCCCGTGGCTATCGTCAACGAGTTCGTCGACGGCGATATCTACAAGTGGGGATCGCTGATGGCCGGCGCGCTGGTCGGCTCGCTGCCGCTGGTCATTCTCTACGCGTTCTTTGTTGAGCACTATGTGTCGGCTATGACGGGCGCGGTGAAGGAATAAGGTTCAAGAAGAAATTCCACGGAAGGGCGACACCTTGCATATTCTGGTTCTCGGCGCGGCTGGTATGGTCGGGCGCAAACTTGTTGATCGGCTGTTGCGCGAAGGACGGCTCGGGAAATCTGACATCACCCGTTTGACATTGCAGGATGTTGTTGCTCCGGCAAAACCGGAAACCTCAATTTCTGTCGACGTTGTAACCTGCGACGTCGCCGATCAGGCCGCTGTGACTAAACTTGTCGCAGGAAGGCCCGATGTTATCTTCCATCTCGCGGCCATCGTGTCGGGTGAGGCTGAAGCCGATTTCGATAAAGGCTATCGCATCAATCTCGACGGCACGCGCTATCTGATCGATGCGATCCGGGCGATCGGCGGCGGCTACAAGCCGCGCGTAGTCTTCACCTCGTCGATCGCGGTGTTCGGCGCACCGTTTCCGGATAAAATTGGCGACGAATTTTTCAATACGCCGCTGACAAGCTACGGCACCCAGAAGACCATCGGTGAGCTGCTGATCTCCGACTATACCCGCAAGGGTTTGCTCGACGGCGTCAGCATCCGTTTGCCGACGATCTGTGTGCGACCGGGGTTGCCGAACAAGGCGGCGTCGGGATTCTTCTCCAACATCATCCGCGAACCGCTCGCCGGCAAGGAAGCGGTGCTTCCAGTGTCGGAGGATGTCCGTCACTGGCACGCCTCACCGCGTTCTGCAGTGGGCTTCCTTTTGCATGCCGGCACCATGGATACCAACACCATCGGTCCGCGCCGGGCGCTGAGCATGCCCGGCCTCTCGGTGACGGTCGGCGAACAGATTGCTGCGCTGACGCGCGTGGCAGGTCCTAGCGTCACGGCGCGCATCAAGCGCCAGCCCGATCCGACGATTGTGGGGATCGTCGCCGGATGGCCACGTGACTTCGTCACCGACCGGGCGCTGAAGCTTGGTTTCACAACGGCGGAAAAGACGTTCGACGATATCATCCGCATTCACATCGAAGATGAACTCGGCGGCACATTCGTGAGCTGACAACCCTGGTCCCGCAATGACGACAGTCGCCTGCATAGGCGAGTGCATGATCGAGCTTTCGCAGGATGCGGATAACCGCCTCCTGCGAAGCTATGGCGGCGACACGCTGAATACGGCCGTTTATCTCGCACGTCTCGGTGTGGATGTAGATTACGTGACGGCGATCGGTGACGATCCGTTCAGCGACGAAATGCTCAAGGGTTGGGCTAGCGAGAATGTCGGCATCGAACGGGTTGTGCGGGTGCCGGGCAAACTGCCTGGGCTTTATGCGATCCGCACAAGTGAGGCAGGCGAGCGGTCTTTTTATTACTGGCGCGAGAATTCCGCCGCGCGCCAGC
>CAZQMD010000209.1:0-8916 GCA_964594185.1 uncultured Afipia sp. | reverse complement strand
GGCGCAGCATTTCGACGGTCTGCCGCCATTACGCTCCGCGCAGTTCTCCTTTGTCGGGCCTGCATCCGGCACGGTGATGATCCGCCCGGCTATCCTGCGCAGAGGCAAGTCCACGGTGTTCGTCGGCGTCGACCTGTTTGGCGAAGCCGGTCTGGCGACACGGGCCACGCTTTGTTACGGCACCGCACGCGCCTCGGCGGTCGGATACGGAAGCCTCGCCGCGCCGACGGTGCCTGAACCCGAGACCTGCCCGCCGTTTTTCCGGAAAATTCCCGGACTGAACTTTATCCAGCATTTCGAAGGCCGCTTTGCCGGCGGACATCCGCCCTTCAGCCAGGGCCAGCATCCGAACTTCTCGATCTGGCTGCGTCATCAGGACCCGGCGAAACCGGCATCGATGGCCGCGCTGGTCGCGCTCACCGATGCACCGCCGCCTGCAGCGCTCGTCCTGTTCGACCGGCCCGGCCCGATCAGCACCATGACCTGGGCAGTCGACCTGCTCACCGACCGGCTCGAAACCCATGACGGCTGGTGGCTGCTGCAGACCAAGGCGGAGAATGTGGTGGGCGGCTATTCCAGCCAGGCGACAACCCTGTGGAATGCGGATCGGCAGCCGGTTCTGGTCAGCCGGCAGAACGTCGCGGTGTTCATGTGAGAGGCCTTCGCTGGACGATGGCCGGCATGGCGGTTGCGGTCATTGCCGCGACATGGCCTTCCGCCGTCCTCGCCCAGACGCCGCAGCAGATGGCGGACTATCGCCGCAAGCTTGCCGAATACAACGCTGTCCGCGAACCATTCGATGAAGCAGCGGCGGCCTATTGGACCGCTGTCGGCGACAAGCGGCGGGCGCGCAACGCCAAGCGGCGCAACAACGAGACCATCATTGCCGAGGACTATGTCCTGACCCAGCCGCCGGTCTATAGCGGCCCGCCGAAACCGGCCGATCCGTCGCCCCCGGAGAAACAGCCCAAGCCGCGGGCTCCCTTGCCGGTCGTCGCGGATTTCCTCAGTCAGGCGCAGGAGCATTTTCAGTTCACGCCGCGCAAGCCCTCAACCGAGATCGATTACAAGCGGGCCTATGCGCGTGTCGCGTCAAGTTACGGCCTGACCCGCGATCAGGCGGTGCGGATCTACAGCTTCGAGTCCGGCGGCAATGGCAAATACGATGTACAGGCCGGACTGGAAGGCAGCCGGCCCGGAGCACGCGCGATCTCTACCGCGCTCGGCTATAATCAGCTCCTGACCACCAATACCATCAGCATTCTGGCTGAGCACGGCGGCAACGTTGTGAAGGCGATGCAGGACAAGACCCAACAGGCCAGCGGCGCACAGAAGGCCGAACTGCAGCGCAAGACCGCCATCGTCCAGCACATGGTCACGTTCAGCAAATCCGTTCCCAACCAGTGGAGCGCCCATGAAAAGCTCGGCGTCACCCCGCGCGGCATCGCGGTTCATGCGCTCAATCTCGACATCGATGTCGGGCCGCTGCTGCAGACGCTGAAGCTAATGGATTCGGTGAACTTCGCCAGGCGCAAGGGTTACACCGCTCCGCTCAGCGCAGCCGAACTGGAGATGATGAACTTGACCGGAGACGGCAACGGATTCGACATGGTGTCGATGCCGCAGGCGCTGCGCGTCATCGTCCCCACATCGAACTTTTTCCAGCGTAACGGCTATGAACGCAATCCCGTCGCGATCCGCAACAACACCGTCGCGAAACTGCTCGCGGCGACAGATGCGCGGATGGACAATCAGATCAACCTGCAGGGCGCCAGGGATCTCGCCGCGGCGTTCTGAACCGTCGCTCCCGCGGTATTCAATCACCTGCCTCATTATCGTGCAGGATCACGTACCCCAAATGGGGTATGAAAACCAGAAATAGCATTTCAAAATCATTGCGTTAGCCGGGTTCCCGTTAATCGAAAAGTTCCATTTCGCCGGTAGCATGACCCGCATCATTTAAGTGAAAATACACTCCGGCATTCACGGACCGATTTCAAAGTCACGCTTTATTTTCAAGATCCAGAGTCCGCGCGATGCCGGCCAAAAGATTGCCGGTCATGCAAAGTCCAGCGCTATCCTTGTTCGAGGAGCTCGACGCCGCGTTGCAAAGCGGAGCGTCGGAAAAGCGCATCGCTATCCTGCGGCGTGTCACCGACCTTTTTCTTTACGATGCAAACCGCCTCAACGAAGACCAGATTCGCGTCTTCGACGATGTGCTCGGTCATCTGATCCAGAAGGTCGAAGCCAGAGCGCTCACCCAACTGAGCACACGCCTTGCACCGGTCGATAACTCTCCACGCGATGTCACCCTGAAGCTGGCGCAACATGACGAGATCGCGGTCGCCGGCCCTATCCTGACACACTCCACGCGCCTGACGACGCATGACCTGGTCGAAATCGCTAAAACCAAAAGTCAGGGCCACCTGTTCGCCATTTCGGAACGCGCCAACATCGAAGCCGTCATCACCGATGTCCTGCTCGATCGCGGCAACCGGGCGGTCAGGCACAGCGTGGTCAACAACGCGGGCGCAAAGATATCGGAGCGCGGCTTTGCCACGCTGCTGCAGGCCTCAGAAACCGATGACGCACTGGCCGAAAAAACCGGCCTGCGGTTCGATTTGCCTCTGCAGCTTCTGCGCGAGCTCCTGCTACGGGCCACCGAAGCCGTGCGCGCGCGGCTGATGTCCAAAATGCCACCTGAGCTTCAGGACGAGATCGACCGCACACTCAAGGAGATCGCCGAGAAGGTTTCGCGGGATTCCAACAAGATTCGCAACTTCGATGCGGCCCTGCGTCTGACCAAGCTTCTGAAGGAACGCGGCGAACTGACCGACAGCAAGCTTCGGACATTAGCAACAGAGCGGCAGTACGAAGAAGTCGTAGCCGGTCTTTCCGTTCTGTGCGCGGCGCCCATCGACATCATCAAGCCGCTGATGGAGAGCCCCCGCGACGAGGGACTTCTCATCGCATGCAAGGGCGCGGGACTCGGATGGCAAACAACCTGCGCCATCCTGTCGTGCAAGTACCCACCCGGCGCCATGCCGCAAAGCCTGACCGAAAAGCTTGAAGCGGAATTCGCAAAACTGACCAGGCCAAATGCCGAACGGTTGCTTCGGTTCTGGCAGATCAGACAATCCTGAGGCCATCCAGATCTCGAAGAACCAGTTCCTTCGTCGGCAGCACTGCAGAAACGGAATCGCCCAATGGCGTATGGAAGCAGAAAAAGCGACCGGGTCAATTTCGAGCACGGGATCGAAGTCCATATGATGGCCATTGATGGGACATGGCGCCGGCCCTGCACGATGTTCGATGTCTCACAGACCGGGGCGCGGCTGACCATCAACGGCTCGACCGAAGGACTCGATCTCAGGGAGTTCTTCCTGCTGCTCTCATCAACAGGCCTCGCCTATCGGCGCTGCGAATTCGTGCGGTTGAGCGGCGATCAGATCGGCGTCCGGTTCATTCCGCCTGCGGCCGTGAAGAAGCGTCCGGCGCGCAAGCCGGCGACTGCCCCGGCACAGTGACGACATCCTGACGCGCGGCGTGCGCTACACGCCATCCAGCACGATCATGGTCGGCTTCTTCGGCAGCGTGTCGCGCGAGACCGAGAATGACCGTTCGGGGCGGATGTCCATCTCGAACTGCCCGTTCATCCGCGTCAGAAAATCGCTCAGCGGCGTTGCGAACCGGTGCATCGGCAGCACAATGGACGACCGCAGCCGCCGCGTGATGTCCGATATGCCATCAAGCGACATCGTGAACGTGCCATCGATCGGCACCATGACGATGTCGAGACGGCCGATCGCGGCATAGTGGGTTTCGTCGAGCGGATGATGCAAATGGCCGAGATGGCCGATACACAGACCGGCCACCTCGAAAATGAAGATCGAGTTGCCGTCTTTCCGCAGGGCTTCGGTGTCGAAACTGAAGGCGCGGATGTCGGTAGTCACGTTCCGGATCAGCACATCGCCGATCATCCTGGCGTGCCGCGCCGGCTGGCCGTCTTCGCCCCAGCCATGCAGCACATGGGCAATACCCGGATCGGGATGAAGCGTGTAGTGGGTCGAATGCGCCCGATTCATCGTCACCACATTCGGTGACTTCCCCGCGGTATAGGCTCCGCTGAAATCGGTGGCGATGGTCACATTGCCCAGCGTCTCGATGATGTAGGTCGAATGCCCCGCATAGGTGATGGTGACCTCACCCCTGCTCGCTGCAACCCGCGAGAGACTCGCAAACATCACACGCGGCAGCGACTGCGCGATAGCCAGACATTCGCTCGGCGGCGGCTTGTCCTGCGCAGACGCTGCAAACGCAGACAGACAAAGCGCGATGCAACCGGCGATCCACTTCATGCGATCCTCGCGGCGAGTGACCCATGAAGCAGATCACAACCGCTGCGAACAGGAAAGCCTCAGATCGCCGCAGGCCGATCAGCTGATTTTCGATGCCAGATCGATCCAGATCGGCGATTCCCGCTCATACAGTGCGCGGGTTGAGGCCAGATCCATCGCACCTTCGTTGATGCCGAACATCTTGAACATGTCGAGGGCCTTCTCGCTCTTTCCGCCCGCAACGAGAATCTGGGACAGGCGTTCAATGATGTCCTTCGGTGTTCCTTTCGGAACGGCACAGCACTGATATGTCGTCAGATCGAACAACCGCGCTGTCGCGCCCTGTTCCTGGAATGTTTTGACGTCCGGAAGAACGGTCAGGCGCTTACGCGGCACCGCTATTGCCACACCCGCGCCGCTTTGAAGAACAGACTGGGCGCCAATATAAGTTCCGATCCCGCCATCGATCACCTGCCCAACCATATCGGTAAACATCGGGGCTTCGCCGCGATAATGCACCGGCTCGATCTTGAGATCGTACTGCTTGTTGAGTTCGATGATTGTCAGATGGCCCGGAGAGCCCACACCGAATGTTCCGAGGCTGACCCGAGGCGCTGACTTCGCATACTGGACGAATTCGGCGAGTGTTTTCACGCCGAGCTTGCTGCTTGCGAACAGCGGGAGCCCGCCGGTCGGCATGGCGGCCACCAGTTCGAAATCGCGATCCGTATCGTAGGCGAGATCCTTGATCAGAACACGGTTCACCGTCATGGCGCCGGAGGTGTTGAACAGCAGGGTGTATCCATCCGCCGCCGAGCGCTTCACTTCCGTCGCCGCCAGCGATCCCAATGCACCGGTTTTGTTTTCAACAACAACCGACGCGCCAGTCTGCTTGCCGAGGAATTCGCCATAGGTTCTGGCGAAGATGTCGGTCTGACCTCCCGGTGCGAATCCGACAACGATCCGGATCGCGCGTTCTGGCCATTGCGGAGCTGCGAATGCGGACGCCGGGAGCAATGCGGATGCTGCGCCGGCGCGCAGGATTTGACGGCGGGTGAACTGCAAGACATGCCTCCCTGACAGTACATTCTGTTTGAGAATTACAAAGTTCTGATATAGAACTATCTAGTCAAAGGCAACATAACAGCAGTCATTCACTATCGCTCGGGCGATATGCCGCATCCACCGAGCAACGCACCTGACAATGTTCCTGAAAGGAATGGATCAAAATGATCGCGGGAGGGCGGTCACCGATATGTTTTGCAAACGGAAACGTTGCCCGCTTGCACGTTGACGCGCCGTCAAATTCCGCCTGCCGCATTTGAATTTGGCCAATAGTCCTGCCGCCATGATCCGCGGCAATGATCATGCAACATCCCGCCGATCGTCAGATCGCTCCGGTGGCGTACAACAACACGCCTGTCGACGCGCAAGCGGCCAATGTTTGCAGCACCCCGGCATTGACCCGGAAAATGGCAACTGCTGCTGCGATTGCGAGGGCAAAGGCCCATGGATCCACGCTGGAGAGCACCGGCGCCTCAAACGACAATCCCAGATGCCGTATCGGCGTCGTCTCACGGAAAACGGTGTGGATCGCAAACCAGATCGCAAGATTCAGGATCACGCCGACCACCGCTGCTGTAATCGCGGAGAGCGCGCCCGCAAGGGCCTCGTTGCCGCGCATGGTTTCGATGAACGGCGCGCCGAGGAAGATCCACAAAAAGCACGGCGTGAACGTGACCCAGGTCGCCAGCAAACCGCCAAGCGTTCCTGCGACCAAAGGAGAGAGTGCGCCTGGATCGCGGAACGCCGCCATGAAACCTACGAACTGAAGCACCATGATCAGCGGGCCCGGAGTCGTTTCCGCCATGCCAAGACCGTCCAGCATTTCGTTCGGCTTCAGCCAGTGGTAATTCTCGACGGCCTGCTGCGCGACATAGGCGAGCACGGCATAGGCGCCGCCGAATGTCACCATGGCCATCTTGCTGAAGAACACCGCGATCTGACTGAAGACGTTCCCTTCATCTAACATCAGCAGCAGCAGCGCAACCGGCACGAGCCAGAGCAGCAGCCAGACCGCGGCGACCCGCAACGCAAGCGCGACACTCGGGCGCGCATGCGGCGGCAATGCATCGCCGAGCAAGCTGTCCACCAGCGCCGTTGAAGTCTCGCTTCCGTGACTGCCGCCGGCAGAGAACGCCGCGAGCCCGGCACGGCCGCCCAAATAGCCAATCACGCCTGCGAGAAGCACGATGAGAGGAAACGGCACATTGAAGAAGAAGATCGCGACGAAAGCTGCGGCGGCGAGTGTCTGCATCGGACGATTGCGGAGCGCGCGTTTTCCGACACGCACCACCGCCTGCAGCACAATCGCCAGCACCGCAGCCTTGAGACCGAAGAACAACGCGGCAACAAAGCCTACATTGCCGAACATCGCATAAATGTAGCTGAGCGCCATGATGGCGATCACGCCCGGCGCGATGAACAGCCCGCCCGCGACAATGCCGCCGCGCGTCCGGTGCATCAGCCAGCCGATATAGGTGGCAAGCTGTTGCGCCTCGGGGCCGGGCAACAGCATGCAATAGTTCAGCGCATGCAAAAACCGGCTTTCCGAAACCCAATGTTTCTCCTCGACCAGAATGCGATGCATCACCGCGATCTGTCCGGCGGGACCGCCGAAACTGAGCAGGGCAATACGCAGCCAGACCCGGAAGGCTTCTCCCTGAGTCGGGAAACAGGGCGCGCTACGCGCGGCTGCGATCGGAGAAACTGTGGCCGCATCGGTCATGTGGCCATTGTCGTCTGCGCCGGTCAAAATCACCAGCGGAGAGTGTCGCGGACATGAGATTTTTTCGGGAAAAAGTCGCGTTAGAATTTCACAGTTGCACCAAGCCGCATCATCCTTCCCGGCGCCGGGACGAGTGCAGTCGTGATGGCATCGAGATAGTACCGGTCGAAAACGTTCTCGACGCTCACATTGAACGACACCATGTCGTCAAACTTGTAGCTCGCGAAAAGATCGTACACTTGGTAGGGATTCCAGTCTGAATTTACCGTGCTGCTTGAAACATCCTTCCGTCCCACGGCGCGCGGACCGGCAAATGTCATGCGGCCGCCGACAATCAGCTTCTGATCCAGCCAGCGCGTTCCGACCGTCAGCGCACCGGCATATTTCGGCGGAATGTAATTGGCGAAATAATCTGCACCGCTGGTGAAATCGGCGCACGGAACATTTCGGAAATTTCCTCTTCGATTGCAGAAATCGACGTTGGTGTAATAGTTGTAGTTGCCCTCGATGAAGAACCTGCCCACATCATACGATCCGGACAGTTCGATTCCGTCGAAATGCGCAGAGGGAATGTTGCCGAACACGCGCTGCGTCGTGGGTACGCCGACAAAGATGCCGTACTCGCGCATGATATAGTCTTCATAATTGTTGTCGAACACCGCCAGCTTGACGCGAAACTTGTCGCCGCTCTGGAAAAGTCCGTCGCGCAGGAAGTTGATTCCGTATTCGTAGTTCTTCGAGGTTTCGGGCCTCAGTTGCGGGTTCGGCACCAGCAAGCCCGGCATATTGAGAAGCGTTTCACGTACGCTCGGCGGACGCCAGCCTTCGGTGTATGTGGCGAAGAGCTGAACCCCCTCCCAAGGCTTGACCGTGACGCCGACGCGCGGATTCAGCCGGTTGCCCTCAAGATCCTTGAGCGAATTAAGAGCCGGCGGGGTGATGGTGTTGCCTCCCAGCGAGCCGCGCAGCCGTGCCCCGAAGGTCTTTCCGCTATCAACGAGGTCGCTCGCGTTCAACGTGCGCATGTTGACCACGCCGCCCATTGCGCCGGCGCCATACGGACCGCCGCTCGGGCCTTTCTCCACATCGATGCCGCCGATAAATTCTGAATCGACGAATTTCCGATTGGAGTGCCCCTTGTAGCCGCGATAGGTCGAGCTCGTCTGCTGCGCACCATCCACCAGAGTGGCAATGCGGTTCATGCCTTGCAGACCGCGAATATTGAGATCGAGCGATTGACCGTTGCGGTTGCCCGCTGAAATTACGCCCGGCGTATTGCGGAACATGTCGCCGACCGAGGTCGGCGGCAGGCGCTGGATCTGCTCCTGCGAAATGTATCCTGACGATCCCGGCGTCTGATAAGGCGCATCCGTCGATGAGATACCGCCGGACACATCGACCGGATCGAGCTGAATTCCTTCATGAGGTACGGCACCCGCCGAATGCGATGCGCGTTCGCTCCGGCAATTCTCCCAAAGCCAGCTCGACCAGCTTCAGCCGCTGCCGGTCATAGATCACCGTTCAGCTGAGGGAGCCGGATCGGCAAGCTGGGCGGTCGCTTCCTCGCCGAGATCGACGGCATTGGCGCAATGGCAAGGATTTAGATTGCCTCCAAAGATCTGACATCCGACTTCAGTAACGCTCGCGCGCATGATGCACAGACAATGGAGAGGCGAGTTGCCGCACCTCCCCTCAAAGCGAAAATCTCAGATCGCTGTGAAATCGCCGTGACGACCAAGCCCACCCGAGGAGCGTCCCGGGCCGTCGGCGCCTTCCTTGAAGTGAGCCTCG
>CAZQMD010000208.1:0-8917 GCA_964594185.1 uncultured Afipia sp. | reverse complement strand
CGGTCGATAAAGATGTCGTCGGTCATTCTGGCGCTCGTCATGGTGGCTGACACCTCGGTTAACACACGCTGGCGCGGACTTCGCGCAAACAGCAGCCTGACATAGGAACGTCCGATTGCGGCGCAAGTTGCGCGAGCGAACATGAATCCGGCGAAATGTCGCATCGGCCACTCGCACCAGATGCCGTTCTCGCCAGATGCCACTCTCACCAGATCCCGTTCTCACCAGATGCCCTGCCGTTCCAGCCGCTGCATGACGATCTGCCGCATCCGCGCATTGGCGGTCTCGACATCGGCGCGCGGCGCGGTGCGCGACGGCTCCTTGAGCTGGCAGATCATGTCCGGCCCCTGGCAACGCCGCGCGCGCAGGCAGCGCTTCACGGGACAGCTGCGAAAATTCTCATACCTGTCCGAGAGCGCGCGCATCAGATCGACGATGCCTTCTTCCGACAGAAAATAGTCGCGATCCTCTTCAGTGAAGTCCGATCCCACGCTGCCGTCTTCATCATTGCCCTTCCCTGTGCCAACCATGCCGTTCTCCATGTGATGTAATTTTGCGGACCACGCATCATCGCTTTCCCGCGCGGAAAACGCGGATGTCCGTTCAGCGATGTCGTCAAACCTGAAGTGCCTCTCGTTGAAGAGAGGGAGGAGGAGCGCCGAAAGACGCGCCTGGAGTTGAGTGCGCGGCCCGCATCGTGTCGCCACGAGAGGCTGGCCGCGAAACGCCTTGTCAGCGCTCCGCCGCAGCGATTTCTGTCCTCGGGATCGTACTTCCGGGACAGGACGGACGTATCCTGATCCGGCAGGCTTTCGCCTGCCTTCATCCTGTCCACCGTCCAGCCGCGAACGGCAGAGCTCCGTAGTGAGCCCGGACGATGACCCGAGGCCTCCCGGGAGCGGAGAAGGACGTCCCTTCTCGCGCGCGCAGGCGCCGCATCCCGCCCCGCGCTATCAAGCGTCCCTGGCAACGCCCCTCAAGTGAGGCGGGATAAATAGGAATATAATCCGTCGGCTAAAATTGTCAACCACCTATGGCTTGATTGTCGCGGCTCGTTTGGCATTGTTACTTTTTTCAGCAGTTTTCCAAAGGAAACCTATGACCTCGGTGATCAAAGCCGCCATAGAAAACAAAAATTTGCCGGAGAACAAACAGCACTTGCTGGATGATTTACTTCAGGCAGATGGAAGCTATGTCCCTCAAGAAGGACTGATCTGGGATTTCAAACAAACGTGGCCTTTCTCGTATTCCGACGAATTTTTTTATGGCATTGCCCGCTTGATATGCGCGTTTTCAAACACCGCTGGTGGAATAATTGTCTTCGGCGTGCACGATAAAACACGACGACCGGGATATAACAAAGTTATTCCCAACTTGGACCGCCTCCAACAAGCTTTAAAACAGCTCCTATCTCACCAACCCTCTCTTCTCGGCAAACGCTATGACACGGATACAAATGAAGCCGTTGATGTCCTACTCGTGTTGCCGAATCACGCATCCAGTCTTCCAATTCGTTTCAAAAAAACGATAGGAAAATACAAGGCGGATACAATCTGGGTTAGGCAGAACAGTGAGGTTGTACACGCTGAGCCGCGGCATCTTGCAACACTGTATTGCCAATCTGCATCTGTTGATGGAGATGAGGACTCAATTAGTGGAGGATTGCCACCAAGCCCCGCCACAATTCACCGATTTGTTGGTCGATTAAATACCATAGACAAAATTTTTGGATGGCTGAAGTTGTCAGATGAGCCTCGAACCTTTCTTTACGGCAAGGGGGGCTCCGGAAAAACAACAATCGCATACGAGGTAGCCAAAGTAATCAAAAATGAAGGAGCCCATATCCGAATTTCCGGAGAAGCTCGTTTAGATAATGTTTTATTTTTGAGCGCCAAACAGCAAATGCTCAATGTGATGGACCAAACTGCTGTTAATTTTTTAGGAGTCGATTTCGAAAACGAGAGAGAACTCTACGAGGCTATTTTAACTCTGGCAAATTGGACAACAGAGCCTCTGTATGAGTTCGATATCGAACAACTTAAATCTGAACTCAAAGCTTTGTTCGATCTAACATCGAATTTCATAGTTATTGATGACGTTGATACACTTACAACAAAAGGCATGGAGGCCGGTTTTGATTTCCTGTACGGCGTGCTGTGGCGTTCGAAGCGTCGATCAAAGATCCTTTACACGATACGAAATGCTCCTTCCCAATCACTAGCAAATTCAATCGAAGTTCCTGGCCTTGAGGGAGACGACTACGAAGAGTTTGTGAACGTCTGCGCGCAACAGTTTGGCGTACCGGCCCCGGACAAGGGATTCGTTCACACGAAACTTGCTGTGATCTCCGAGCGACGACCTCTGGTACTCGAAAGCATCATCGCCCTGCGAAGATCAGCCGGCAGCTACGAGCGGTCAATACAACTTTTCGAAGAGGGAAGTGGAGAGGATGTTCGAAAATATGTTTTTCAGCGGGAGTGGAATTCGCTCCCGGCTGATAACTATGCTCGCTATGTGTTGGCGGTCATCGCCCTTTACGAAAGTCCGCTTACCTTCGCAGATATAACAGCACTAACTCGTTACGAGGATGGCAGGGTAAAGGATGCTCTCGCGGATATCCGAGAGATGTTTCTGCAAGTTAGCGACATAGGAATCGAAACAACCTTCCAGCTTGGTGCGTTGACCCGAGCGTTCGTTTTTGAGCAATCAAAGCAGTTAGAACTTTATCCCGCCCTAAAAGAAAGAGTGCAAAAATATAAGAAGCATTTTTATCCCGAGAATCCGATACTTTCGCGGCTGCAAAGTCGGGTAGAAGGACTCTTACAAAAAGCAGCTAGGCTTGCTGATAGATCAATTGGACAGGAAGCAATGCGACTTGTCCTAGATAGGTCGCTTCCTCCAAAAATAACAGAAGACCCACGCTTCATTGCGTTGCATGCGCACGTCTGCGCATGTCAATTTCCTCCACAAATTGACGATGCACGGAGGCTATTTGGTCACGTATTCTCAATGAAATTTGAGCCAGACATAGATCAAGTAAAACACTGGTTCATGGTAGAGCGCAACTCAGGACACGGCCTTGAACATTGCATAAAGATTGCCGATTTTGTCAGCCAAGGAAAGCGCTATACGGACGACGAAAAAATTGAATTCTTATCGCGTAAAGCAACATTGCTTTATAACCGTGGGCGAAGCCATATTCATTTCGAATTAGATAAAGCGATCCGAGACATCGAAGAGGCCATTACGCTCCATCTACACTGCCATTCAAACAATATCGCAAAAGCCTCTACCAAGGCGGATAAGTCGGAAGAGTATGCCCGCAATACAACTTATTTCTTTTTTGACTTTCTTATCAACCATGGGCGCCTAGAAGATTTTTTCAAAGTCGTGTCCCGGCTTGTGGAAAACGCTCGTTTTCAATTCGATCCACTTGAAGAACCATTATTGCGCGCAATCCAATTTGTGAAACGCGAAAGAGGTTCTCGCTCCGAGCTCCATAAAATCCGCGGCCGCCTAGAGCAGATGCGAAAAGATATCGAAAAGAAGACTATCTGGTATGACCGGTTTGCTCGGGAACGGATCTTAGAAGCACTAAGTCAGCACTCTTTTCCACAGATACCCGAGAAAGAAACACCAAGCTTTCCAATCCGGCGATAGTTGTTCTTTAATAAAATTCACCTCACTCCTCGGTCCTCAAGCCGCTTGATTGGGCGTCTCCAGCCCCGGCACGGCTGCTGCTCTTCCGGTTCGGCCTCAAGACGCCCGCTTTGTACGACATCATAGCCCGCGCCGCTTGCTAGGCTTCGACGTCATCATGATTTCGCCTGCGCCATGATACGAACAAATCTTCGGACGAGCAGGTGCCTTCAGTCCGAACGGGCTGGCTGGACCTTCGCGCTCCAACGGCACGCGGAGGTCTCTAGACCTCCTCGTACCAATGATCCCTACCTGATCCCCGGAATCAGCATCGCGACGTACTCGCGATAGCGCCGGTATTCGTCGCCGAACATGGCGACGAGATCGCGCTCCTCCAGATAAATGCCCACGAAGATGTAGGCTGTGGTGACGGCGGCGAACAGCAGATGCCCAGCCGTCATGGTCGGCGTCGACCAGAACGCAATGATGAAGCCGAGATAGATCGGGTGCCGGATCAGGCGATACAGCCCCGGCGTCTTGAACTTCATCGGCGCGACCGCGCGTCCGGCAAAATTGCTGACCACCTGCGTCAGGCCGAACAGTTCGAAATGGCTGATCAGGAACGTGCTGTAGAGAACGATCAGCCAGCCCAGCGCCATGCCGCCCATGGCGAGATTGGCGAGCAGCGGATTTTCGATGTCCCAGACAATGGCCGGGATCGGGCGCCATTGCCAAAACAGCAGCACCAGCACGAGGCTCGCCATCAGCACATATGTGCTGCGCTCGATCGCGGGCGACGCGAACCGCGCGAACAGCCGCTTGAAGCCCTGCCGCGCCATCCCGCTGTGCTGAACGGCGAACAGCGAGAGCAGCGCGAGATTGATGCAGATCGCGCGGAGCGTCGAGGTCTCGGCGCCGGTGTCGATCGTCTTCGGCACCATCAGGCGCGAGACGAAGCCGACGGCATAGAGAAAGGTGCCGAGAAAAATCAGGTAGGACACGACGCCGTAACACAGGGCCAGTGTCCGCATTGCAAAACTTCCAAATGTCCTGTGGGGGCTCTGCCCCCGTTCGATCACCGTGGACATGGTGTTCTTCCTTTTCGTCTGAAATCGTGTTCTGAAATTCGGGCGCGTCACGCCGCCGATCATGCGGCGACGAATGCCGCGCTCCTTCGGCTCCCGGATATGCGAAAGCCGGCGCGCATCTAAGCGCGGCTTCCTGCATGTCTGTGTGAAGCGGATCACAGTCCGGAGCCGTGGCCCCTCAATACGGATCACAGCAGCGTGACGAAACGCGGGGCGCGTGAACACGCGCGCGTGGCGCTACATCGCCACCTTGATCTCCATCCCCTCGCCCGCGCCGCTGGCCGCGCCCTCAATGCCATCGGGCTTCTGCCAGCCGCCCTCGTCGGAATAGATTTTCGGGCGCGCGGGCGCTTTCAGCTTGAACAAGATACGTCGGGCCATCGCCGATGGTCACCGCCAGCTTGCACATGCCGGTGACGCGGCATGCTCCCGTGCCGTGGATTATGGTTGGGACCGGCGCGACCGGGAGAGTGTTTCCGAAGGACGTTCGCCAAAGGCGTTGCCGTAGTCTCGCGCAAAATGACCGAGATTCGCGAAACCGCATTTGAATGCGACACCCGTCACCGATGTCTGTGCGCCGGGACGCGAGAGCTGATCGCGCGCATGCTTCAGCCGCACCGATTTCGCGAATGCCATCGGCGTGTAGCCGCGGCTGCGGTTGAAAGCGGCAAAGATCGCCCGCGCGCCGACACCTGTGATCGCGGACAGGTCCTCGATGCGGACAGGCTGATCCCAGTTGGCCTCGATATAGGCTTCAACCTGGCGGACGGTCCATGGCGCAGCATCCTTGCTGCCGCGCTCGAGCAAATGACTGAAGGTGTGGCGGTTCGCACAAAGAAACGCGACCACGACCACCTGCTCAAGCTCATGCTGCACAAGAGGCGACAACTCCACTGACGCGGAGTCCAGTTGCTGCGCCAGAAACGACACGGCGCGCAGCAGGTTTTGTGTATCGGGCGCGGCTCGCGCCGACGTTTCCTCGAACCGGAGCGCTCCGGCCGGCTCCGCACCGAGAATGGCCCGCAGCTTCTGGATCATGCCCTGCTTGCTGATGCGCAGAACGAGCTGTTCATAGCCTTCGCCGAACACAAGCGTCGCCGATTGCCCGGGCGATGTGATGCAGGATCTGCCGCCGTCCGTCTCGACAGCTTTGCCGCCGATCCGCGTCAGCGCCGTTCCCCGCAGCGAAATCTGCTGCCTCGCATATTCCGCCTCCGGAAAATCGACCGCGACTTCGGAGCCATAGGCGCAGAAGCCGAGCGACACCGTGGGCAACTGAACGAAGTTGGCGCGCGCCTCGAAGTTTTCCTTTGTCAGCAGATCGAACCGCGCCGCGCCATAGACCGTCGTCAGCGTGTGCGCCATCTCGTCGGGGCAGCGGGTCGAGACAACCGGAAATTTTTGAAGGGGACTGATCTGCCCAGCGATGGACATCCGGCGGCTCTCGTTCGAGGCAAGACAGGTGGGCAACTACTCAAAAAATGCACTCGCCACTCATAAAACGAACACGACATGAGCAGCACTTTCACTGGCGGGATTAAAGCACCGTTCGCGAATCACGCCTAAAACAAAGGCCAAGCTAGCATTCGCCAATTGCTCGAACAAATTGCACCCTTGCTCCATCAGCACGAAGAAGCCACGCCGTGACAATGCATCTCGTCGAAACGCCCTCCCATCGCAGCTTGCTTGAGGCCCGCGACCCGTTTCACGGTATCGAAGCGCTCGACCGGCGGCTCATGGACGCCATGACCCGCGCCAGCAACACGCTGCGGGAAGCCTTAGACGATATCGAACCGGCCTACACCGGCATGTCCGCGGAAACGGACAATCGTGCGTTAGATGAACATCGCATCTTCTGGTGCCGGGTCGTGCTTGCGCGATTTATCGCGCTTCATCTGTCGTCGCGGCTGACACCCGAACAGATGATGTGGTGGACACGATGAAAAAGGAACAGAGAGCAAAACCGCGGGTGGCGTTTCGCCACGCCTTCACGTCGCGGATCTTAGCAAGCGACGGCACATGCTCCACAGCCTGCCTGGTGCTGGATATCTCGGCGACGGGCGCGAAAGTTTCCATCTCCGGAGCTCTCGATCCCCGCATCGAAACAGGCGATTGCTTTCTGGTTCTAACACCGAACGGAAAAGTGCGGCGGCGATCGCGATTAATTTGGAATAGTGGCGGGCAGCTAGGTTTTGAATTTCTTCCCGAGATGATTCCTGCTCCGAAAAGCACAAGTTATTCCCGTAGCGCACGATAATCTTTCATGGTGGTGGTTCGTGGTAGGCCCCCTCACATCGCCACCTTGATCTCCATCCACTCGCCCGCGCCGCTGGCTGCGCCCTCAATGCCATCGGGCTTCTGCCAGTCGCCCTCGTAGGAATAGATTTTCGGGCGCGCGGGCGCTTTCAGCTTGAACAGATAGGTCGGGCCGTCGCCGATGGTCACCGCCAGCGTGCGCCTGTCGGTCGCGCGATAGACCTCGACGCTCGCATAAGCCTGCATGTGACCGTCCGTGAGTTTCCAGTCCGGCTCGCTATAGGGCGACGACTTGCGCGTTTCCTTGTCGCTGCGCAGCTCCATCACGATCTTCTTGCTCTTGTCAGGTGCTGCGACACCCGGCGGCAGGCGGATCTGCGCGTTGAGAAACATCGCGCTCTGGTTGCTGGTGTCGATGTAATCGCTGGTGCGGATCGTCTCGAAGATGAAGCCGCCCGCGATCAGCGCCGCGATGCCGCCAAGCGTGATAAGGAAAAACCGTTTTCGCTTCGCGATGTCTTCGCCATAGCCCTTCGACATCCGGTAACCGAAGACGCCGCCGCAGACCAGGCCGAGCGGCGCGCCGACGAACGCGCCGAAGATCGCCGATGAGCCTTCCATGTTGCGGAAGCCGAACAGCGGCCCAAGCTCGCCGAGGATCACCATCCCGGTGACCGCACCGACGAGGCTCCACAGAGCGACGATCAAAACCGTCATGCGAGAAAGGTCATGCGTGCCGCCCCGGAATGTCCCCGGCGCAGCTTACAGCAGGCGCGGCCGTTGTCGCTACGCGGTGATGTTCAGGACGAGAGACAACTTAGGGAATTTATGCGCACCGGAGGCGGTCAGGCCCCGCGCTTTCAGCGTCGTGCCATTTCAAGGGATACACGTTCGAAGGATGCGGTTTTTACGCCACCCGCTTGGGCATCTCGATTCCCGGCAGCGGCTTCGCCTCTTCCGGCCCGGCATGCTCCGGCCCAGCCTGTTCGGGTTCGGCCTGACGGATGCTGTAGCCCTGTTCGAGAATGCGCTCGGGTTTTCCGGTCTCGTCCTGGATCAGGGCATCCACCACAAGGCCGGCATCGTCGGCATAGTGCCAGACATCGTGCTCGGTCGGCAGCGCGCGGCTGATCTGATGATCCTCGACGAAAAGCGCATAGGGCATGACGCGGCTCCGCAGGTGGTGCTGTCAGGCTGATGAAAGCTCAGGGCGCACGCGCCCGATCACCGTCAACGCCGCAGGCCTGCGCCGGGTTCCGCGCGAAAGAATGCGTCAGCTCATCACCATGCCGAACATCAGCAGGACAGCCAGCCCCGCAAAGGCATAACGCAACGGACGGTCTTCGGCGATGATTTCGATCAGCTTCATCAGACAGCCCTCTTGTGCCCCATCACAATGAGACAAAACCGTGGCGGCGAATTGGTTCCGCGGCGTGGCGAATTATCCGGGCAACCATCCGGCGGCAGGCGCGTTATTGCCGATCATCAGACGTGTAAGGAGTCCGCATATGAGGAAGGCAGTTCTGATTGCGGCTGCGGTTGCGACACTCGGTGTCACCCTCGCGGCTGCGCCCGCCGAAGCCCGCTACTATCATCGTGGCGGCTGGGGCTGGGGACCGGGCATCGGATTAGGCATCCGCGCCGGCGCGCTGGCGGCCGGAGCATACGGTGCCTATGGGCCATATGGTTATGGCTACGGACCGCGTTATGCGTATTACGGGCCGGGACCCTATGCCTATTACGGACCGCGTTACTATGGCGGCCCGCGCTACTATCGGCCGCGGTATTACCGTTACTACTAATGCGAAAAAGCCCGGACCGCACCTCCGGGCTCTTTCTTGAAGCCGCACCGCGCGCGGATGTCGAGTTGAGCTAGTCTTCGCCGGCGCATGTTCCGGCCGCGGACGCAGGAAGGTTCTCGAGGCTGGCCGGTT